>JBNMIS010000005.1:0-49703 GCA_050873385.1 Bacteroidales bacterium | reverse complement strand
ATGATGGTTTGCTTCATCGGTTCACATACTTCCCTGAACGGGATTGCAAAGGTAGCAACTTTTATTCAACCTGCCAACGGGTCACATACCAAGATGCAGGCGGAAGCGAATACCCCATACGGGACTATCCGTATCATTCCAATGGGTAAGTCTCCAAACAGAATAGACTTCAGCCACCCGCAAGATGTTACCTATACCGACTCCCACTTCCACATAGGGGACATTGAGACTCTGCATGCCGGCAGGCAAAGAAAGGACTTCATTATGCTTACTCCCGAGGTCTCCATAAGCGAGTTTCAGTTCCAACAACTCGTGCAAGCGAAGATAGCGGACACCCGGAATACGATTGAAAAGAATGCCATTCATATCCCAACCGGCATGCAAAAGAATATATTTGTCGGCAGCATATTGCCATTGGTTCATCAGCGTAAAGCGATAAGGATCATACGTGTAAGTCTGATTGCCATTAAAAGTTTTGAGCACCGGATAAGGGACTTCACCTCCAACAATGCCTGCCTGAACCGCATAATTCAATTCCCCCCACAAGCCAAGACTGATATGCTGCGAGACGGAAACAGCCAATTTGGCATACAGTCCATACTGTTCCATTGCATCGGTACGGAAACTGCCCAACTCTCCCGACAGACAGAGTACGGGATAAGCACTATGAAGATGGATACGTTTGAAATAATAATCCACCTTGCGTTCGTTCCAGCCAAGGCGGAAAGTAGCCGAAAAAGAAGAATAGCGATAGGACGGCATCCGGTAATAATCGACAGCGGCAGAACCATAGCCCATACGTCCGAGACGGACATCGAAGAAAGTCTCCAAGTTGTCCGTCCAATCATTTTCCGTCCAGAAGCGCCATTCCCGCTGGCGGAGAGCAGTGTTGACGGCGGAAGCATTGGTATAAAGAGAATTGAAAAGAGCCATAGTCAGCCCCATGGCACGAAATCCGATATAGTTTTCACGCAACCATTGATCGGTATAATCAACCTCACTCCACACATAATGATCATCGTAACTGCCACTAAGCGTATGACGACGCTCGGTTGGAAGAGCAATCTGCACCTTTCCCCCTCCCTTCCATGCACGATCACGAAAACCATAAGCCAGATAGCCACCCAAGGAAACATTCTTCCAGAGTTTCCCATTGGTCCGCAACGGAAGTCCCAAATGCAACCCCTCGTTGCGGCGATACCGGACAACCTCCGTGATGTCGCCAATATCAACGGGTGTTCCAGTAGGGATATATCCCGTATTTATCACCTGAGCAGCAAAACCTGCAACACGCATCAGCGGCGTATTGCGAAGAGAGTCCATTGCCGAAGAACGCAGACTATCCGAAATATACCCTTCCGTTTGCACAGGTTCCGGCGACATTACTTTCAACGTATCCTCCACAGAAAGACTCCGCAAGACAAGCACCGAGGGGAAGATATGAGAACTATCGGATTTGACTGCAAAATCCAAAACAAGAGAGAATGTCTCATTTTGCAAGGCATGGTTCGGGGCATATATCTGGGACAGTTGCAAAGAAGAAAGATAATTCATATTCGCCTCGCGAGGAACCGTCACATGAATGGATTGCAAAGCGCAACAGGCAGAGTCAATGACCATTTCCCCATTGAAAGCAGGCATAAAAACATTCTTACTGCGGAAATGCAGACAATAGAGTTTACCCTGTTCCGACAGAACACTATCCGCAAGATAAAAATTATAGTATTGGTTCCCTGAAGATGAAAGCGGGCTAAGAAAACTCTTTCCGAAGATATCCACCGTGTTGTTATAGAAGTTATAAGGCAGTTCTTGTTCGGTGAGCAGCAGAGAATAGTCGGAAGATGCAAGCATGGCATATTGTTCCTCCGGGTCAGTCTGCGGCAACAGGCTGTTACCCTGCTTTCTCCATGTTCGTTTCAAAGAATAGAGAGGGAGGATGAATGTAGAGTCCAATGCCGGTATCATGCCAGCCTGCAGCCCCTTCCATAGACGGCGCTGCAGATGACGCTGATTAATCTCACTAAGATACAACTGTTTGTGTTCATTGACATTGTAAGCAAAATCATTCCGTCGCGCCATATCGTTGGACGAACGCGCCGAACGCACCCTTTCCATAAGAGGCAAAGCAGGATTGCTTCCCGGAACGACAAACACATCTTCCAATTGCGTATTGGTTTCCTCCAAGGCGACCGTCACCCCCACATACTGTTCAGGCTCAACAGTATAGCGCCGTGTTTTGTATCCAATTGCCGAAACAACCAAAGTACGCTTTCTATCCAACTGCGTACGCAACATAAACAGCCCCTCCTGGTTACTGGTACATCCGATGTGCGTTCCCCGATAATAGATACTTGCATTTGGAACAGGCAACCCTGACAAGGCATCTATAACTTCTCCCACAACAATAGTCTCAGCCTTAGCACCTGCGACGAAAAACAACAGGAGCAACCATGCATATACGAAACGAGAGCGATTCAATGTTTTTGATTTGCAGGATGATACTTCAAAATGGCTTGCCGCAGGTCCTGGATATCTATGTGGGTATAGATTTCGGTGGTGGTAATATTCTCATGTCCGAGCAACTGCTGAATGATACGCAGGTCCGCCCCGTTTTGCAGCAAGTGCGTAGCAAAACTATGGCGAAGCGTATGCGGAGAAATAACCTTCTGAATACCTGCCTCCGAAGCAAGTCTCCGGATAATGGTAAAAATCATGGTGCGCGTGAGTTGCCTTCCGTAACGATTCACAAAAGCACAATCACTATACTCCGGCTTGATGTCCCACCTGTTCCTATCTTCCAACCAAAGCAAAAACTGCTTTATCGATTCCTTGGAGAGAGGCACCAAACGCTGCTTGCTTCCCTTACCCTCCACCAGCATATATTCTTCTTTCAGATAGATGTTAGACAACTTCAAGTCAACCAACTCGGAGACCCGTAATCCCGATCCATACAGCATCTCAACAATGGCACGATTGCGATGCCCTTCCCGCAGACTAAGGTCAATGCATCCAATCATTCTGTCAATCTCCTCCACAGTAAGCACATTGGGAAGACGCATCTCCAACTTAGGCAACGCCAATAACTCCGACGGGTCGTTCCCGATACGCTTGGAGTACACTAAAAACCGGTAGAAAGAATGGACTCCTGATATAATACGCGCCTGCGAACGGACACTCCTGACATCTTTCATCTGTTCGTAAACAAACTCCTGCAAATCATCGTACGTAGCGTCACACGGCGATTTCCCCACTTTATCGAAGTAAGCCCGCAACTTGTCAAGATCTTGTTCGTAGGCGAGCACCGTATTCTCCGAAAGCGCCTTCTCCAATTTCAGATAGGTGTGATACGCCTTATAGACCCCCGTTCCCTGTACATTCATCTCCGCCATTTGTCACCTTCCGTCGTAATAAGGGAGTTCCCCCTTGAAGTCCGCGGCATATTTCTTACCCGCTTCATTCTTCAACAAAAACTCTATAAAGACACTATCTTCCTTTGAAACCACGTTGAAACTGCCCTCAGGGAACACTTCTGCACTGCTCAAAGCACCATCCGTCACTTCCAGAACATAGGCACCGCTAATCTGTCCCTCGTAGTTGACGCCCGGCAGAAAAGTAAACACGTTGCCCGTAGTATCCGATACATACGTTGTTTCCACCAAAAAAGAGTCTTGTTCAGGCAGAAATATATCGGAGATATACAAGTTCACTCCGGAACCCACCATATAGCCTGCAGAATCCAACGAAAGACCTTTGCTATACATATCCAATGCCACTACATTCTGCTCCACTCCCTCCTCAGCATAATATGCACCATAGAATACCGCCTGCCCTTTGTCGTAATGCGACTCCCGCTGCTTCGTAGTTGTCGTCACAGATTCCCTGCACTGCATGAAACACAACACCACCAACAGCAGACCATACCTGATTGTCTCTTTAACGTATCTCATAAGGTTTTGTTTATTTGTTTACTCGGATACCATGCGGCAAGAAAACCCAAAAGCAATACTATTCCCAAAACGAGCAGCAGATCAAGCACCTGCACCTGAACGGGATAGGCACTTATCACATAGTTTGTTCCGTCGCCTAACTTTATCAAACCGAACTCTTGCTGCAAAAGACACAAAAACACGCCCAGAGCGATGCCCAAAGCCGCTCCAAGCGCAGAAATCAACCACCCCTCATAGAGGAAAATATGCCGTATATCATCCGATGTCGCACCCAGATTATGCAATATTCTTGCATCTTCCTGTTTGTCTATCATCAGCATTGATAGCGATCCTATCACATTAAAACAGGCTATCAGCAGGATGAAGACCAGTAGGAGTATTGTCAATACCCGCTCCACCTTAAAAATATGGAAGAAATCTTCTTGCTGCTCATAACGGTCAAGCACCCGATACGAGTCACCCAATATACCGCCTATCATCCGCTTGGCAGAACGTATCGAAGTTCCTTCTGCCAACTTGAGTTCCACAGCCGAAACTTCATGCTCCCCATACTCGAACAGTTCCCTCGCAAGCGGCAAAGACACTATCATCACATTGTCGTCATACTTCGTCTGATTAACGGCAAACACGCCTGCTATAAACGCCCCCGTCCGGTTCAGACTCTTGTCCGGACGCAACAGATTCACGTTTCCCGTCCGTTTGGGAGCATAAATCTTCAGCCCCGACACAAAATGAGCATTCGCACCCAATTGTGCCGCCAACCCTCGGCCCAACACACAACGCTCAAAACTGCGGGTTCGGCTGATGCCGTCGTCATAATAATCGCATACAGAGAAGTAGCCATCCGTTATAATGGAATCTATCTCCGTCAGTTGCTGGAAATTATCATCTACGCCTTTCAATTGCACAGGCAACTGTTTCTGCGAGAAATCCACAAGTGCAGTCTCCTCTATCGTCTCGCTGAACACCGCCACAAGCGGAGATTTTTTTATGCTTTCAAACTCCTCCGTATCAGCACGGAACGTCTTACCAGTCACCGGAACAATACGCAATTCCGCATCAAATGCAGAAAACATCTGTTCCACCAAACCGCCGAAACCGTTCATCACCGACAATACGCACACCAGCGCCGCAGACACCACACACACACCCGCCGTACTGATACCCGATATGATATTGATAGCGTTATGCCGCTTCTTGGCAAACAAATACCTCCATGCTATGCGCAGAGAAAACTGCATCGGGCTATTGTTTCAGCAGTTCGTCGATATGCGACATCTTATCCAATGTTTCATCCACATGGAACAACAGTTCCGGGATAATACGCAACTGATGCCTCTCCAACGTCCCCATCTCTCCGCGGATCTGACGCTTATCCTCCTCAATCTGTTGCATCACCGCTGCCTGTTGCTGCGAAGGAAATATACTCAAATAAACATGGGCAATACTCAAATCCGACGAGATTCTTACTTCGCTTACAGAAATCAGTACCCCCTTGAACTTATGAGCATACCGGAGAAATATATCTCCCAAATCCTTTTGCAACAAGCGCGCTATCTTTTGCTGACGAGTTGTTTCCATAGTCTCTGTTTGTTATTATCAAGCAAAACAAGGGAAAGGAGATTACTCTCTTTTCCCATTCTTTCAAAAAGATACACGAGGGAGAGGTATCAAGCACTCTTCTCCGCCTCACCCCCTTACTTGGCTGTTTAGTATTTATGACGTCCTTCGTCCGCTACAGTCAGTTTTGCGCGACCTTTAGCACGACGGGCAGCCAATACGCGGCGACCGTTTGCTGTCGCCATTCTTTCACGGAAACCGTGTTTGTTACGTCTCTTACGTTGTGACGGTTGAAATGTTCTTTTCATAATCTATTCCTTTCCTCTTCTCTCGAAGAGATTATTTCTTAATGTGTTACTACTATCCAAAGAATGGGCTGCAAAGGTACATCTTTTTTTTCGCCTGTGCAATACCTGCGCCAAAAACATTCAGGCAACGCCATCAAAATTTCGCACTATCAAGTATCTTTGCGAGATACCTTTAGTTGAGTCCAGCATGGAATAGTTATCCCGAATGCTGTATTTTTTGTTGTTTTCTTCCTTCCGGCTATTTCACACACCCAACATTCTGCTTTCAATGCAAAACCGTTTTTCAACTGCTTCCAACCACGAATCAATCCTTAATTTCCTACCCCTGCGCACTACTTCAGGGATTTGTCAATCTCGGCTGTAATAAGGGGTTCCATAATGTCGTAACCCGCAGCAGTGGGATGCACACCGTCATTGGAATAGGCTTTTGGAAGACCGCCGCGTTCATCCGCCAAGGCGGAATAATAGTCCACATAAACGATATTATGGCTCTCTGCATACGCTTTCAGCAGAGCATTGAGTTGCCGGATTGTCTCTGCAGGAGAGTCCGACTCTTTGCGCCAAGGATATTCATAAGCAGGCAAAACGGAACAGATAATCGGCTGAATATGATTATATTGGGCCAATTCGCACATCGATTTGATATTCTCTGCAACATGCTCTATGGCGATATAACCATTATTCAGGGCTATATCATTGGTTCCTGCGAGAATAACCACCATTTGCGGGTGAAGTTGAATCACATCCGCCTGAAAACGGACGAGTATTTGCGAGGACACCTGCCCGCTGATACCTCGGTTGACATAGTTGTTGACTGCAAAAAAATCAGGGTGTATATCATCCCAAAGGTCAGTAATAGAGTTGCCTATGAATACGGCAACCGGCGCATCGGCAAGCGACCTGTTGGCATCAGCATAACGGTTATGTTGCGCCCAGTCATCCGTGGCGGCACTAAGCGATACACTCACAACAAGCGCAAGCAGAGAAAAACAAGAAGATTTCATATGAGTAGAATAACAAAATTAAAACACCACATTCACAAAGGTATGTTTTCAACAAACGCCCCTAAAGGAATGTGGTGTAAAAATACAACAAATAATCCGGTTTCTCTGACGGCATCTGTGCAAATTCAAGACGCTATCGCCGCCATGGACAAACTGATCCGGCAAATCTTTTGCTATATTTGCTCACGATGTGTGTCAGAGGCTATTTATTGTCTTTGAGGACGTTGAAGCGCTTGGAGTACATAAAGAACTTGCGGGCGAGGAAGTTCCACGCGAAGACGATCACCGTCATAATCAGTTTGGAGACCAGGTAATGCACCCCTACCCGCTCCGTGAAGAACCATATACCCGCCTCGAGGAACACCAGTCCGATACCCCCTATCAGGAATACCCCCGCTATCTCCCCCGCACGCGACTTCGGTTCGCCGCGGAAGACGAGGAACTTCGAGATGGCATAGTTGGTCAGCGTACCGACTACAAAGCCGATCACCGCTGCCACTAAATACGGTATGCCTATCACATACGACGCCAGAAAATAACTGCCGTAGTCCATTGCAAACGCCCCTACCGCCACAAAACAGTAGCGGAACCATTGGAGCCATATATTGTCCGTGTCCTTCCTGAACAGGGTATCCGTCAATTCACTGAAATTCATCTTCTTAAAACGTTAATTATCGTATAATCAGACGTTAATTATTTTGGAAACATATAATTAACCATATAATTGAACCATTAATGCATTAATGGGTAATTCGTGGATAATTATATGTTTTTTATTCCTCCAATGCCAATTCCTGTATTGCACGCTGTTTGTCAAAGACAAAGAGGTAGGTGCCGGTGTTGTCGTAGTGGGCGAGGGCTTGCGGGAAGAACTGCGGGTACTGCTGAATGGCGGGAATGAGGTAACGGTAGGTGGAACTGTAGCCGAGGGCATCGACCAGCACCAAGTCCACGTTCTTCTTCACCAGGTCGGCTATCAGCGCACGCGCATCGTCGGTATATTGGTAGTTCACGCCCGGACGACCGCTGTACATATAGAGCATCTGCGGCTTGCGCGAGCAGACCACCGTGTTTTCCGGCGTGCTCTTCTTGAGCGACTTGCCGATGGCGAAGAACTGCCGGTAATTGACAGGGTATTTCTGCTGCGCGAGTTGGTGTTCCTCCTGCAAACCCGCCTTGGAGAAAAAGAGCAAGAGCAGCAGGATATAGGCAGGAAAGCGTTTCTCTTTCCATTTGCGCTGCAAAAGCCAGGTAAGGATAGCCCACAATCCAATGAGCAGAAAAGCCGTCAGAAAAGGCAGGACAGAGGTTATATAGCGGTTGCCGCTCGGGGTGCTGAAAATAGAGATGACACCGAGTGTGGCAGCGATATAGCCGATAGCGAACCAGCGTTGCTTACCGAGGCGCCATGCACCAAGGATCATAACCGCCAGCATAACCGCACCCAAAAGGTAGATGTACCACGTATAAGCAGGCTCATCACAATTCAGTTTGGCAAATGGCAGAATAGTGCTCGGGAAAGCATTGAAGATGAGCATACGGAGGGTATCGAAGAAGCGCGACACCACCTCACCCAAGCCGAGAGAGCCCATCTCGGGTCGCCACGGATTAGCCACCATAATCGAGTCGAGATAGCGGTTGCCATTCAGCCCAAGGGCACGATTGCGGAGCATCCACGGCAGGCAGCCGAGGACGAAACCGACAATAGTGGCAGGCAGAGCCGCCCAGCGGCGACGCACCAACAAGACCAAGGCAACGGCCGCCACAAGGGCTACGCCCTGTGTACGGATATGGTAGGTAAAGATCAATGCCACAAGCATCACATAAAACCAAGGCGATGTAAGTTCGCTCCACCACTTTTCTTCTTTTTTACTCATCAGGATGAGTGCAAAGAAGACCAGCATACTCATAAAGAGGAAACTTGATTCGGACATCATCATCGTAGAGAAATGGAGCAGGCGTGGACAAAAGAGTCCCGCTATGGAGGCTGTGAAGGCTATATCCATCGGCAATGAGAGCGCCAACAAGGCGAAATAGAGCAGGAGGATACTCGCCAAGACAAAGACCTCGTTGAGCCATTTCTGCGCCACGATACTATCCGTAATAGCACGCAGCGGGGTCATCAGAATAGGGTAGCCGGGCGGAAAAACAGAAGTGGCAGGACTGCCCGGTGAAGACAAATCACAATAGCCGTTACCCCCTGCCAAGGAGGTGGCATAGATATAGTAGTTGAAGTTATCACCGTTGAGGTCGGGTTTGCTATTGAAAGTATAGAGTACAACACACAACCACGCTATAACAATCGTCAGCGGGAAGACGATATAACGGAAGATATTATTTCTGCTCATGATATTCTTTTTCAGTATTTACATTCCAGATATTGTTTTTGTCTTGGACACCATTGCGGATATTGCGCACGCACTCAATAGCGGTCATCATAGAGTGGTCCATATTATTGTAGCGGTGCTGTCCGTTGCGCCCGAGACAGTATAGGTTTGGGATAGTATTGAGGAACGCCTTGACGGTGTCCAATTGATAGTACGAGCCATAATAGGCAGGATAGGCTTTCTTGACGCGCACATGGCAGGCATCGAGGACGTCCTCACGATTGATGATGTCTATCTTGACCAACTCATCAATAGCCATTCGGATAAAATCCTCCTTGGGCATATTCCAGAACGAGTCGCCCTCGGTACAGAAATACTCAAGACCTATCCACATAGTGTGTTCGTAGTCATTCACAAGGTACGGCGACCAGTTGTTGAACACCTGCAAGCGGCCAATATGTACATCGCGCTCCTGAATATATATCCATGTATCGGGTACACGATGATCGAAAGTAGGTATATGCGTTTGGTTCTTGATACACATCTGCTTGACACACAAGCCTACCGTAATGAAATCACGGTAAGGCAGGTGGGAGGCGATGTCGGAAACGGATTGCGGTACTTCGATACCACGAAAAGCGGGGATTAGGTCTTTGATTGGCATAGTGGAAAGGAAATAGTCGCATAGAAAAGTCTGCTCCTGTCCGTCAGCAGTGCGGGCAATAACAGACACTACCCTCTTCCACAGTCACACCCATAACTTCGTGCTGCATGTGTATTTCGCCGCCGAGTTGGCGAATATCATCTGCCACGGCCTCCCATAATTGCCCGGGACCGTATTTCGGGTAAACAAATTGCTCAATGAGAGAGGTCTCGACATGCTTGCTTTTCAGCCCGAAAGCACGTTGGAACATATCCTTTAAGACAGACATAATACTCAATCCTTTGACGCGCTGGCTGCCCCAGTCGGCACCCAACTTGGATGGGTGTACGCCCCATACTTTCTCTGTGTATCCCTCAAAGAACATCTCGTAGAGCGGTCGCCCGAAACGGTTGATATAGAAGTTCTCCAATGAGGTCTCGGGCAGTTTGTGCACACACGACCACAGGTAACCGAAACCTGCACGCATAGTGTTCAGAAATCCCATATTGAAGAAAGTCTCCTTCTTCATGGAAATGGGATAATCGAAGAACTTACGCAGGAAGAATATACGACTGACGCGGTTGCGGAGCAGCATGACGCGGTCGGTCTTCTCGGGGTCGGGACCATCGGGCGAAAGGGGTTTGTCGGCAGTATGGAGCAGGATATCGTCCTTGGAGGGCGCACCCTGAGTAGGCATAATGTTCTGCCACCAGCGCATCACCTCCTCGCTCTTGGAGAAGAAACGGTGTCCGCCGATGTCCATACGGTTGCCTTTGTACCGGACGGTCTGCGAGATACCGCCGATAGCATCAGTGGCCTCGAGAATAACGGGATGGATATCCGTATTTTTAAGTAGTTCATAAGCCGCGGTAAGCCCCGCAGGACCTGCGCCTGCTATGACGGCGATTTTGTGTTTGTTGGTATTGGTTGACTCCATATGATGTGCCACTTATGTTTGTTTGCAAAGTTACGCATTTTTTTTACTAATACAAACGCAACCATATTAATACCGGGGCAACCGCCTCAAAATGGGTAGTACTTGGATGGTTGGGAAGAACTGTCCAAACCACCTAGGACATCTCGAACAACTGGAATTTCTATCCCCCCTCCTATGTTTAATGAATTAGTATTAGTAAATCTTATAGACAACGCCTATAATGCTCTTTTAATCAATCTCCTAATCTCTACTCTCTATCACCTAACCTCTATTGTGGCTATACCGTGTTTTGGGTGCGGTTGCCCTGTATAAATACAGCAAGAGTCACCCGAAAACCTAATCGGATAACTCTTGCAATACTAACTTTCCGTTGCCCTATGAAGGGCACAATGTCTTAGTCTTAGAGTTGAGGACCGGCAGCAACAAGGGCTTTGCCTGCCTCGTTGGTCTCGTACTTGACGAAGTTCTTGATGAAACGACCCGCCAAATCTTTCGCCTTGACATCCCACTCGGCAGCGTCCTTGTAGGTGTCGCGCGGATCGAGAATAGCGGGATCTACGCCCGGCAGAGCGGTCGGAACCTCGAAGTTGAAATACGGGATCTTCTTCGTCGGAGCGGTCAGGATGTCGCCACCGAGGATAGCGTCGATGATACCACGGGTGTCGCGGATAGAGATACGTTTGCCCGTACCGTTCCAACCGGTATTGACGAGGTATGCTTTCGCACCCGATTTCTCCATTTTCTTAACCAACTCCTCTGCGTATTTGGTTGGGTGGAGTTCAAGGAACGCCTGACCGAAGCAAGCCGAGAAAGTGGGAGTAGGCTCGGTGATACCGCGCTCTGTTCCTGCCAACTTAGCAGTAAAACCGCTCAGGAAATAGTACTTCGTCTGCTCCGGAGTCAGAATCGATACTGGAGGAAGTACGCCAAAAGCATCAGCCGACAAGAAGATAACATTCTTCGCTGCAGGACCTGCAGAAATCGGTTTAACGATATTGTTGATGTGGTAGATAGGATACGAAACACGGGTGTTCTCGGTTACGCTCTTGTCTGCGAAATCAATCTTGCCCTCTGCGTCAACGGTTACGTTCTCGAGGAGCGCATCGCGACGGATAGCGTTGTAGATGTCCGGCTCGCTCTCTTTGTCGAGGTTGATCACCTTGGCATAGCAGCCGCCTTCGAGGTTGAATACGCCCTCGTCGTCCCATCCGTGCTCGTCGTCACCGATAAGCAGACGTTTCGGGTCGGTCGAAAGAGTGGTCTTACCCGTACCCGACAGACCGAAGAAGATAGCGGTGTTCTTGCCCTCTTTGTCGGTGTTGGCCGAGCAGTGCATCGAAGCGATGCCCTTCAGAGGCAGGTAGTAGTTCTGCATCGAGAACATACCTTTCTTCATCTCGCCGCCGTACCAGGTGTTGATGATTACCTGCTCGTGGCTGGTGGTGTTGAACGCCACGCAGGTCTCGCTGTTCAAGCCGAGTTCTTTGTAGTTCTCCACCTTTGCTTTTGAAGCGTTGTAGATCACGAAGTTAGGCTCGAAGTTCTCCAACTCCTCTTTGGAAGGACGGATGAACATATTGGTAACAAAATGTGCCTGCCATGCTACTTCTACAATGAAACGGACAGCCAAACGGGTCTCTTTGTTAGCGCCGCAGAACGCATCAACAACAAACAGGCGTTTGTTGCTCAACTCTTTCTGTGCCAAAGCCTTTACCTCGCCCCAAACTTTCTCCGACATCGGGTGGTTGTCGTTCTTGTAAGCCTCGCTGGTCCACCAAACATTGTCGTGGCTCTGTGCGTCATCAACGATGTATTTGTCCTTAGGCGAACGACCGGTGAACACACCAGTCATTACGTTTACGGCACCCAGTTCGGTCAACTGACCTTTTTCATAGCCAACAAGGTCTTTTCTCATTTCCTCCTCGAACAACTGTTCGTAGGAAGGGTTGTGTACGATCTCGGTAGTACCCGTAATGCCGTACTGCGTCAAATCTAACTTTTTCATAATCGTATAGTTTAATGTGTTACTTATTCTAAATTAACAGGAAAAGCACGTGTTTCTATGGAAATAGTCACTTCTTAAGGCGATACAAAGGTACACCTATTCTTCTAATTGGGCAACATTATTATGGATTTATTTCTGCATTCTTACATTTTGGCATACAACGCTGAAAAACACACCTATACTTTGCAATGTATAGATTATAAAAGTTAGATTTTATGCACTATTTATGCTCAAAAGCATATTTTTTTCATTGCAAGTATTGTACATATTCCGTAGATGACGTACTTTTGCACCGTGTTTTTCATGGTATTAGATTTAAGGTTAAGTAAAGATTGGGTTGTCGTGATGACAACCTTTCTTTTTTATAGTAGGTACCTTCCCGAAAACAATCGGTTCAGTCTCTCTTGATTCACCCTCTTCTGTAAAATATTTCACAGCGTCTGTACCCTTCCTTCCCTTAAGGCTATTGGGTCTCTGTCACTTACGCCCCCTCAAGCCGACCTCATCGACCCATCAACGAGATGCGAATGAAGCAAAAATCGTACATTGTAAATTGTCCAATCGTAAATAAATAATATGCCCCCTCTTTGAGGGGGATTGGGGGAGTCTGCCAGGAAGGTCCTAATATGTCCATCTCACCAACACATGCACATCCGTTACACGTTGATGTGTCAGTTGCTGCTGCGAAACCCATTGTTTTGAATAAACGGTTTGCGATGCCCTGCAATAGACTGCCCAGTGTTCATTGATTTTATAGCGTACATTGAGGTAATAGCGTGCCCCTGTTCCATAGACCGAAGGAATCGAAAAGGCATATAATACATCGTTCTCGTACGCGAAGAAACGGTTCTGGTAGTTCGGCGCATAAAAAGCCTGCAAACGCAATTGTAGCAAGATGGGCACACGTTGCAACTGGTACGAACAGTCCTCTGCCAACATCGCACCCGGCACGGGCTTCCTCTGGTCATTCTCTTTGGACAGGTTACCCTCCAGATGAGTCCTGAAACGCCAGCCTCCTGTCTGCCAACAGACATAATAGCGAAGGCTGTAACGGTCTCTCTCAGCCTTCTGCTTGGCTCTGAAACGCCATTGCATCTGCAGTTCTTCCGACAGAGTGAAATCCGCCTGAAACATCACCTCATATCCTGAGGACGGAGTCTTTATCCCGTATTTCGGGAAACGGAACGAGAACATATCCGCATAAGCGGAAAAACGCCATTTGGGAACAAGGGATACCTCTGCCCCAATATATACACCCGTTTCGTCATTGTTGCGGGATGTCTCGCCGAAAGCATTGGCATTAAATACATCGTATGTCGGCGAGTAAAACCTGTATAGTGCCACCAAGGTCAAATCACTGACAGGCGCAAGGCGGATACCTGTAATGTTGGCAATGCCCCAACGCCTGTTCTGTGCCGCCGCCAATTCTCCGAACAAAGAGAAACGGCGGTAACTCCAGCGGTAATCAAATCCTGCGGCAAACTGTCTCTTTCCCTGAAAATAGTTGGCATTATAGTATGTGGGAGTTGGCACGAGAGTCGCATCAAACAGCGTCTCCCGCAGTGTCATTCCCACCTTCATCCGGTTATGCCGATAGGATACATGCGTGGCTATCGTGTGTTGCCAAACCGATTGTTTGGTGTGCAACTCTGTGGCAGTTCTGTGATAACCCGTTGTAATGACAGACGGGAATGTACCGTCACTCCCTCTCCGGGCGTCAATCCGCCGTGCAGAGTACAATGCCGTCAACTCAACATTCCCCCACTGCAGCGTGGCAGCCGTCCCGCGAAAGAAATTATACTCCTGCGTAGAATGATGGCGGCTTATGCCTTCCCGTCGTCTTCCTGCGGAGGAGACCTGTTTGCCGCCTGAATAAGTCGGGCTGCTCAGCACAAGCCCCTGTCCGAAACTCGCCCGGTAGTCTCCCATAATCCATTTGTCAAGATGCGAGCCGAGACGGTTCAGTTGCACGAAACCGCCATAAAAGTCGAAGACGTACGTCTTCTTGCCCCACCATGGTTCGCCGGGATCCCTCTCCATACTGCATCCCGCCTGGAAATGCTTTGAATCAAAAAGGTATTTCAGCGACACGTAATACGGATCGTATGCCGTCCGTTCCATGTTGCGCATATCCGCACGAAGAGTCAGCTGGTGCTTCGCCTGCCGGAAATTTTCCTTCCAATAGACAACCGGCTCCGGCTCAACAGGTGCAACACATACAAACGGGAGCATATCTCGTATGTCATACGACTTCAGGCAAGGTATCAACTGTAGTTCGTAAAGCGAATGGAGAGGATGTTGATACACATATAGCAGAATGGCATCAATCTGTTCGTCCGACAGGAACGGGAGACGCTGCAAGTCTTCTTGTGTCGCGGCATTGATGTTGACAGGCGATTCCGACAACGCATACAAGTCCTGCTCCAGACTTTCAAAATCCACTTCCTGCCCGTTCTCTACGACTGTCTCGTATATATCCATGATGATATTGTCAAGCGGCAGAGCAAGATTGATGTTCTCCGCCGCCGGTCGGCACACCGGCAACAGGAAGAAAACAAGAAGCGTTATTTTGCGCATCACTTCCATGAATAGGACAACTGACAAAGAGTGGTAACACCCAGCACAGGGTGAAGTTCGGCAGATACATTGGTTTGGAAGCCATGAAAATGCAGTCCGAAACCGATACAGGTGACCACATACCGGTGATAATACACTCCCAACTTCAGTGTCAGTTGCTCCACTGCCCGCCATTCATAGCCGGTAGCAATACGGAATGTGTTATTAATGTCATAGTCAGCCTGCACATCCCAGCGCATGTTTTTGCGGAAATGATAGTCAAAACCCAACGAGTATATGGCAGGAAGTTGCCTGCGTGTTTCCGTCAGTTTGAGCGATTGGACAAAAGGGTTGAAAGTCTGGAAGCCCAGCGCGAAAGCAGGGGTAATGCTTACCACCGCGCCGATTTGCGGTACGGCGGTACACCGGTAACCGGCACTTTCTCCCGCATAGACGCACAGCAGGTTGGCCTGCAGTCCCAGAGAGAAGCGTCCGAACTGCCTGGCAAGTGCTACGGCTGCCATCATCTCCGAGTAACGGGAAAATCCGAAGAAGGAGTACGCCACGCCGACATTGACATACGGATTGGTGAAGGATGCCTGCACAAGTTCTGTTGAGAGTTCTCCTGTAAGGTACTTGTTCTCATATTGCAAGGCTACGCCGAAGCGTTCCTCCTGTACAAGAGACGCCGGGTTGTGGAAAGCCGCCCAATAATCGGTTCTCGCCGTCGCGGTATTGGCTGCAAAGGGACTACCGGGAATAACCTCGGTGACCTGTGCAAAACAAAGCGGACAAAGCATGAAAGGCAGACATAAAAAGGTCAAGATGCGTGTTTTCATGGGTTGTGGGCTAAAGAAGCATGGCTATGGCACGCTTGAGCGCCACGATGAAAGTATCCACTTCTTCTCTTGTGTTGTAGAGAGCGAATGATATACGCACCGTCCCCGGACACTTGAGATAATTGACAAGTGGTTCTGCGCAGTGGTGACCGGTTCTTACGGCAACGCCCTGCTGGTCGAGAAGGACCCCAACATCATACGGGTGGGCCCCCTCCACATTGAAAGACACCACTCCTGCCTTTTTCTGACCGGCGGCATAGATATGCACCTGCGGCAGGGCGGAAAGTTGTTGCTCTGCATATGCAGCAAGGTCTTCCTCATGCCGGTGTATGGTGTCCATCCCTATACTGTCCAGATAACCCAATGCCTTCATAAAGGCATAAGACCCTATATAGTCCGGTGTTCCCGCCTCAAACTTGTAAGGAAGTGTATTGTAGGTCGTCTTCTCAAAAGATACATGTTCTATCATCTCCCCTCCGCCTTCGGCAGGAGGCAGGGCATTCAGCCACTTTTCTTTCCCGTAGAGTACGCCCAATCCCGTCGGACCGTATGCTTTATGCGCCGAGAATGCCAGGAAATCGCAATCCAGAGCCTGTACATCTATCGGCAAATGTGGCGCAGATTGTGCCGCATCAATACAGACGGGAACCCCGTGTCCGTGCGCTATCCGTATGATTTCCTCTATCGGATTGATTGTTCCCAACACGTTGCTCACGTGGGCAACGCTCACCAGTCTGGTGTGCGGATTGAGCAGTTGCCGGAACGCCTCCGTGTCAAGCGTGAGATCGTCTTTCAAAGGTATCACACGCAGGGTGGCTCCTTTCCGCTGGCAAAGCATCTGCCAGGGCACTATGTTGGAGTGGTGCTCCAACATAGAGACCACTATTTCGTCCCCTGAGTGCACGTATTGTTCGCCATAACTGAAGGCTAACATGTTTATGGAGTCGGTTGTACCTTTCGTAAAGATTACGGAATCGGCAGATTCGGCACCGATGAAGCGTGCCACCGCCTTGCGTGCATCTTCGTGTTGCTGCGTTGCCACCTGACTCAGATGGTGCACCCCCCTGTGGATATTGGCATTGAAATGTGAGTATGCGTAGGTGATGGCATCCAGCAGGACTTGCGGTTTCTGGCTGGTGGCAGCATTGTCAAAATAAACCAACTGCCGGCCATTGACCTGCTGACTTAATATGGGGAAGTCGTTGCGGTTCATATAGAGATAGTATTATGATTGTTCAAGGATTGCGTCATTACGGACGATAATAGGATTGCTCCAGTATCTTTTGGGCGTCGGGCTCCTGCATAAGTTCCTGCAAGGTGACGTCGGGATTATGCTGCATATACGCTTTGCATATCTGCCAGCCCGTCCAAGTGCCAAGCCGTGCCGGTGCATCCTGGCTTATTTCGCTGGTGAAGGGTCCGTCGTTGAGATAGGACGTGAGTACCACGCTCTCCGTACGGAACAGATCTTTCTTGTCTATCATGCGCTGCCAGATATCCGATTCATACTTCCGGCACCACTCCCACTGCTGTTTCGTATAGCCCATCACTTCATATCCGGGCTCCTCGGAGAACACCAGCGAAAGCAGATACATAATCTTGCCACGGTATATCATATTCTCAAGCAGCCTTCCTTTCCCGCTGTTGAATGGGATATGACGGAACAGATATGCCGACACCACGTCCACAGGGATACACTCTTTGCGCATTGTCTGCTTCTGGTAGTTATATACAACGTGGTTGTAGAACTCGTAATCGCTCCCGAGATACATATCCACGCCCACGGCAAGGTCGTCATCAATGAAGAGGATGGACGCATTGAAACCCGATACAAAGAAATAGACAGACGGCACGACCCAATCCGGATAGAGATACAGCAAGCGCCCGAAAGCCGCATCAAGTGCGTGTTGCAAACCGCTGATGTCGGCATATTGGCGCAACACTTCAGCGTTTGTCTGCCTGAATCCATACAACGTATCACCCAGAAACTTCGGCAGCGCCTCCTGCAGATAGGCGGTATCCGTGGAATAGATGCCGAGTATATCCTCGCAGAAGACCGGCATAAAAGAGGGATAGTCGGCATACAGTTTGCGTACTCCCTCTGCTATATGCAGTGTGTCGAGATGCAGCAAGGCACTGTCAAAACGGACGACAGAGACTTGAGCCGCCGGAATATCCTTCGGGAAAAAGGTTCTACCCGCCTTGCAACTCCAAAGCAGAGGCAAGCAAGCAAACAACAAAACCTTAGCAAATCTTTCCATCTTTCATCTTAATTACACGGTCAGAAATCGCGGCAAGGCCGGAATCGTGCGTTACAATGACTATTGTATGCCCGTATTGATTCCGCATATCCAGCAACAAGCGGTGCAGTTCTTCCTTGTTAGCACTGTCGAGACTGCCCGAAGGTTCGTCCGCAAGTATCACATCAGGGTTCATCATCATGGCACGTGCTGCCGCCACCCTCTGCTTTTCACCTCCCGACAGTTGGTTGGGTTTGTGTTTTACGCGCTCTGCCAATCCCAATCCGGCAAGCAACTCCGAGGCACGCGCCTGCGCGTTCTTCATATTTTCCCCTGCGATAAGGGCGGGCATCATTACGTTTTCAAGTGCCGTAAACTCGGGGAGGAGTTGATGGAACTGGAATATAAAACCTATATGGTGATTCCGGAAATGTGCCAACTCCTTTTCCTTGAGACCGAACAAGTCCACACCCCCTATACACACATTGCCTCTATCAGGTTTATCCAATGAACCGATAATCTGCAAGAGCGTTGTTTTTCCTGCTCCGCTGGGTCCGACAATGGAGACTATCTCTCCCTTATCAACATGCAGATTCACTCCTTTCAGCACTTCCAGTGCACCGAAACTCCTGTGTATGTCTGTTACTTCTATCATTGCAATATCCAATCAGTTGCTGCTTCAATTATATCATCCTTACCGGCACTGACGAGATTGACTTCCTCGTCGGGCTGTATTCCGTCTTCTATGGACTGCTTCCGTGCATCGTACATACGTACGCTTGAGAAGCGTACGATCCATCCATTCGGCAGTTCGTAACTCATAGGCATACCTCCTCCGCCTCCGCTCCGTCCGCCAAAGATACGCGCATTGTCTGCACAGCGTATGGCACTCAAGAAGAAGTTGGTGGCAGAATAGGCAGAACGGTTCGACAGAACGGCAACGGGACGAAGCCAACGCAATGGGATGTCGGCCGTATCGACCGTCATAGGGCGGAGAGGGGAGAAATCATCGTGTCCGCTCCCCGTCTTATGTTGCCAATAGCCGACCGTGCGCGTCTCGGGGAAGAATACCGCCGCCAACTTGCGGGCATATTCCAAGTCGCCTCCTCCATTGCTCCTCAAGTCCAAGATCAACCCTTTGCAGTCTTTGAAGCAGTTGAGTACATACGCCATATTGAGAGACGAGAAGCCGTCGGAGAAACTCCCGTAACGAATCAGTCCCACCTGACCGCCTGCGATACGGTTGTAGTGCATTCCTCCCGCTATTCTGTAGTCGGGAGAGAGGTATTGGTCTGAATAGAGAAGGTCTGCATTGAAATTAACCGGATAGCCTTCCAGCCAATCCGCATTGCGGGACACATCGAAGGGGGAATAGAGATTGACATGACCATCACGAAGGCTGTCCAGCATGGAAGCCAACACATCGAACAAGCCATACTCATCGCCGGGGGCGAGTTCCTGCACCCTGCCATGATACTGCCGGTATATCTCATTCCAATCGACATGCTTTTCATCAAGGAAGCAGTACTTGGTATCAATGATTTCCCACAACGCCTGAAAGTTGCCTTCGGGTGTATCGGAATACGAGTCCTCCACCTTGCCCATACAAGAGACAAGGAAGAAAGACAAGAATATGCAGCAACAACGTTTTACCATCGAAAAGGCCGTATTTTGGTTGTATATTGGAAGACCATGCCTATCACGAGCGAGACTTCTTCACGCCGCATCCGTATGCCGTGGATAAAATAATGCACATACTCATGCCTGACCCCCACCTTCCATGCGGAATGGCGGAACTGCATATCCAGCGCCAGCATATGCCGTACGGTTTGCCTGTTATGAAGAGAGGCAAATGCAAACCCGTCGGACAGATGTTTACTTAACTCATAGTAACTTTCCCAGTATTCCGGCACATACACCACTCCCAAAGCGGAGGTTACGAGGTCATAAGACAAGCGATAGTTGCTGCGCCTGGCGAGGAAACGCCATGACAATCCCGTATGCAAGCAGAGAGAAAGCCCCATATCCATCGAGTAGGGTTTGTTGACACTGATTCCCTGCAAGCGCCCCGCATAGTCGAAATCCAAGTAAGGTCCCAGAAAGAGATTGAGTCCCTTAACCGAGAGCCGTCTCTGAAAATTGTAATCGGCACCCCACCCCGTCTGCACGCCGAGACTATATATCACGTTCTGCCTCGGTTTGTTCAGGAAGAAAGCGCCACTGACATACAGCCCTCCACAATGCGTCCAATCCTGCGTTCTTCGGAACATCTGCCTCCATTCGCCGCCAACGCCCGCCGTCTGACCTGAATAGAGAAGCGGCGTGAGATACCGGTCCTGCTGCCACTTGCCACCATACTGCAGCCAAAGAGTACATTCATGCTCTATCCCTTCGGCGGAGGCAGTGCAAAACAAAGAGACGAGACAGAACAATATGGCGGCAAGACGTTTCATAGTACCCGAAGAATCCGCCTACCGTCGGGTTGCGGTTCAATCTGCACAGAAACCACATCTTCGGGCAACAAAGGAGATATGATGTCGGGCCACTCGACAAAGCAATAGCATCCCGAATAGAGATAGTCCTCCGCCCCAAAATCCTGTGCCTCGGCAACCGACTTGAGACGATAGCAGTCGAAGTGATAGATATCCTCTCCCCGTGCATCTTCATACACATTCACAATGGCAAAAGTAGGGCTATTTACCACATCGGTAACCCCAAGTTCCCCGCAGAGTTGCTTAATAAATGTTGTTTTACCTGCCCCCATGGGCCCACAGAAGGCATACACTTTTCTGTCGGGACAGACATCCAACACATCGCGCGCCGGAACCTCTTTCCCCTCTTCATTGAAAAGAGTCAATCCCGTAGCATTCTGTATGATAGTATATGTTTTCATAATCGTTCCGGCAAAGGTACTACTATTTCCTGATACATTAAAATGCACAGACCGAACTCTTCCATTCCAGACCTCCCGTTGAGGGGTCGATGAGGTCGGCTTGAGGAGTCGCAAGCGGAAAACCGCTATCTGCCAGACGGACAAAGGATACCAACTCTCCGGCAACTACACAGCAAACGGATTCTATCCACCTTGAAAAGAACAAGAAAGAGAGGCGGACAAAAAAGGAAAGAAAAAGAGAGGTAAAAATATCAACCAAGACGGAATGTTTTACTGCGGGAACCATCTACTCACCGGCGGATTCCTCTTTTTTCGTTTTCGTTGTCCTGGTTTTCTTTGTCTTTCGTTTCACGGGTTCCTTCTGCAGAACCACGACAGTGAACAGCGGCGCAATGAACCGTTGTTTAGCAGACAGCAGTTGCATGGTGGAAGGCTGGTCTGCAACCGCCTTCATAAGAGTCAGTTTCAAATGCAGATTGAGATGCACATCTTCCACCATGACCTGAAAATCCGTAGCGTCTTCCTTATTCCTGCTTCTGCACGGCATGTGCAAAAGAGAATGTGCCAAAGACTGAATACGCGGCGAGAAATAACCGGCTGCCAACTGCAGGCGATGCTGCAGATAACCGAAATCGACAGGCGAGCCTGAAAAGATGTGAAACAACTGGCGATTGAACTGTTCACCCACCGTTGCAAGCGACAAAAGAGAATCCTGCACCTCCGCCAAGAACGGCAAGGTGTCCTCATTGAAGGAAACACTCTTTTTCACCAAAGCGACGAGGCGTTCCACCTGCTGATACAAGGGGCGGCAATCGAACAAATCGGACAACTGACGAATCAAATAGTCCTGTTTGGCACCAGACAACCAGGAACCGACCTGCGAAATGGACGGCTGATTGCGGGTATAGTCAATGACCGACGGATCGTTGGAAAAACTCACCCTATCGAGAGGAGAAGACAACACGATGCCTTCCAAAGTCCTGCACCGACTCAATGCCACATAAATTTGCCCTGCGGCAAAAGCCTTGGATGCGTCAATAATCACTTTATCAAAAGTGAGTCCCTGACTTTTGTGGATAGTGATTGCCCATGCCAGCCGCAAAGGGAACTGGCAAAACGTCCCCAACAGTTCGGTCCCGATATTTCCCGTTTCAGGATCTTCCCAATAGCGTACGTTCTCCCAGACAGACTGACTGACAATGATATCCTCCTCCCCCTCACAGGCGACACGAACACCTTCTTCACAGAAACCGGCAACTACACCCAGTTTGCCATTGTAATAGCGTTTTGCAGGATTCTCATCGTTACGGATAAACATAACCCGCGCTCCCTCTTTCAGCACAAGCGTTTCTTCTGCCGGATAAGCATTCCCGGGGAAGACATTCTCCACCACGGCGTGAAATTCCTGCTCCATGCCGGGCAGTTTGTCCAGTTGTTGCCGGTTGATGTCGTCTGCAAACCGGTTGTGGGTTGTGAGCGTGATATGAAAATCGTCTTCCGTATTAACATATTGCGGAAGATAGCGGGCAGAAAGCAATTCCCGTCCATGCGCAGAAAGGCAATTATTACGTACCTCATTGAGCAGAGTGACAAACCCTGCATCCTGCTGCCGGAAAACATGATCCAATTCAATATACACAGGATTGATCTGCTGCATTACCCGACTTTGGAAGAAGTAGGGTCCGTCGTAATAGGGTGCAAGCAAATGTTCGTCTTCGGAACGGACAACAGGAGACAACTGGAAGAGATCACCTATAAAAACAGTCTGTACGCCCCCGAAAGGGAGATTGGGCTGATAGCGATAGTGCCGCAGAACGGCATCTATCATATCCAACACGTCAGCCCGAACCATACTAATCTCGTCAATAACGAGCGTATCGAGATGATACAAGATATTCCTCTTCCGTTCGTGCATACGCTGCTCTGCAAAGACCTGCCGCGCAGATTGCGGCGTAGGCGGAAAAGTACGAATGGGCAACTGGAAGAAAGAGTGAATGGTAACTCCGCCCGCATTGACAGCCGCCACTCCCGTAGGCGCAACAACCACCAAGTTTTTCTTTGTATCCTGCTGCAGTTTGCGAAGGAACGTGGTTTTGCCCGTTCCCGCCTTACCCGTCAGGAAGATACAACGATTCGTGAGAAACGCATACTGCTCCGCCAAGTCATACGCATCGGCAGAAAATCCGGACTCCGCTCTATCCCCGTTTTCCGTCATGGTTTGCGTTTCCAGTTCTGAGAACGACCGAGCACGCCCAGTTTGTCAATAGATCCCCGCAGCGTCAGTTTTCCATTGTTGTAGGAAATTTTTCCATAGTAGAAATTGCCTGTTTCGGGATCAAGCACTTTTCCACCCGTAAGAACTCCGTTCTTTTCGACCATGTCGCGTATAATAACCATACCCAGTACGGGCTGATTCTTATCGGCTCCTGTGCAATCGCGACAGACCTCTTTCTCCGTTCCGGGAACAAGCATAGCCGTTATCTTGCCATAGTATTTGCCATTCTCTCCGCGATAGATATGCACCACAGAGTAACTCTCACCTGTTTTGTCGTCCACCGTGTACCAATCTCCCAGAATGAGGTGCATTTGCGCAGAAAGCGGAAGAAGAGAGCAGAAAGCCAAAAGTATCGTCAGAAAATTTCGTTTCATCATATATCAAAAGGTTATCAAATTTGTATTTCAGGCTGTTCGAAAAGGACTTCTCCGTCCGTCACCGTGAGACGGCACGGATGATTCAAGACAAGAGGCATATTGTCCTCCACATGCCCTGCGGGGAAATTGAAGACAACGGGATAGCCGTAGCAGGAGACGGACTGCAGGATGGTTTCCATGACCGTTTGCTGCATAAGCGGATCGTCGTCACAGCCGGAAAACTGCCCCACGACAAGCCCAGACAAATGCGCCAACACGCCACTGAGACGGAGATTCTGCATCATGCGATCGATATGATAGTGCCGTTCTGCAATGTCCTCAATGAAAAGTATCCCGCCTTTTTGAACAGCATAAGGGGTTCCCTGAAGACCATAAAGAACAGACAAATTGCCACCACGCAACATTCCTTCCGCCTGACCGACACGATTCAGGGAACAGGGAGAGATAATGTAGCGGACGGGGCGATTGCCAAGTACTGAAAAGAGACCGGTCAGTGCGGGGGCATCGGCAGGAAGAGTGGCGATATGCCTGGTCATCAAAGCATGCAAAGACGGGATATTGCGGGTTGCCAAAAGATTATGGAAGCAGGTTATATCACTGAATCCGACCACCAGCGGACAATGCATCTGCGGCAATTGTATCTTATCCACGATCTGCGCCATGCCATACCCTCCACGGCTGCAAAGCAATATATCGACGGAAGAATCCTGCAAGGCAGTATTGACATCCTCCAACCGCTGTTCCACAGTTCCGGCAAAGCGTCCACAGCGTTCGTACACATGAGGGGCGAGCGAAACCCTGAACCCAGCAGCACGCAATACAGCCGCAGCATCGTCCACATATTTGCGTTCGATTGCTCCGGAAGGAGACAAGATATGAATATGCTTTGCTTGTTTCATGTTATGTACACTCTGTGTATGTGTTCCATTATGTCTTACGGAGTACAAACCAATGCAAAGGTAGTATAAAAATCCCGGATAATGAAAATACGACTATGACGCCAATGGTTCGTCAAGAATGGCTATATATACCAATAAATTGATCTATTTTTCGCATATTCGCATCCATTTTTTCCTGACAATTTAATCTTTTGTGTATCTTTGCAGCAGAAAAATATGGAGTATTCCGAAAAGCCTCAGTGAGTAGGAGTAATAACAATTAAATACACTCAATCAATGAAAAAACTTTTGATTGCTGCTGCCTGCGTATTGGCAGTAGGTTTGACCTCTTGCGGTGACACAAATTATTGCTATGAAGTTACCGAGACTTATGAATTTATAGGTTCACATTCCTACACTCATCTTTGGTGGGGAACAAAGAACGACCTCAAGACCTACGAACAAACACTCAAAGATGCTGCAGTAAAGATGGGTGCAGACGAGAAGAGCATTAACATCAGCAGCAAACGTACAAGCAAGAGCCAAAGCGATTGCCACGAATAATCCGACTGATGAATGACAAGAACAGGGGACACTGTCAAAACGGACGGTGTCCCTTGTTCTTCAAGAGGATCTATAAACCCGCTCAACAGGAAGAACGAACGTCTTCATGAGGAAGAAAAGAAATTTTCCGTAGAAATGTTTGTGGGTTTCAAAAACTTATCGTACCTTTGCAGCCGATTTCCGTCAGAGCAGAGCCAATCTGCCTGCATAATGTCTTAATTACGAGATATAAAGGCAGCGGCGAGAGATTGACGGCCCATTCGTCTATCGGTTAGGACGCAAGATTTTCATTCTTGAAAGAGCAGTTCGATTCTGCTATGGGCTACTTAAGAAACAGATTAACTTTAACTGATAAACTTATTACTATACAAGATGGCAAACCATAAATCATCTTTGAAGAGAATTCGTCAGACAGAGAAGCGCAAGTTGCACAATCGTTACTATGCAAAGACGGCTCGCAATGCCGTACGCGATTTGAGAGCAACAACCAATAAGGAGGAGGCTGCAGCCATGTTGCCCAAGGTATCAAGCATGCTTGACAAGTTGGCAAAACGCAACATTATCCACCGCAATAAAGCCGCTAACCTCAAATCGAAACTGGCAGTTTACATCAATAAACTCGCCTAAGCGTTATTACACGTTTGCGAAATGCTTAAAGACAACTCGCGATGAGTTGTCTTTTTTGTGTATCTATACTGAAGGTCCTCTGCCAACATCCATTGCAAGAGAACAAAACGCGCCACGGCATCCCAAGTAAGCGGACAGACAACGCCAGAGACGGTGCAGGTTTCCTATTCAAGCAATCCCAAGAAAAAGGCACAACGAGACAAAGAAACCGGCAGCAACAAAAAACGACGAAAACACGACAATACAGGGACAAAGAATGTGTCAACTATTCCGATAGGCCTTTGGAGTCAACCCCGTGTGCGACTTGAAGAAACGATTGAAGAATGCCACGTTGTCGAAGCCAAGCGCTATAGCAATCTCTTTAATCTGCAGGTTCGTTATCTTGAGTTGGGACTTCGCATCCATGAGAATAGCGTCCGTTATCAAGTCGCCAGCCGTGCGTCCGCTCACGGTCTTGATAGTAGAACAAAGATGGGGAAGAGTGAGACGCAGTTCTTCCGCATAGCGTGCGACATGATGCCACTCATGATAGTGATTCAGCACCATCTTGCTATACATTTGGAATATCTCCTGCTTGCGATCCTGCGGTTTAATGATATATCCTTGCTCCTGCATTCCCTCAGAGTATGCCAATTGTATGATATTGAAGATATGCACCATCTTCGCGCTTGAAAGCAAGGAGGGAGTACAGTTTGCCGCCTCCAGCATGACGTCGACGGTATGCTTGAGGACATTGCCACACTCCTCGGAAACATGAAGTACGGGTTGTTTCTCGTGCATGAGATGCATAGCACTATGCACTCCGAACGTGTTTTTCTCAAGAAATGAAGACGAGAACAGGATATAATAGACAAGAGCATCTTCACTGAACTCGTGGATGAGAAGAAAACTGCCCGGTTCCAACATGAGGACATCATCAGGACGAAAATTATACTTCGTGATATTGATAGTCGCCGTAGCCGTCCCACGCAGGACGTACGCATAAACCCCACACTTAATTTTACACGGGAAACGCCCATACTCATTCAATATCTTTCCACTGGCATCTCCTACCAAGTAATCAACAGGGCAATCGAGAAGCGGTATATTTTGTTCCTTTTCCTGCATACGACAATAAGGATTAGATATTAACCTCGCAAAGATACAAAGAAAAAGACAATATATTGTCATCTACCTTAACAAACGACACTTTTAAGAGAAAGAAAGTATCAGATCTTAGCGCCGGAACGAAATAAACGTACCATCCGGAAGATATTCCGAGGAGGACATCTTTTTGCCTGAATTGACAAATTATGCTACCTTTGCGACGGAAGTAACACATGAACATAGATGAGGCGCAAGAGCATTTTGTTGATATTCTTATCGGTTGCCGGTCTTTCCTTCGGTCAGAAAGCACAGTTCCTGTACAACGTGGACTTTGCCACCTACTTTGACAACCGCGAGTACAAACAACCCTACCAACGGGCACAGACAATATTCGGTTTGCGTCTATCGCCAGAAATCGGCATAGGCTTGACAGACAAAGAGGGCGGGCGGCACAAAATCATAGCCGGCGTACATTACACACAACCTTTCGGCGGGAACTGGCGAAATCTGCATGTTGACCCCATAGCCTTTTACCAATATGAATACAAGGGCTTTTCGTTGCATTTCGGTGAGATTCCTTACAAGCACTTCATCAGACAGTTGCCAGACTATCTGAGATATGACTCCATTGCATACGCATATCCCAATATACAAGGCGCACTGCTACAATATGAATCGAAGCACGGTTACGTGGAATTCATGTGTGACTGGCGCGGTCTGCAGTCGCCCACACGCCGAGAGATGTTCCGCCTCACCATTGACGGAGAGTATTCCTATCAGCATCTTTTCCGTTATTTTGCAGGAGGCATTGCCCAACTCAACCACAAAGCCAACTATGCTCTTCCAACACCCAGAGAAGGCGTGGCAGACGATGCATACATATCACCGAACATAGGTATTGACTTTGCGCCCCCCACCCCATTGGACACTCTGTCGCTCCGCGCCCATTATATCTACGGATACCAGCGATACAGAGAAACAAACACGCTCTACCAACCGCAAGGTTTTATGCTTGAATTCATGTTATCGTGGCGTTTTCTCGGCATCAAGAACACTCTGTATGTCGGCGACAACCTGATGCCGCTGTATGGTTTGTTTGGGACGGATCTGAACCAAGGAGACCCCTTCTACCAATCGCCGTTATATAACCGTACAGATCTTTACATCTATCTGGTAAGGAAAGGGTTTGTCAACTGCTATTTCTCCTGGAACATGCATTACACCCCGCAAGGCGGATTGCAACATCAGCAACAACTCATTGCCTTATTCAGTCTGGAAGGACTGCACAAAGAAAAGAAGTTGAGGTCGTTGTTTGACAAATAGGCCCCAACTTCCTGTTTATATCAAGAGGACATTTTCCCCATCAATTCTTCACCCGCTTACCCGCTATGATGAAATAGAGGACAAGAGCGACATATGCAATCAGTCCGAGCAATTGTGCAGCAGAGGAAGAAGCCCACGACTCCAGATACCATTCGGCTCCGGCAAACTTCAGAATAGCACTCACCACCCCCATCAATGCGCCGCCGGCAATGAATCCACTGGCAATCAACGTACCCTTCTCCTGACGTTTTTGCGCCAACTCTTTATCGGGAGAACGTTGCATCAACCACGACACAAAACCACCGATCACAAGAGGAGTATTCAACTGCAAGGGGATGAACATTCCGAGTGCAAACGCCAAAACGGGCACGCCAAGAAGATTGAGCAACAACGCCAGGACAGCCCCTACTCCATAGAGCAGCCACGGAGCGCCCTGCCCCATCATAAGAGGTTCTATGACAGCCTCCATGGCATGGGCTTGAGGAGCAGCAAGTGCATTGTCTCCCGTGAAACCATAGGTCTTATTGAGTACAATAATCACGCCCCCCACCGTTGCTGCACTGACAAGGGTACCCAAGAACTTCCAAGTCTCCTGTTTGCGCGGCGTCGTGCCAACCCAATAACCAATCTTCAAGTCGGTTATGAAACCACCTGCCATACTGAGTGCCGTACAGACCACACCTCCTATAACCATACTTGCCACCATACCGTCGGTCCCCTTCAATCCTACAGCCACCAGAACGACACTGGCTATAATGAGCGTCATGAGCGTCATGCCGCTAACAGGATTGCTACCAACAATGGCTATCGCATTGGCAGCCACCGTCGTGAAAAGGAAAATGATGACCGTGGCAACAATCCATGCTATAAGGGACTGCCACACATTATGTATCACGCCCAACCAGAAGAAGAGGAATACCAATACCAACGCTGCCACAATAGCGACAAGAAGAAAACGCATAGAGAGGTCTCTCTCCGTACGAAGGCTCTGCTCCGCCACCTGCTTCCCCTTGCTTTTCAGTTCTTTGGAAGCCAAGCCGAGAGCCCCTTTTATAACACCCCAACTCTTCACAATACCAATGACACCAGCCATGGCAATCGCGCCGATGCCTATATAGCGTGCATAGTTGGCAAATATCCATTGCGGGTCTTTATCACTCAGCATCACACTATCCACAGTGGTCATACCCAACAACGGGATGAGGAACCACCATACAAACAAACTGCCTGCACAGATGATGGCGGCATACTTGAGTCCCACGATGTAGCCGAGCCCCAGGACTGCAGCACTGGTATTGACAGAGAAAGTCAGTTTCCATTTCTGTGCAACGGTCTCACCAAAAGCAAGCATGCGCGTACTGAGACTCTCCGTCCAAAGTCCGAAAGTGGACACAAGGAAATCATAGAGTCCTCCTATTCCTGCCGCCCATACAAGCGACTTAGCCTGTTTTCCTCCCGTTTCGCCACTGACAAGAACTTGCGTTGTCGCCGTTGCTTCGGGGAAAGGATATTTGCCGTGCATATCGCTGACAAAATACTTACGGAACGGTATCAAGAAGAGAATTCCCAAACAACCGCCCAAAAGGCTTGAACAGAAGACCTGCATGAAGTTGACCGTTATATCAGGATGTTTGGCTTGCAATATGTAGAGCGCAGGGAGCGTGAAAATCGCTCCGGCAACAATCACTCCGGACGAAGCCCCAATACTTTGGATAATCACGTTTTCTCCGAGTGCATTTTTGCGTTTCATCGAAGAAGACAATCCCACAGCAATAATAGCGATCGGTATCGCCGCTTCGAATACTTGTCCGACTTTCAGCCCAAGATACGCCGAAGCCGCCGAGAAAACGACTGCCATCAAGACACCCATGACAACCGAATAAGGCGTCACTTCGTTAGGGTTATCTTGCGGAGAGAGTACAGGTTGATACTTTTCCCCTTCTTTGAGAGGCCGATTTGCGTTTTCAGGAAGTTGAATTTTAGCCATATATTCTTAATCTTATACTTATATCCGAATTGGAACACCAACGGCAAAGTTAGTACAAATTCAGTAAACCGGCAAACGGACCCCATACAAGCAGTTAACGTCCCGGAACCGGATTGCCAATTTGTGTATATGGGAAAGTTGGTGTATCTTTGCGGATAGTTGAACCATTGCTTATCAATTTATCTAATACAGTATATCATTATGTACAAGTACATGACAGCCGCCGAGGCGGCTGAGTTTATTGAGAACGGTGATGTAGTAGGTTTCGGCGGTTTTACGCCAGCCGGCGCACCCAAAGAAGTGCCAACCGCCATTGCTCACCGTGCAGAGGCGTTCCACGCCGCAGGAAAAGAATTCAAGATCGGCATCTACACAGGTGCAAGTACAGGGGACAGTTGCGACGGCATGCTGGCTCGGGCTCACGCCATACTATTCCGTACGCCGTATCAATCGAACAAAGATCTTCGCACGGAAATCAACAACCAGGATGCACAATACTTCGACATGCACCTATCTCACCTGGCCCAAGAACTGCGCTACGGATTCCTGCCTAAACCCAAGTTTGCCATTGTGGAAGCCTGCGAAGTGACAAAAGACGGAGAAATCGTACCGACAGCCGGCGTAGGCATCATGCCCACCATTTGCCATTTGGCAGACCATATCATTGTGGAACTGAACGAAGCGATGCCAGCCTGCATGCGTGGAATGCATGATATATACGAGCCGCTCGACCCGCCTATGCGCAGAGAGATCCCTATCTACAAAGTGAGCGACCGGATTGGCAGCGACTGCATAAAAGTTGACCCCGGAAAGATTATCGGTATCGTAAAAACCAACCGTCCGAATGAAGTCGGCAAGTTTGCCGAATTGGACGCAACGACTGCGCAGATAGGTGCCAATGTAGCCCTGTTTCTGGAGAATGAAATCAAAGCAGGAAGAATACCCAAGACTTTCCTTCCCATTCAATCGGGTGTAGGAAACATCGCCAACGCCGTGTTGGGCGCCTTGGGAGAGAATCCCCACATACCTGCATTTGATATGTACACCGAAGTGATACAAGATGCAGTGGTAGGCTTGATGAAAGAAGGACATGTGCGATTTGCATCGGGTTGCTCATTGACAGTGGGCGCAGAGAAGTTGCAAGACATCATCGACCATATAGATTTCTTCCGCGACAAGATTGTTTTGCGTCCACAAGAAATATCGAACAACCCCGAAGTGGCACGCCGTTTGGGTCTGATCACCATCAACACGGCACTGGAGGCAGACATTTACGGAAACATCAACTCAACCCACGTATTGGGAACAAAGATGATGAACGGTATAGGCGGTAGCGGAGACTTCACCCGCAACGCTTACATCAGTATCTTTACCACCCCGAGCACAGCCAAGGGCGGCGCCATATCTTCTTTTGTCCCAATGGTGTCACACCTTGACCACTCAGAGCATTCGGTGAAAGTTATCATCACAGAACAAGGCATAGCCGACCTGCGAGGCAAGAGCCCGATACAACGTGCAGAATGTATTATCGAGAACTGCGTATCGCCAGACTACAAACCATTGCTTCGCGAGTATCTGTCACTGTGCAAGAAGTCGCATACTCCGCACAACTTGGCCATCTCTACGGCTATGCATCGCGAGTTTGCCAAATCAGGCAATATGCTCAACACAAAGTTTGAGGAATATCTATAAGAAACAGGTTGCCTGTTCAACAAAAGAAATGGACTGCCAGGAGCAATATCCGGCAGTCCATTTTTATTTACCAAGAGACTATCCATCACATACAAACACGTATTACAAGACCGCATAAACATTTCCCGTCGAGAGGTCGATGAGGTCGGCTTGAGGGCTCGTAATCCCTAAACACCGCTACACATCCACGAAAGAAACAACCGTCTTTTTCCAAGAGAGGCGGACATCATCCGACTTTCACCATCCGGCAATCCGCAATACAGACCACGGTTTGCGACAGACACAAAGAGAGGGTTCTGCCCAACCGGCAAAACCCTCCTGCACTATATTACTTTCAAAAGCAATAACCGCCCTTGAAAACCATTATTTCTTCAACGCTGCTTTTTTCGCTTTGTGTTTTGCTATAGCCTCTTGAATATCGTAAGCAAGAGGAACAGCGATGAACAGGGTTGAATAGGTACCAATGATGACACCCAACATCAAAGCGAATACGAATCCGCGAATGGTTTCTCCACCAAAGATGAAGATAGCCAACAGAACGACAAACGTAGACATAGACGTTGAGAACGTACGGCTTAACGTAGCATTGAGCGCCTCATTAATCTTACTACGACGATCGCGCTTCGGATACAAGGTGTTGTACTCACGGATACGGTCGAAGACTACCACGGTATCATTGATAGAATAACCAATGATAGTGAGGATGGCAGCAATGAACGATTGGTTGATCTCCATAGAGAACGGCATAATCTTCCAAAGCAATGCATACATACCAAGGATTATCACCGTATCGTGTGCCAAACCAGCCAACGCACCGATAGAGAACGAGAAGTTGCGGAACCGGATAAAGATATACAAGGCAATGATGAGCAACGCAATGATGATAGACCATACCGCCGAAGTCTTGATGTCATCCGCAATGGAAGGACCGACTTTCTGACTCTGCATGATACCGATGGTATCGTCAACCTGCGTAGAAAGGAAGCGTTCTGGAGTGACATCGTCAGCCAAGAAAGGCTTGCAGCCTTCGTAAAGAAGTGCTTCTATCCGGTCTTCGAAATCCTCGCTGTCGTTATGAATACCGAAGTTGGTAGAGATACGTACTTGATTATCGGCACCAATGGTAATTACATTCAACGAGTACGTTTCGTTGTCCTCCAAAGCATTCTTAAATACATCGTCCAACGATGCTTTTACATCCTGCGTATTGACAGGCTCTGCGAAACGGACGATATAGTTGCGTCCACCAGAGAAGTCGATACCGAAGTTCAACTCACTCTGCAAAGCGCCCGGGATAAGACCGAGAATGCTGACAATAATCAATGCGCCAGAGATACCATAACCCCAGAAACGTTTTCCGATGAAGTTGATATTAAGACCACGGAACCAGTTCTTGGTGATATTGGTAGTGAACGGCAGTTCCTTTGCCTTCTTGCTCTCAGCATAACGTTCCAAAAGCAGACGGCTAATGAATACTGCAGTGAGGAATGATGTAACGATACCAATCATCAAGGTAACGGCAAAACCACGGATAGGGCCTGTACCGAACACCGCAAGAACAACACCCGTAAGGAACGTGGTTACGTTGGCATCGATAATGGCAGATATCGCGTTTGAGTAACCATCCTGAATGGCTTTCTTCATCAGTTTGCCGGCAGCCATCTCCTCACGGATACGCTCATAAATAAGTACGTTGGCATCGACAGCCATACCCATTGTGAGGACAATACCCGCAATACCTGAAAGCGTAAGCACCGCATTGAAAGATGCAAGCACACCCAACAAGAGGAAGACGTTGCACAACAGAGCGATATCGGCAATGAGACCAGGTATGAAACCATAGTAGAAAATCATGTAGAGGAGTACCAAACAGAAAGCAATGATGAAACTGATAAGTCCATCATGGATGGCTTTCTGTCCCAAAGAAGGTCCTACCACATCTTCTTGGATAATCTTGGCAGGAGCCGGCATCTTACCGGATTTAAGCGTATTCGCCAAGTCTTTTGCCTCTTCCACCGTGAAGTTACCCGTAATCTGCGAGTTACCACCCGTAATTTCATTCTGTACTGTCGGGAAAGAATAAACATAGCCATCCAGAACAATAGCGATTGATTTACCTATATTTTCCTTCGTGATACGCGCCCAAGCCTTTGCACCTTCTGCATTCATAGACATGGAGACATTGGCATAAGCGCTTGTCTGACCAAAGTCGGCCCGAGCATCAGTGATAACATCTCCCTCGAGAGAGGCACGTCCGTCACGATTGACCTTCTTCAAGGCAACAAGTTGGAAGACCGTACCCGCCTCATCGAGTGCTTTAACCGTCCAGCACAACTTCAGGTCGCGAGGCAGAATACTCTTTGCCAACTGCGAAGAAAGCATTTGGTTTACCGCAGCCGTATCGGTATAGAGAACCGTACCAACCACGGGACCGCGGTAAGCACGCCCCGAAGCGTCCACGCTCGGATTGAGAACAGAGAACAGTGGATTGGCTTTCTTATACTTCTCGATAGCCTCGGTCTGGTCATCTTCTTCGGGAGCGGTTTGTATGAGAAGGCTATCAATACCGGCAACGGTCTCTTTGGTTTCCGCATCTGCAACAACATTATCAGCCTGTTCACCGGTTGACTCCGAAACAGCCTCCGTGGTTGCATTCAGTTGTGCAATCTCGCTATTCAGTTGCATCAACTGCGGGAGAAGTTCGCTCAAGTCGTAGGTTTCCCAGAACTCCAAGTTGGCAGTACCCTGCAACAACTTACGGACACGTTCAGGCTCTTTAATACCCGGCAACTCTATCAAGATACGGCCGGCTTGATCCAAACGCTGGATATTGGGTTGAACCACACCGAAACGGTCGATACGTGTACGAAGCACGTTGAAAGAGTTGCTAATAGCATCGTCCACTTCACTACGAATCACCTTTTCGACCTCCTCATTGGAAGAAGTGGTGGTCACCTTATCTTTCAGTTCGTAGGTGGAGAAGATGGTTGCCAACTGCGCTCCCGGATCCACTTCTTTGAAAGCGTTGATGAAAAGAGTCACGAAGTCATCCGTACTCCCCTTCTGGCGTTCCTGAGCAAGCGCCATCGCCTTAACAAAATTGGGCGATTCGTTGTATCCAGACAACGCTTTGAGAATGTCCGGTACAGACACTTCCATTGTTACGTTCATACCGCCCTTGAGGTCCAATCCCAAGTTAATCTCTTTTTCGCGGCACTCTTTCAGGGTGTAACCCAGCCATACTTTCTCGCTTGCTACGGAGTCGAGATACTGGTATTCCCGCATTTTATCGCCATTGGCATACTCCACCGCTTTTTTGTTGTAGTGGGTAGTTACGCAAGTAAATGACAGATAGAATGCACATACCAACGCAAGGCACACCGCCAAAATTCTGACAAGTCCTTTGTTTTGCATAGTCTTATTTTTTGATTATTATATTATTCGCCAATATCCCTGTTTATCAGAGCATACGCATAAATAGTTCGCAAAGATACTATATTTTTTTGATAACAGAAAAATGTGCCCCCATTTTTCGCGAAAAAGCCATCTATTCAGAAGATACCATCCACACAAGACGCCAATCACCTCACGACACCAACAAGAGAGACGTCTCAAAAAGACGTCTCTCCACCTATGTTGCGGAGGGCGGGATCGAACCACCGACCTTCAGGTTATGAGCCTGACGAGCTACCACTGCTCTACTCCGCGATATTATCCCCTCTCTCGGGAATCGGCTGCAAAGGTACAACCTTTGTTTGACATACGCAAGAGTTTGGCGAAAAATTATTTCTCCGTTATTGCATCAAGGACTTCTGCAGCCTTCGCAGCATCCTTCTCAAAGAGGTGCAATTGCACACCGCCGACATTGGACGTACCATAAAGAGGATACAACTGGGCAAAACACTCATTAGCAAGAAAACACGCTATACCATTCTGTTCCAATATACTCTTAGCCATCCACGCCTCAGGAAGAGTGACATACGTGCGAAAAAGGATTATTTTATCTTGATCATTCATTACCGAACCAACTTCAGGGACAAGCCCTTCCTGTCAAATCATATCATTCTGCAAAAGACAACGGCACATCCTTATGCCGACCAAACACGAGCAACGACCCTGCCAGTTTCCAAGTTATCCCACCGTGCCTTCGAGGGAGACTTGCAGCAGTTTCTGTGCCTCAACGGCAAACTCCATCGGCAGTTTGTCCATCACCTCTTTGGCATATCCGTTGATAATCAAGCCTACTGCGTCTTCCAGACCGATACCGCGCTGCTGGCAGTAGAAGAGTTGATCCTCGTTGATCTTGCTGGTCGTAGCCTCGTGTTCCACCGTGGCGGTCGGGTTGCTGATCTGCATATCGGGAAACGTGTGCGCACCGCATTTGTCGCCCAGCAGCAGGCTGTCGCACTGGCTGTAGTTGCGCGCATTGTCCGCCTTGCTTGCCACCTTGACCAGTCCGCGGTACGAGTTCTGGCTATGCCCCGCGCTGATACCCTTGCTGATAATACGCGAGCGGGTATTTTTGCCGAGATGAATCATCTTGGTGCCCGTGTCCGCCTGCTGGTAGTTGTTCGTAACAGCCACCGAGTAGAACTCCGCAGACGAATTATCGCCCTTGAGAATACAACTCGGGTATTTCCACGTGATAGCCGAACCGGTCTCCACCTGCGTCCAACTCAGACGGGCATTCTCGTAGGTAATACCACGCTTCGTCACAAAGTTGTAGATACCACCCTTGCCGTCTTTGTCGCCCGGGTACCAGTTCTGCACCGTGGAGTATTTCACCTCCGCATCCTTGCGCACCACAATCTCGACAATCGCAGCATGCAACTGGTTCTCGTCGCGCATCGGGGCGGTGCACCCCTCCAGATAACTGAGGTAAGCCCCCTCGTCGGCAATCAGCAGCGTGCGCTCAAACTGCCCCGTGTTGCTGGCATTGATACGGAAATAGGTGCTCAGTTCCATCGGGCAACGCACCCCCTTGGGGATATAGACAAACGACCCGTCGGAGAATACCGCCGAGTTGAGCGCGGCATAGAAATTGTCGCTGTACGGCACCACGCTCCCGAGGTACTCTTTTACCAAGTCCTCGTGCTCGCGCACCGCCTCGGAGATAGAGCAGAAGATAATGCCTTTCTCCGCCAGCGTATCACGGAACGTAGTCTTCACCGACACCGAGTCCATCACAGCATCCACCGCCATATTGCCCGCCAATGCAGCACGTTCCTCCAACGGAATACCGAGTTTGTCAAAGGTTTTCATCACCTCGGGGTCGATGTCTTTCTTCTCCTCGGAGTGTGCTTTGGGCGCGGCATAGTAGGAGATAGCCTGAAAATCTATCTCGGGGATGTCGAGGTGTGCCCACGTCGGCACTTCCATCGTCAGCCATTTGCGGTAGGCTTTCAGCCGGAACTCCAGCAGCCATTCGGGCTCCCCTTTCTTCTTGGAAATGGTGCGGATGACTTCCTCGTTCAATCCGCGCGAGAGTATATCGGTCTCCACATCGGTGGTAAAGCCGTACTTGTACTCCTGTCCTGTAATATCCTCTATGATGTCCGACATATTATAAGCAATGATTTTAGGGAGTGCAAAGGTAAATCATTTCCACGAAACGAACAACCTCTTCCGATGCCGTTTCCCTATTCGTCGATATCCAACTGCAATGTAGGAGACTTTTCTATTTCACGCCGCATAGACTCGTCCGTTTCCGCAGAGAGTTTGCGTTCTCCCGTACGATAATAGTAGATGACTCCATAGTTCTTGCAGTGGCACATACGGTCGTACGGAAAGAGATCACGATAATGCCCCTCCACCTGATTCCAGATATCGAGAATCAATTCATCCGCCTGCTTGCGGAGTTCCTCCACATCCTCAAAAGCGCGGTTGGCAATCTTCTTATGCATGCTCTGCGTAACCTGCTTGTCTTTGAAGATATCGTAGTAAACCTGCACCTTGCTGATCGTAGGGTTATAGATAGGAAATCCGCCCTGCTTGATACGCGCCTGCTCCCCCTCAATGATATTCTTCCCCCAAACCAAGAGGTCCTCTTCGCTGGAAAGATCCGGTACAATATGATTACCGACATCCAAGTGATAGAGTTCCTTCTGCTCTTTCTTAATGTCTCCACGAATAACAGCCAAATTCAGCACTTGTATAAAATGGCTGATATACATACGTGCATTCTGCACTATATGGCGGTACTGCTTGTTCGCCGACACTTTCGTCTGAAAGTTCTGATGGTATTGCTCCACCTTGTTCTCGAAAACAACAAGGAAGCGCTGGGCATCGTTACGCGTTTTATAGGAGAGGACCTGCTCCGTAAAATCGGCTTCGCTTGCTCTCTCCACAGCAGTACGCAAGGCGGTAAGCCTGGCTTGATCAGTATTGGGTAAACGTCGATACGGCATAGAATCGGGGTGTTTTCCTGCAAAGGTAGTAAAATCAATCTTTGCGCGCAAGCAAATCGACGGCTAATTTTTTAAGCATCAGTATTTTGTCGTCCGGTACAGGGATATTCTCCAGATTTGCGAGAGCCTTTCGGGTATAAGATCCGACTGCCTCTTCGCAGGTCTGTTTCACTCCCAGCCGACTGTACAAATGCGTGACACCTTCTATCTTGCTTTGTCCGGAAACAGAGCGAGACTGCAGGAGTTGCCTGAGTTCCTGCCGTTGCGAAGGAGAAGCCGCACGCAAGGCAGCAATGTAAGCATACGTTTTTTTACCCTCCAGGATGTCTCCTCCTATGGCTTTCCCGAAAGTTGCAGGATCTCCATATACATCCAGAAGGTCGTCCTGTATCTGAAAAGCGAGCCCCAAGTTGATTCCATATTCATAGAGACTCTGCTGCGACTGCACATCGGCTCCCGCAATGATTGCTCCAATCTGCAGAGCAGTGCCCAAAAGGACAGAAGTTTTCAAGCGTATCATACGGATATACTCTTCTTCGGACACGTCTTCTCTGGACTGGAAATCGACGTCCAACTGCTGTCCTTCACAAATTTCCGTGCCCATCCGGTTGAACACCCTCAAGACGCAGGGGAGAACGGCATCTGGAAGACAAGCCAACTGCTTGTAGGCCTCTATGAGCATTTGATCGCCGGACAGGATTGCCGTATTGTCATCCCACTTAACATGCACCGTGGGTTTTCCGCGCCGCAACGAAGCATTGTCCATGACATCATCGTGCAGAAGCGTGAAATTATGGAATATCTCTATCGCCATAGCGGCAGGAACCGCCTTTTGAGGCTCAGCCCCAAACAAAGACGCCCCCAAAAGCGTCAAGAGCGGACGAATGCGTTTTCCACCCGACGAAAGAGCATACGCAATAGGGCGATACAACCCAAACGGCTGCTTTTCCCAATCCAACGAAGCGAGAGCGTCGTTGACAACCAGAGAGAGATCCTGCATCATAGTTCACAGATTAAAAGCGGTCCTCGATAATATCGGTCAGCACATCGGAGATATCCAACCCTGCGGCTCTTACCTGCTGCGGGATAAAACTGGTCGCAGTCATACCGGGTGTTGTATTGATTTCGAGGAGGTTGATTTTCCAGCCTTCGGTAAGAATATAGTCCACACGAATAATACCACGGCAGCCCAAAATGCCGTAGATACGCAACGTAAGGCGCTGCACCGCATCCCTAACCTCATCGGGGATACGGGCCGGCGTTATTTCACTGACTTCACCATTGTATTTGGCATCATAGTCGAAGAACTCGTTTTTGCTCACGACCTCCGTAATAGGAAATGCGACCTCCTTGCCGTGCGTCTTGTAAACCCCGCACGTTATTTCAACCCCTTTCATAAAGGCTTCAACAATCACCTCATCGCCTTCCGCGAAAGCCCTGTGAACGGCCGGCTTAATCTCTTCTACCGATTTCACCTTTGTACAACCGAAACTGCTACCTCCCACATTGCTCTTTACGAAACAGGGCAATCCTATCTTGTCCACCACCTCAGCATCGTCGATTGTATCGTTTTTGCGCAAGAGGATTGAAGGGGATATGTTAACACCAAAGTCCTGCAGATAGTGGTTGCAGGCAAATTTATTAAACGTGAGCGCAGCCGCCAGCACCCCGCAACAGGAATACGGGATATGCAACATATCGAAATATCCCTGCAACCTGCCATTCTCTCCCGGCGTACCATGAATAGTGATGTAAGCAAAATCAAAGTGCTTACGCACGCCATCACAGACATAAGAAAAATCGTTTTTATCAATCGGTACGGCATTTTCATCGTCAAGAACAGCCATCCACACAGCCCCATGAACGGTCACAATGACGGGGGCGTATTTAGTTTTATCCAAGAACGAGAAAATACCCTTGGCACTTCTGAGCGATACCTCCGATTCGGAAGAATCGCCTCCACATACAACGGCAACAGAACGTTTCATACAAAAACATATTGATTTATTAAACACGCCCGCAAAGTTAGTATTTTTTTTACAGATATTGCAGGTTCGCATACAACACAACAAACAACGGACATCCGATCCATCATTCCAGAACCATTCCACCGACCACACAACCGCCCCAAACAAGACCGCCCCGAGGGGTGCTTGACGTCCCGACGAGGGGTCGTAAAACAAAGCGCTCTGTATAAAAAATCCACAAGAGATGCCATGGACAAATTATCACCCGACCACCAAACAGACAAAACAACCAATGTCCGCACGGAACAAATATATTACGAATTTTGTTCTCTGAATATATTTTCATACTTCAACATTCTCTATGCCATTTCATGTTTTCCGAAGGGTTTCAAAAGCCGATTCATCACAAAATGAAAGCAAAAGACACATTCCATTCCCTCTTTTTGCCCTCAAAATCGTTCTTTTTCACTAAAAAAGGGAAAATTATTTACAATATTTTCACCAACTACATATTTTGGTATAAACTTTGCTATGTTTCAAAAAGGAAAGTAAAAACACAAACAATATCTAATTATGTTGAAAGCAGAGAAAATATCCATCTTGCTTTGCGAAGATGATTTGAATTTCGGTATGCTGCTCAGCGATTTCCTGCGGAGCAGAGGTTATGACGTTGATTTTGCCCAAGACGGCGATGACGGCTGGGTTAAATTCACCCATTCCAAGTATGACATCTGTATCTTTGATGTGATGATGCCTTTGAAGAACGGTTTTGAACTGGCAAAAGAGATCCGCGAATCGGGTTCCGATGTACCTATTCTGTTCTTGTCGGCCCGCACATCGAAAGAGGATGTCCTTGAGGGCTATCGTGTAGGCGGCGACGACTACATCACGAAGCCTTGCAGTATGGAAATCCTTATCTACAAGGTTGAGTCGATTATGCGCCGTATCCGCAAACGCGACCTGGAGAGCCGCACACGTTTCCAATTGGGCCGTCTGGAATTTGACGCCACCCGTCAAACATTGTATGACGGAGAAGCAAAGATCCACCTTTCTTCCAGAGAGAACGAGTTGCTTCTGATTCTTTGCCAACGCTTTGGAGAATTGGTGGAGAGAAGTTACATCCTGAAGTCCATCTGGCTGAATGACACCTATTTTGCCTGCCGTTCTCTCAGCGTATACATCAACCACTTACGCAAGATTCTGGCAACCGAGCCCGCAGTGAAAATCATGAGCGTTCACGGCAAAGGCTACAAGATTGTCCAGAACGAAGCATAAGCCAACCCCATGGAACACCTGCTATCTCCATCGCTACTCTCAGCCAACTTTTGTTGTTTAGGCAACGAGATCGAGATGATCAACCGCAGTGCCGCGGATTGGTTTCATGTGGATGTGATGGATGGTGTATTCGTACCGAATATATCATTCGGTTTTCCCGTGATGGAGGTGCTAAAGCGATACGCCCGCAAACCTCTGGATGTACATTTGATGATAACCCATCCGGAGCGGTATGTCGAGCGTTTTGCCGATGCAGGCGCATGGAGTGTCAGTTTCCACCTGGAAGCAGTGGACGATCCGCGTCCTATTTTGGAACAAATCCGCAAAAAGGGTTGTAAAACAGGGCTGGCAATAAACCCGAATATAGCCGTAGAGCGATTGTTCCCTTATCTAGAGGAAGTGGATATGGTTCTTCTGATGTCGGTATATGCCGGCTATGGCGGGCAGAAATTCATAGAAGAAACCTGGGATCGCCTGCATGTCCTCAAACAGGCAATAGACCGATGTGAACGGAAGCCCTTGATAGAAGGGGACGGAGGCGTGAATACAGAAAATGCTTCCAGACTGTTCGAGGAAGGGGTTAACGTATTGGTGGCAGGGAGTTCCGTCTTCAAAGCCCCCAATCCGGAAACCGCCATAATGGAACTGAAAGGCATAATGTAAAAGGCGATGCATCGCCTTGCGAAAATAGTCTTTGCAGCACTTCTTGTTCCTGTCATAGCAGGTATTGCAACAGGGTATGCACTTTGCTCCATAAACCTAATAACTACGTTGATATCCGTCAGCGTAGTTATTTGTTTATTGACAGCAGGTACATTTTTCATCCGTTCCCCATACCAACAATACATTACGACCTGCGGTATTGCCCTGCTATTCTTTCTAATCAGTTGGTTCCAGACTTCGAACAGCCTTTCCAAAGTGAGTTTTCCCTACTTGGGAGAGGAACTTACTTATCAAATACAAATCACCTCCATTCCCGAGCAAAGAGACAAAACCATACGCTGCGAGGCTCACATTGTTTCTGCATGGAAAGAGGACTCAACACAAACAGTAGGCAAACAAGTTCTCGTGTCTTTTGCCAAAGACTCTCTCACGGAGACGCTGCGAAGAGGTGACATACTGCTGGCACGAACCGCCATTGTCAATCCGAACCGAGGAAATCCCGAAGAGTTCAAATATGACGAGTATTTGCGACAGCACGGTTTGTGCGGGACGGCATATATTGCCAGAAATGCATGGGAACATATTTCCCACCGCCCCATACGCACCCTGAAAGCATACGCCGAGAGTTGCCAACACGGACTGAGCAAGTTTTTCTCGGAAGCAGGCATTGCCGGCGACGAATGGGGCGTAGTATGCGCATTGACCATCGGTAACAGAGACGGACTGGATGCCGACATGAAACAGCACTACTCCGCCGCCGGTGCCATGCACGTACTGGCCGTCAGCGGACTGCATGTCGGCATCCTATATGGCGCACTTCTGCTCCTGCTTACAGGATTCGGTTTATTCCCCATACAATATGCACAGAAGAAAAGAAAAACAATCAATACCCTTATTATCTTGCTCGCCTTATGGGTCTATGCCTTCATCACAGGGCTATCAGCCTCGGTTATGCGTTCGGCTCTGATGTTCTCCCTGCTAACCATCGGCGGAAGCCTTGACCGAGAAACAAACACATTCAATACGATTGCGGCTTCCGCCACCATCCTGCTGCTCCTGCAGCCGCTGATGTTATTCAGCGTTAGTTTCATCCTGAGTTATTCGGCAGTTATTGCGATAGTAGGCCTGCAACCCAGTCTGCAGAATCTCTTGCCTATCCGCAACAAGTTCGTACAACGTTTATGGGGATTGATTACCGTATCCATTGCAGCACAAGCAGGTACGATGCCGTGGACCATGTACTGGTTTTCACAAACAAGCAATTGGTTCATTCTTACAAACATAGTTGTGGTGCCAATGGCCGGCGTTATACTCTATACCGCCATCGCCGTATTACTAGCAGCGCCATGGCATCCGTTGGCGTGCATAACCGCCAAGGTGCTGAATACGGAGGCCTTTCTGTTGAACAAATATGTAGAATGGATAGAATCCCTTCCCCATTCCACCAGCCAAGTAACATTGTCGGCTCCGATGCTTTGTTTCCTTTGTCTTTTGCTCATAAGCCTATCGGCCGCCTTTGTGGAACGAAAAAGAGGCTGGCTGTTTGCAGCCCTCCTGAGCGTGCTGTGTTTGCAGGGTGCAGACATAGCCAGAATGAAACAGATATCAAGCCAGGATGAATTGATAATATACAACGCCTATAATGCCAACGTGCTATTCTATCAGCACGGAAGAAACGGCATCATCATCACCGACGACAGCATAGCAGCGAAAGAGTGGACAAAAAACCTAAGGCTGAAACGATGTATAAAAGAGGTCAAAACCGTGGATATATCAAGAGAGAGTCTCTATGTTTTCCGGTATGCAGAAAAGGAATATATTCTCGTGAGAGACTCTTTGTTTGAACAATATCGTCTTGACAGACCGGAAAAGACAGATTATCTTTTGTTGGGCGATATCGGAAGGGCGGACGCAGAGAGCATATTACAACAGATTGAAGCGGACAACGTACTATTGCTTTCGACCATGCGCCGCCGGAAGACACAACAAATGAAGCGTGTACTCCAAGAAAATGACATACCTTATCATGACGTACATGAGGAGGCATTCATAACAAAACCAAAACCAGACTGACTATTTTCGCCTGTCAAAAGATTTAGTTACCTTTGCGACAATGACAGAAGAAAGCGGCAATCCGACCATATATTCATTACATGAGTTGTGTGAGACAATCTACACCTCCGTTGAAGAACTCTGCCCAAAGAACTGCTGGGTCCGTGCAGAGATAGGCAGTATGTCGGTAAAAAACGGCAATTGCTACATGGAACTGGTAGAGAAAGATGCTCACAACGGCATATTGTCGGCAAAAATACGGGCGACATGCTGGGCAAATCTGTACCCGATGTTATCCGCCTATTTTGCAGAGACCGTCCATCAAAGCCTGCAGGCAGGTTTGCAGGTGCTATTGCGCGGCAACATCTGTTTTCATCCTGTTTACGGGCTGAGTTTCCAAGTGGTCGGTATTGACCCCTCCTACACTATAGGAGACATGGAAAAGCAACGGAGAGAAACTATCGAGCGACTGAAAAACGACGGGGTGATTGATATGCAAAAGCAAATAACATTACCCAAGTTGGTACAACATATCGCCGTTATCTCATCGACAGAGGCTGCAGGCTACGAGGACTTTTGCAACCAGTTGCACAACAACAGCGCACACTTCTATTATCATACAGAACTTTTCCCCGCGACAGTGCAAGGAGACAAGGCGGAGCGGTCGATCATAGAGGCTCTGCTGCAAATCCACGAACGCCGAAACGAGTTTCAAGTGGTGGTAATCATACGAGGAGGAGGTGCGACCACCGACTTGAAATGTTTTGACAGTTACACATTGGCCTCCTATTGTGCGCAATTCCCCTTGCCAATCATTGCCGGGATAGGGCATCAGCGTGACATATCAGTAGTTGACATGGTGGTACACACCAGCGTGAAGACGCCGACAGCCGCCGCCGAGTTTCTGATTTCCCATACAATGGCACAGCAGGACATATTGACTGGACTTCGGCAGCGACTCATGATGGTCTGCATGAAACCCATAATGGACGAAAAGCATAAACTGACGACCTTGCAAGCGCATCTAAGACAGGCACTGACACAAATGCTGTACGTCAGAAAGAACCAACTGATGTTGATAGAAAAAAGCATTGACATGCACTCGCCGGAGCGTATATACAGATTGGGATATTCGCTCACAACATGCAATGGACAGATTGTCCGCAATGCGTCGGAAGTGAAACCAGGTGACGAACTGGTGACTGAATTAGAGAACGGGAAAGTGGTATCGACAGTACAGAAATGAAAGAGAAAAAGCCTCACAAATACTTCATGAGCAAACGGCAAATGGCCGGCGCCGTATTATTCGGATGCTTAATGGCGGGCATCATTGCGGCAGGAGCAGGTTTGCACCATGTAAAAATGAGACAAGCGGACGGAGCGGAAGAACTTCAATTAATGCAAGAAAGGGCTGAAGCAATAGAGGCCCGACTGAGCAAACAGGACAGACCCCGCCAACAACCGTTCACAAAAGAGGCACCCAAAGTCCATTTGCACCCGTTTGACCCGAACACGGCAGACAGCATCACATTGACAGAAGAGGGGATTCCGCACTGGATTGCAAGGATGATGCTGAACTACCGCCGGAAAGGGGGAAGGTACAAACAAACGGAAGATCTGAAGAAGATACCCTATATGTCCGACTCTCTTTATGCACAGATTGCTCCGTTTGTCGAGATTGACAGCAGCGGGTGGGCGTGTGACACGCTAAAGAAACAGGACCGCATCGCATCATGGCAGCAAAAGAGGGACACCATCTTGGAACTCAACTCATGCGACACTGCACAACTGAAACTACTCAGGGGCATCGGTCCATACACAGCACTGCAAATCGTAAACTACAGAAAGAGACTAGGGGGATATGCTGCCGTGGAACAACTGAGAGAAGTGAAAGGACTGCAGTCGGCATCGGACACACTATTGCAGCATTTCGTCGTCTGCAGAGATTCAATACACCCCATACGTATCAACCACAGCAGCGTAGAACGATTGCAGAAGCACCCGTATATCACTTTTTCACAGGCCAAAGCCCTCTATGAATACAGGAGAGAACGATACCGGCTACATGACATAAACGACCTGCGGAAACTCGACACATTCACAGAAGAAGATCTGCAACGGCTCGTCCCCTATTTGTCATTTGAAGAATAGGATACCGAAAAAATCAGAAGCCAGAGTAGACGACCTCAAAGCGCATCGGGTTGTCCCTGTTGCCGGCACTTCGAACAACGGTGGAGGAAACCGTATGCTGAGGCTGTACTGCCGAGACAATGGTGGATGTACCCGAAGATGACGTCGTCACATGGACGGGCACGAGGAGCATACGAAGACTATCCACTTCCAACTGCTGGCGGAGTTGCTGCGTAAGCAACGTCGAAATGTCGTATTCATAGTAATACTTCGGATCTCCGTCGGCATCCACCCCCGTGGTAAGCGCACACAAGATGGCGCAAGTATCGCTGGGCAATTCTCTTTCCCTGAAGAAGCGTTCGGAGGCATCTTTTTTGAGCAACAGCATATAGGAAGCGGGCTGCGCCCAGTCATCGGATGTTTTATCAGCCGTTGCACCCGAATAGACATTCAGCACATCAACCGTCAGTTTTGCGCGGTTGACGTAAGGACGCTTGCTTCCCAACTTCGCGCTGATGCTATCCCCCATCAGTTTGACAGGAACCGCCAGTTCCGTATAGATATTGGCAGGAGACACTATGAAATTAACACTATCGCTCATTGCTTGCAGTTCGGACCACGGTTCATTGGTGTACCGGATACGGTTTACCTGCCTTACTTCCGAGTTGGCATAGAATGATTTCATATCGCAGACCGTGGTATCCCTGCCTTCTTTCCGGTAGGTGAAATGGTAATAGACAGCCATTGTCACCTGTCCGATATGCAGGAGAGTGGCACTACCGAACTCACTACTGATGTACAAGCCCTTAAAGTTCCTGTTGAATATATCCTGCGAAGAATAGTCGTTGCGTGCAAAAAAAGACTTGGCGAACTCATCATTCGTTCTGAAACGGATATAGGGAACATATTGCTTCGTGGAAGATGAGTAGATGGAATCGGTGGGCGATGCCGCCGTGATGACACGCGGCCGATCAAGGACAAAGGTCGATTCATCGAGACTGCAATAATCTTCCACGCTGATATTGGAAGGATAAACCTCCGTATACCGGAAAGTTTTCCTATCCATTTCGTACACGGAAAGGCTCATGGGGGTGTTACCATCACCAAACCAAGACGTGTAGTAGAGGAACAAACAAACCGAATCCACCTCCGATGACTCGGGATAACGATAGTCTATAGGGCAAGCGAACTGCGTGAGTATGTCAGCATGAACCGTCCCGAACCGGCTATCACATTCTCCAAGCAGGAAAGAATCCGGCGCAGAATAGATATAATCGACCTGCTGCAACGACGACTGCACCCCAAAAGAATCCACGCCAACCACAATAAGATCTTCTTCAGGCAAGACAGACAGACCGGAATGTACATCATTGTCCTTGCATGCGACCAAGCACATAAGAACAGACAACAATGTCAGCAAATGCTTCCTCATGTTTTTATGCGTTCTCCAACAATTGATTAAAGAAGTTCAAGTAGGCTTCGTTCGTTTCTTCGTATGGCATAAAAGGCTTGCCTGAATGCTGAACCGCCTCCGTCAGACGCGCATCAAGTACGGGTGCGGACTGTATGACTGCATCGGAATATTCCAATGCGAACTGCATCAGGAGGTCGTAGTCAACCTCCTTGCCTTCCAGCATTTTGACCTGCTCAGGCTTTACGCCATCCATGAGAAGTTTCTCGGCAAACTTTGTGCCAAAGGGAGTGTGGAAAGACTGGTCGTAGAGCGAGTAGACTATTTTGGATTTTGCGAAGAACGGCGTATCGGCATACGCTGTTTTCAGATAGAGCGGCGCCAAAGCCGACATCCAACCACTGCAATAGATGATATCGGGTGTCCAACGCAATTTTTTAACCGTCTCAATCACTCCACGGGCAAAGAAAATGCAGCGTTCGTCATTATCGGCATAGTCGTTGCCATGCTCATCCGTCACGCCTTTTCTGCGACGGAAGAAGTCGTCGTTGTCGATGAAATAGATCTGGATGCGTGCCGTTTGTATAGAAGCCACTTTAAGCAGCAAAGGATGGTCGGTATCATCAATAATGATATTCATCCCCGAAAGACGTATCACTTCATGCAACTGGTTGCGGCGTTCGTTGATATCTCCGAACTTCGGCATAAAAGTACGCGTTTCGTATCCTGACTGCTGGCACAACTCAGGCAACTTCCTATTCAATAGACGGACAGGGTTTTCCTCTGCCAAGTAGGGATAGATCTCCTGCGAGATAAACAAAACACGTTTTGGCTCTTTCATAGACTCAAATTTATGCCCTCCGAGACACGGCAAGCCTGCCTATCGCCTCAAAGGTGTTTTTCACATAACGACCGCCGAAAAAGCGACGGCATTGCAAAGGTACAAAAAAGAAATCATTATTACAAATTTTTGACATTGTATTTATTATACAGGGAAAACTTCACCACATCATACGGAGGGCACAAAAGTATGGCGTGCGGAATCAACAAAAAGAAGACAACAAGACCGAGACAAAGAGACCACAGGAAAACAAACGATGGGTTACCAGTAAACCGGTAACCCATCGCAGTATTACGATTGCAATCAATTATTCTGCTGCTTTGCCGTCGGAGCCGAGCACGTTGATGATTTTGTGCTTGTAGAGTTGCTCCATCAGGTCGCGAGCAGGACCGCAGTACTTACGCGGGTCGAACTCGGCGGGTTTCTCCCAGAATACCTTGCGGACAGCAGCGGTGAATGCCAGACGGCTGTCGGAGTCGATGTTGATCTTGCAAACGGCGCTCTTGGCAGCCTTGCGGAGTTGCTCCTCGGGAATACCTACAGCAGCCTCGAGTTTGCCTCCGTATTTGTTGATCATGTCCACATACTCCTGCGGAACGCTGGACGAGCCGTGGAGCACGATGGGGAAGCCGGGAAGTTTCTCCATAACGGCGTCGAGTACGTCGAAAGCCAATGGAGGAGGAACGAGACGGCCGGTCTTGGGGTCAACGGTGCACTGCTCGGGTTTGAACTTGTATGCGCCGTGGCTGGTACCGATGGAGATAGCGAGCGAGTCGCAGCCCGTGCGGGTCGAGAAGTCGATTACCTCTTCGGGTTTGGTGTAGTGGCTCTCCTCAGCAGAAACCTCGTCTTCTACGCCGGCGAGTACACCGAGTTCAGCCTCTACGGT
>JBNMIS010000004.1:0-50665 GCA_050873385.1 Bacteroidales bacterium | reverse complement strand
TGTTCTTTTGACAGTTTGTCTGGTTTCTTTCAATGCCTATTCTCAACTCCTCTACGAGATTTCCGGCAATGGGGTGGCTGCCAAATCCTACCTGTTTGCAACCAATCGTTTGTGCGAAATCTCATTCTTGGATACCGTTCCTAATCTTTTCAAGATATTCTCCCGTTGCGACAAAGTCATCACCGAAATGGCAATGTACGATTTCGAGACTGTCAATGCCTTGAAGGTCGCGGCAGTCCTCCCCGACTCTCTTTCTCTTATGGAACAATACGGCGAAGATGAGATGGCTGCTATAGATAAGACCCTTCGTGCAAATATAGGGCTTGGATTAGACAAGTTAGGACGCATGAAACCGTCTTATATCACGGAACTCTATCGAAACGAACTCTTGTCAAAATGGCTTGATTATGATGCCAACACCGGTTCCGAAGTGTTTTTTCAAATGGTAGCGGCACAGACCGATATTCCTGTTTATGCCTTGGACGATATGGGAGAAACGCTTTATATGCTTTTTGATAAAGAACCGTTCCACTGGCAGTGTAAAGAATTGTTGTCAATTGTCGAACATCCGGAGCGGGAGGTTAAGTTGGAAAGGAGTATTCTGGAAGCATACAAGATGGGACAACTCACACAAATCGCTTATCTTATAGAGGCTCCCGACAATCTCTCAACTCATTCCTATTCCGACTATATCGTCTGTTGCCGCCGCAATGCCGTTTGGGTGAAGCGGCTCAAACCCTATCTTGCAGAGGGAAAAGCGTTCATCTGCTTGGATGCTTCCTGCCTCGGTGGAGAGAAGGGGCTCTTGGCGTTGTTGCGTGCAGAAGGATATAAAGTAAAAGCAGTTAACAAATAAACCTACTATACGAATATGTGGACTATCTACAAAAAAGAGATTCGCTACTATTTCTCAACACCTGTTGCCTATATTATCATCGGGCTCTATTTGCTCACTATCGGGCTGTTCTTGTGGGTTATCCCCGGTGAATATAATATCCCTATGTCGGGCTATGCACAAGTGGACGGATTGTTCAGCCTGAGTCCGTGGCTGTTTCTCTTTCTCTGCCCTGCCCTCACAATGCGTTTGTTCACGGAGGAACGGCAAACAGGCACATGGCACTTGCTCAAAATGAAACCGTTGCCCCTGTGGCATATTGTGATGGGCAAGTATCTGGCGGTATGGACCATTGCCCTTTTGGCACAATTGCCTTGCCTCATTCACTATGTCCTGGTGCGCCGTCTTACCGTTCCCGCAGGTAACATCGACTCGGGAGCCTTCTATGGTTCTTTCATTGGACTCCTCTTTCTCTCTGCTGCTTTCTGCGCTGTCGGAACTTGGGCTTCCACTATTACTAAAAGCCAGATTATAGCATTCATTGTCGGACTGCTTCTTTGTTTCCTTTCGTTCTATGGTTTCGACTTCTTGTCTATGCTCTTTGGTGCCGGTTCTGTGGCGTATGCTGTGAAGAGCCTTGGACTCAACGAACACTATCTCTCGCTCTCTCGCGGAGTTATTGATGTGCGAGACCTGCTTTGGTTTATCACCTGCTCTGTTCTCTTCCTCCTCTTGGCTGTCAAATGTCTGAAGTCGCAAAAGTAACCGTTATTGAATCATTATGAAAACGATTGGTATCTTGTCCGATACACACGGGTTGTTGGACGAACGTATCTTGGAGCATTTTGCCGGTGTTGATGAGATCTGGCATGCAGGAGACATTGGTTCTTGGGAAGTCTATCAGCGTTTATGCCAGTTCAAACCCGTTCGTGCTGTCTATGGCAACTGCGACTATGGCGATGTCCGCAACTCTCTTACCGACTACTATCGTTTTCGCATCGAACAGATTGATGTGGTTCTCACGCATATTGGTGGCTATCCTGGCAACTATAATCCCGCCATTGTGCGTCGTCTGTATGCCAATCCGCCGCAACTCTTTGTATGCGGTCATTCCCACATTCTGAAAGTGCAGTACGACAAATCCCTGCGTATGCTTTGCCTCAATCCGGGTGCTGCAGGCAAATATGGAATACATACGGTGCAAACGCTCCTTCGTATCAAAATACAGGAGGAACGTATCTTCGACTTGGAAGTTATCGAATTAGACCGCCGCTAATGCTCTACTCTCTATTTCCCTGTCAGTTGTTGGTACATCTCCAATAAGCGCGCAACGCAGTCGGACTCGGACATTATGGTCGGGAAACCATACGCAGCCATGACTGCACGGTCGTTAGCTTGATGGGCACGACGCAGTTCGATAGGCATCGTCACTTCGTCATACAAATCCGCCAAGGAACAATCGGGATACTTCGCCCGCGCATCCAAGATAGCCTGTGCGGTACGCTCAATAGCGGCAACCATTGGAGATACTGCCGAGGGCACTACTGCCGGGGACGCGGGCGCCTCGCCCGCGGTAACACCCGCAGAAACACTCGCATTGTAGAGTCCTGTGGTTTGTACCAAACCATCCGCGGACGAGGGCGTCCGCGTCCCCGGTAGCAGAGTCTCCGGTGCTGCATCTTCCACAAAGGCAGAGCAATAGGGGTATTGTGCAGGGGTCTCTGACAAACCTGCACGTACAGGGTTGTAGTCAATATACTCCAGAATATCATGTAAGTGTTCAGTTGTACGGATGTAACGGTCGAAGTATTCGTCCATCCAGAAAGCACCTGTTCTGTTGAGCACTTTATTGGCTTTGTGTGCAGAAACAGATTTCCACGATTGTAAAATAGTAGATAATGAGTTATCGGGTAGTACCTCTATCAGTACGTGTACATGATTAGGCATAATACACCATCGCAACAAGTTGTATTGTGCTCCATCGCCAAACTCCAATGTGTCTTGTACTATTTGGGCTACACGAGGGTCTTTCAGGAAACACTGCCCGTAGCCGGTATCTTCATATTGCTCTATACGTGTACGCAGCCGAATCGTCTCTTGCGTCTCCTTTGCGTTGTCTAACAAGTTCTTCCATTGTTGTATAACTTCTTTGGGCAACGAGTCATACAAACGGAATGTGACAGACTGCAACGCCTTGCCCTCTATATGTGGCAGATACTTCCGACAATGGTCATGCAGCACTGCCGGGGCTGTCACCGCCGAGGACGCTACTGCCGGGGACGCGGGCGCCCCGCCCGCGGTAATACCCGCAGAAACACTCGCATTGTAGAGTCCTGTGGTTTGTTCCAAACCATCCGCGGACGAGGGTGTCCGCGTCCCCGGCGTTACCTGCGGCCAGGGAAAGTTGTTGTAAACTATAGTATTTGAATAACTATAATCAGATTTTAGTCGTCCGCACACGGCACGCATCCACGCCATATGAACATTAGAGGTTAGCACTCCAAAGTGATACAAAGTCGCATTGGGCAGCATAAAGAGTTTATCGCCAGGGATAATGCTTTTGGATAAGTATTCCATTGGAATATACCTTCTTCTTTCTGATGATACTTTTGGAATTGCAACATAATCACTTGTACATTCTCGAACTTCGTCAAATAGCATAGGTGTATCTGCCTTTTTTCGTGTTGCCTCTTTAGGACTTTGCAATCGATAATTTCTAACTGCCTCAATACGCTCCATTACTTTTTTACATTTCCTCACTTCAGCAGGATTGGCATTCACCAACCACAAACAAAATCTTGTTTTTCTGTCAATAAAATCCTTCCCCATCATATATGGTCGAATCCATTGTTCTGCAATTGGATTTTCTTGGATAAGTTCTTCTTTTTCTTCGGCAGACATTATTAAAAAGCCGCCTTCAGTGGGTTTTCCGCCATTGAGCAAAATAGGGACATCACAAATAGGACTATATCTATTTTCTACGAATATAGTGGATTTTGCATTCACCAAATAAGCACTTATATTCTCGCATTGTTTATACGTTCCATCTGTAAAATATAACCGTTTCGGCTCATTATTCGGAGATATAGAGAAACCTATAATCACACAATGCACATGGGCTTTCAGGCTGCTTTCGCTATCCCAGCGAAAAGTCGGGTATGCAAAATCAATATGTACGCCATATCGTTCAAAAAGCGGTTTCCATATTCCTGCTACTTGTTCACCTTGCGTAATAGAATTAGTGGATACTAAAGCCGTACGGACAGCGGGATTAGCGACCATCATTTCAGTTGCCTTGTAATACCATCCTGCTACATAATCAACTTTTCCTGCTGTCTTGTATGGTTTGCCATTTTCATCTACAAGTATAGAAAGTATGTCTTCTTTCTGCTCTTTGTTTTGCAACGAGTACCCCACAAAGGGTGGGTTGCCCATAATATAGTTTAGTCGGTCTGTCGGAACCACCCGACTCCAGTCGGTGCGCAGGGCGTTGCCCTCGTGGATATTGTGGTAGGCGTGGAGGGGCAGGGGCTTGGCTTCGATTTGGCAGATACGCTCTGTCTCGCGCAACATCTGCAACTCGGCTATCCATAGGGCGGTGGTTGCCACCGAGACGGCAAAGTCGTTTATCTCGATGCCGTAGAACTGGTGGATATCCACACGGATAGGATTGGTGAACGTGCCCAACTGCATCTGGTCGCCTTGCAGGAGACGGATGACCTTGTTCTCCAGACGGCGCAGACTGATATAGGTCTCGGTGAGGAAGTTTCCGCTGCCGCACGCAGGGTCGAAGAACGTGAGCGATGCTAATTTGTCTTGGAAAGCGTGTAAATTTTGAATTATGAATTTTGAATTATGAGTTTTATCGTTCGCAATACTCCCCAACTCGTGCTGCAAGTCGTTGAGGAACAGCGGATCTATCACCTTGTGGATATTCTCGATACTCGTGTAGTGCATACCGCCCGAGCGGCGCGTGTCGGGGTTCAGTGTACTCTCAAACACTGCCCCGAAGATAGTAGGACTTATCTCCGACCAGTCGAAGTCCTCCGAGGCTTTGGTGAGCAGGAGCGTGCGTATCTCGTCGGTCAGTTGCGGTATTTCGATGTTCTCGTTAGAGAACAGTCCGCCGTTCACATACGGAAACCGCCGCAGGTCGTCGTCCAAGTACGGGTCGCGGTCTTCGGGCTTGGTGTCTAATACACGGAACAGGTCTATCAGCGCACGGCGCAGGTGTGGAGCAGGGAACTGGTTGAGGTAGTCGTGAAACTCGTTCTTGTCACCGAACAGCCCCGCGTCCTCGGCAAAGAGGCAGAAGACGAGACGCACACACAATTGGTTGAGCGAGGCAAGTGTGTCGGGGTCGTCGGGGTGGGCATACTGCGGACGTATGGCATCGTAAATCTTGCCCACGAGGTCGCCCGCCTGAATGGATAGTTGCATCTCTTTTTGCAGTGCCTCGCTGCCCGTATCCACGAGGAAACGGAGGCGGTAATGCTCTTTCTCGAGGTTCTCCAACAGCACCACCTGTGGTTCGCTGTTGGGCTGCTCCATATCGTATATCCAAAACTCGCGGAAGTTGCTGGTTACTATCCACCGCGGGCGACTGCTGTACGGCAGTTCGGCAGCATAGCGTTTGGCTTGCTGGAACGGATTGAGCAGCGAACCGTCCGACTGTTTGATGGGTGCACCCAGGTCTTTCTGTATCGACTTCTGCTCAATCAGCACCTTGGTGGCGGGTATGAAGCCGTCAATGAAAGCGGTATGGTCGATATGCACTTGCTGCTCAAAGGTGATAAACGTAGTGGGTTCTTCTATGCCGAGAGCGTGCAGTAGCGCAATCCAGAACGGTTGCGACTCGCCTTTCTCGTAGCCTTTGCCTGTCCAGTGGGCAACAAAATCGTGTATGAGTTTGGTGTTTGTCATACTATATCAGTTCTTTGAGGTGTTCGATGGTTTGTTTCTGCAACCTCATAGCAAAATGCATTTACTGAATGTCAAAGTTTGTTCTGTAAAATTATAATAAATCTCTCAATCTTACAAATGCTGCCCCTGGTATTTGTAACTTTTTCCGTTATAAAGTGCAACTTCTGAAATTCTATAAAGTAACTTTTGCTTGCTGAACGCTGACATTTGCTGTCTTCACCATTTACGACCCCTTACCGAGACCTCAAGCACCCCTCATCGAGATATGAAAACGAAGTCGATAATGCCAAATCGTACATCGTAAATTGTCCAATCGTAAATTATATGGTCCTTTATCGAGAGACGAACAGCAAATCAACTTTCTCCCTATAACGTATCGAGCAACTATAACCTCTATAATATTTCCCTCCACGCCTTTCCTTTTTTACTCACTCTTCCAATCCGTACAATTCCTCTATAACACAGCGTCTAACCACCTAAAACCTCTCAAGCCACTATAACCTTATCTATCATAATCCCTTCTTTGCCTTTCCTATTTGGCTTATTCGTCCAATTCGTCCAATTTGTCCAATCCCTCCTATATTTCAAGTAGTGAGTAAAATAAGTGAACTTCATTCCACCAAGGGATTTGCTTGTTTGTCTCATTAGGTCAATCTGTCCAATTATCTTCCCCAAAGGTCCTTCCTGAAACAAACAGAAACTGCAATTAACGGACAATTGACGGTGATTAACGGATAACCATAGTATTCGATAATGCTTGTTTATGGGTCCTTAGTATGGTGTATTATGCTGTTTCACAGTAATTCAATGGATAATAAATGAAACTTTTGTGGTCGTCACAACACATCCATGCCTTGTAGAAACAAATACGCTCCATACCGCCAATGCGGCATGGAGCGATTCATTGATGAGGACAAAGACTGCCCTACTCTCTTTCTGTCAAATAATTAGCACGCTTTCTTTGGAGTCTTTGGAAAAACAATCCAGAACGCAATAGATATGATAAGCGCAAAAGCGGCGAAGATATACCATGCGGCTTGCCAGCCTTGCCAAACCGACATAGCGCCTGCGGCTTGCACTGTCTCGTCATACACAAAGTGGTTCACGATGGCTTGTGCGGAAAGCGTACCGATGGTAGCACCGAGTCCGTTGGTCATCATCATGAACAGACCTTGTGCGCTGCTGCGCTCTGCTATATTCACCTCCTGGTCCACATACATACCGCCCGAGATATTGAAGAAATCGAACGCAAAACCATAGACCACGCAACTCAGCACGAACAATATAACGCCTGGCATACCGGGGTTTCCCGCGCCGAACAGACCGAAACGCAGCACCCAAGCGAACATTGCCATAAGCATCACATTCTTGATGCCGTAGCGTTTCAGGAAGAACGGGATAGCCAGAATGCATAATGCCTCGCAGATCTGCGAAATAGAGATAAGCATGTTCGCGTGCTGCACGCCGAAAGTGTCGGCAAACTCCTCGATGGCACCGAAACTGGTGATGAACGGATTGGCATAACTGTTCGTTATCTGCAAACACATACCGAGCAGCATAGAGAAGATAAAGAATATGGCCATCTTCTTCTGCTTGAACAGAGCAAACGCCTGCAAGCCCATTGCCTCCACAAACGATTTGCTTTCCACCTTGCCTTTGATTGGGCATTCGGGCATAGTGAGTGCATAGAGCGCGAGCAGGATACTAAGTCCGCCGCTGACCACGAACTGCAGACTGGTTTGTTGGAAACCGCACAAGTCCACCACCCACATCGTGGCGATGAAACCGACGGTACCGAAGACGCGGATAGGCGGAAAATCTTTGACCGTATCAAGTCCCGCCTTGCCCAATGCCGTGAAAGCCACGGAGTTATTGAGTGCCAATGTAGGCATATAGAATGCTACCGAGACAGTATAGAGGGCGAAGAGTACGCCGAACTGAATGTCGTTGCCAAGCAGGACGCCATAGACACCCGCACCGATCATAAACACACCCGCCAAGGCGTGGCACAGACTGAGCAGTTTCTGCGCAGGTACCCAGCGGTCTGCCACAATACCCATCAGCGCGGGCATAAACAGGCTGACAATGCCCTGTATGGAATAGAACCAACCGATATGGGTCGCCAACCCATGGGTAGCGAGATAAGTTCCCATCGATGTAAGGTACGCTCCCCAAACTGCAAATTCGAGGAAATTGAGCACGATAAGTCGTAACTTCATGTTTTTCATATTCTGTTCATTTTAAGTTTAGCATTTCATTGGTTTATGAGCAGTCACAATGGTTCTTATGCTGAGAATATCATAACTGTTCTTTCTTCTTCAACTCAAAGTCCGCCTCGGCAGTGGCAACACCTTCATACCAGTCATCCGCTTTTGTGCGGTCATATCGATAGGCAACTTTTGTACTGTCCGAAACATATTGTCCTGTGGTATCATTCACTACCACAGTGGCACTATCCGTCGGAGAATAATGTTGAATTGACCAATGATACTCTCCGTTCTCGTTTGTATAGAGTGTATCTTTCCAGTTTCCAATAGGATTGACTACAACCTGTATGTCTTTCAGTGGTTCCTGCTTGGTGTTCGCAACTTTGCCTTTCACCTCCAAATTGGCAGATGGTGACCCGTATAGGCATACAAAACTGTTACACGCTTGAAAGCCGAGCAATGCCAACACTGCTGTCAAACAGCGGTTGATAAAAGATAATGCCTTTCTCTTCATATCCAATTGGAATATATAGGGTTAACTGTTATAGTCCTTGCAATATAGGAGTAATACAATCAATGTGCCGTTAAAACTCGCTTGTAAAGTGGAACTGTATATGTTTGTAATCGTTCTGCGCCATTTGGAGCACGTATGCCGAGTCTGCCATAAACACATCGCGCCCGTCCTTGTCGGTAGCCATATACTGTGCCTTGCGCTTCTTGAACGTTTCCAACTCTGCCGCGTCATCGCTCTCTATCCAGCACGCTTTGTACATCTGCAGGCTTTCCCAACGGCATTTCGCCTGATACTCGTGTTCGAGACGGTATTGGATTACCTCAAACTGCAACTGTCCCACGGTACCGATGATCTTGCGCCCGTTCATCTGGCTGACGAACAACTGCGCCACGCCCTCGTCCATCAACTGGCTGATACCCTTGTCCAACTGCTTCTGCTTCATCGGGTCGGCGTTCTCTATATACTTGAACATCTCTGGCGAGAACGATGGCAGACCTTTGAAGTGCAGATTCTCTCCCGAAGTGAGTGTGTCGCCGATTTTGAAATTACCCGTATCGGGCAGACCTACGATATCGCCTGCGTATGCCTCGTCCACCGTCTCTTTGCGTTGTGCCATAAAGCACGTAGGCGATGAGAAACGCATCTGCTGGTTCTTGCGCACGTGCTTATAATAAGTGTTGCGCTCGAACTTGCCCGAACAGATCTTGAAGAACGCGATACACGAGCGGTGGTTCGGATCCATATTCGCGTGAATCTTGAAGCAGAAACCCGTGAACTTGTCCTCCATCGGATCAACTATACGTTCTTCCGCTTGCACGGGACGGGGCGAGGGGGCAATGCGCACAAAGCACTCTAATAATTCTTTTACGCCGAATGTGTTTAGTGCCGAGCCGAAGAAGACGGGAGCCAGTTCGCCGGCAAGGTACTCCTCGCGCGAGAACGGGTTATATACGCCCGAAATCATCTCAATGTCCTCACGCAGTTTCTCTGCATCCTGATCGCCAATAAGTGCTGTTATCTGCGGGGCGTTTACGTCATCAAAACGCAGGGATTCCGTCACGTGTGTTTTGTCGGGCTGATACAAGTCCAGCGTGGACTGGAACAGGTTATAGACGCCTTTGAAACGCTGTCCGCTGTTGATAGGCCACGACAACGGGCGCACGTGGATACCCAGTTCGCTTTCCACTTCGTCCAATAGGTCAAACGGATCTTTTCCCTCGCGGTCCATCTTGTTGACAAACACCATCACGGGTGTCTTGCGCATACGGCACACCTGCATCAGGCGGCGCGTCTGTGTCTCCACACCCTTGGCGGCATCAATCACGATAATCACCGAATCCACTGCAGTCAGTGTACGGAACGTATCTTCCGCAAAGTCCTGGTGACCTGGGGTGTCGAGGATGTTGATGTGGTACAACTCCCCCGCCCCCCTCAAAGAGGGGGTACTAACAGCATTTCCGTCGAGCCCCTCCTTTGGAGGGGTTGGGGAGGTTGTATAGTCAAACCCCATTACCGAAGTGGCAACGGATATACCGCGCTGTTTCTCAATCTCCATCCAGTCGGAGGTAGCAGTCTTGCGTATCTTGTTCGATTTGACGGCACCTGCCACGTGGACAGCCCCGCCGTATAGAAGCAGTTTCTCGGTCAGAGTGGTTTTACCCGCATCGGGGTGGCTGATAATGGCGAAGGTGCGCCGGCGTAGTATTTCTCGTTGTTCAGCGTTGGAAAGCATTTGGCTTTGCTTGTTTCTGTTGTTACCATAATGCAGGGAATACGGCATCTGTGTGCATCGTACTGATCCGCTTTTGCGGCACGAAAGTACTGCTTTTTTACGACATATACAAATCTGCTTTCTATTATCAGGGCAACCATATCAAAAAGGATAGTACCCGATAGGTTGCTCGGATAATTATAGGTGAATCGCTATAGAGCATCTCGAGCATTTGGAATTTCTCGAACAACTGTTTCCTGTCAATCATCCAACACTTGACGTCCTTCAACTAAACATTGGCACAATGGGCAACGCGTCTGCTGCTTTCGGCATTGTGTCGGTACGTCAAAATGGAACGGGAATGTCGGTAAGTGGAAATACAGTCTGGGCGATGTGGCTTGTGTCTCCGCCGGAATTCGGGTGTGATATATTTTGTTGCACTGCCAAACTTGAATCCGCTAATGAGTGGATTCTATGCCTAGCCCCCTCTGTATAGTGGTTGAGGAAGTCCCCTTGATTCCTCATCTTCCGCTCACCAAAAAGAAAAGAGAGAACGGTCCAAATCCCAGGACCTTCTCAAACTAATAGGATTTATGGAAACGCTACATATTCTGTTTAACGGATTAGTATGTTTTATGAACAGCATCTGTATGTTCTTCTAACCTCTATCACCTGATCTCTGTTACCTGATTTCTATCACCTAACCTCTATTATTGCTATACTGCGTTTTGGGTGCGGTTGCCCTGTTTATTATCTGGAATTATACAACAAGCCCCTGCAGTATGTACTGCAGGGGCTTGTTGTATATCCCAATCGCGATGATGATTATTGGTTGAGCAATGCTTCCATTGCATCGTACTTGTCATTCATTTTAAGACGATAGTACAACTGTTTGAGAACGATGATATAGTCACGCTTCTCTGCGTCCATCTCGTGTGCCTGTTCGAAATATGGCAACGATTTTGCAAACATAGCATCTACTTCTTTCAGTTTCTCTTTGTAGGCATTGTTGTCCTGAATAAGGAACGCCTCCTCGTTGAGTTTAACAGCCTGATTGTAGAACACACGCCCTATACCTGCTTCCGCATCGGCCAAGTCCGGCTGTATGGCCAATGCTTGCCGGAAATCCGCAATAGCCTCATCATATTTGCCCATACTCTCCTCAAGGTTTCCTTTTATGTGGTAGTATTGCGCAACATTAGGTTCTCTCTCTATTGCTGTTGTCAGATAAGCAAGTGCGTTCTCCTCTTGGTTGGAGTAGATATAGTAGTTAATCAAGTTTTGCAAGAACCATGGCTCTGAAGGGAAACGCTTGGTCGCATCTTGCAGAACACGCACAAAGTTTACGGTATCATTCAACGCTACATATTCTTGGTACAGGAACTGATTCACAGATATAGCCTCATAGTTCCCGTCTTTCATCTGCTCAAATACTTCAACTGCCTCATTGTGCATTCCTGCTTGCGTAGCAAACAGTCCTTTATAGAACATATATTGGTTATAGATAGAGTCTTTTGGCATCTTCTCTTGTAACTTGGGATCCTGCATCATTGCGAGATCCGGAATATCCAAGTGCATCTTGAAGACCTCGTAAGCACGTCTATAGTCCTTTTTGTCATTCAAGTAGATACCATACTTCACCAATTCTTGTTGTGTATAGTATTCCAGCATCTTCGTAGTGATTCCTTTATGCACTTTCGTGTTGATTTTTCCTTTCTCATTAGGAATCATCGCCAACTCATCGGCTTTCAACCAATAGTTGTATGATTCAACCACGGCCTCACCTTTCTCTTTCTCGTCGATGGCACCAAAAGCGGACTTTGCGAACAAGTATTCATTCTCTTTATAGCCAATCATACCCGCCTGATACCATGTATCAGCCAAATCCTGGGTTGTAGGATCCTCAAGAGCCAACCCTATGGCATCACGAGCAGCGGCAAAATCCGGAGACTCGGTGTTCGCAGCAAGATTTTTTGCCTTATTTACGTTGCTCTTTTGAGCGAAGCCCATTGTTCCGATGAGAACAATGGCCATTAGCAAACTAATTCTTTTCATCATGATACTATTTAATCATTGTTTTCTTCTGTAGAGACAAAATTTGTGCCATCTTCCCCTGTCGTGGTTTCTGTCTCACCATTTGTTTCTTCCGAACTGTTTTCTTCGTCCTTTGGAACTACACAACCGAACATTAACTGGTCATTCCGTTTTTGCAATTCAATCAGTTTCACGCCTTGTGTTGCACGTCCCATGACGCGGATATCTGACATAGCCATACGGATAGCCGTTCCTGACTTGTTGATGAGCATGAGATCGAAGTCATCCGTTACTGCATCAATTGCAATCAGTAGTCCGGTTTTTTCTGTGAGATTCATAGTGCGGACACCTTTACCTCCCCGATTGGTGATACGATAGATGGGTTCTCCGTTTTCATCGTCCAAGGCGGTGCGCTTGCCATATCCATTTTCGGAAATAACCAACACGGTCTCCGGAGAATGTTTCTCCACGCAAATCATACCAACAACATAATCATCGGTATTCTCTTCCAATTGAATAGCACGTACACCTGTCGCCGGTCTTCCCATAGGTCGAACCGTTTCTTCATTGAAACGGACAACCTTGCCTTGACGGCTTGCTACGAGGATCTCGCTCTTTCCATCAGTAAGTGCAACCTTGATAAGTTGGTCATCCTCTCGCATAGAGATAGCAATAATACCATTTGCACGAGGACGCGAGTATGCCTCTAATGGTGTCTTTTTTATCAAACCATTGCGTGTAGCGAATACCAGGAAGTGAGAATTGACGAACTCTTCATCATTCAGTCCCTTGATGTTGATGAAAGCGCGAATCGTGTCACCTTTCTGTATATTGATGATATTTTGGATTGCCCTTCCTTTCGACTGTTTGTTGCCTTCCGGTATTTCATAGACTTTCAGCCAATAGCATAGACCTTTCTCCGTGAAGAACATCATCGTAGAGTGCATGGAGGCCGTATGAACATATTCTATAAAGTCCTCATCACGACTTGCTCCCGCTTTTGCGCCAATGCCCCCCCTACTCTGCTGACGGAATTCGGTCAACGGAGTACGCTTGATATAACCAAGATGTGATATGGTAATCACCATATCGTCATCGGCGTACATATCCTCAGGATTAAATTCTGTTGCTGCCATAACAATTTTTGTACGGCGTTCATCGGAGTATTTCTCTTTTATTTCAATCAGTTCCGTCTTGATAAGTTCGTAACGTAAATGTTCCGAAGATAACAATTCTTCCAAATGAGCAATCAAGCGTTGCAGGTCTTCGAATTCACCTTTCAACTCGTCAATCCGCAAACCGGTAAGTTGCGACAAACGCATGTCCACAATAGCCTTGGACTGCACTTCGTCTAATTGGAAACGCTGTTCCAAAGCCCGTTGTGCATCTTGCGGCGTGCGACTTTGACGAATAAGGTGAACCACTTCATCGATGTTGTCTACCGCAATAATCAAGCCCTCCAAGATATGAGCCCTCTCTTGTGCTTTTTTCAATTCGAAACGAGTACGGCGCGTAACCACATCCATCCGATGTTCAACAAAGTTGCGAACCAAATCTTTCAAAGTAAGCAAGCATGGACGTCCACCGACCAATGCAATATTATTTACCGAGAAAGAAGACTGCAGAGCCGTGTACTTATACAACTTGTTGAGAACAACCGTTGCACTGGCATCACGGCGCACCTCTACGATAATACGTATATCACGTTTGGACTGATCGCTAATACCGGAAATTCCTTCTATTTTCTTGTCATTGACAAGTTCAGCAATATTCTTTACCAAATCGGACTTTACCACATTGTAGGGAAGTTCGGTAATAATGATTCTCTCACGCCCGTGTTCATCGGTTTCGATATCGGCATTGGAGCGAATTACAATACGTCCACGCCCCGTCTCATAAGCCTCCTTCACTCCGCCATAACCAAAGATTGTTCCTCCTGTCGGGAAATCGGGAGCCTTGATATACTGCATCAGACCTTCCACTGATATTTCGGGATCGTCGATATATGCGACACAGCCATCAATAACTTCACCCAAGTTGTGCGTAGGCATATTCGTAGCCATACCCACAGCAATACCACTTGCCCCATTCACCAACAAATTCGGGAAACGTGTTGGCAATACTGTAGGTTCACGCAAAGTGTCATCGAAGTTCAATTGCATATCCACTGTATCTTTCTCGATGTCGCGCAACATCTCCTCCGCCAATTTGGAAAGCCGTGCCTCCGTATAACGCATAGCGGCAGGACCATCTCCATCCACAGAACCAAAGTTTCCCTGTCCGTCAACCAACGTATAGCGCATAGCCCATGGTTGTGCCATACGTACAAGTGTACCGTAGATTGAAGAGTCGCCATGCGGGTGGAACTTACCCATAACCTCACCCACAATACGTGCAGATTTTTTTGTAGGCTTATCGCTTGTATTCCCCAACTCATTCATTCCAAAGAGAACACGGCGGTGCACAGGCTTGAAACCATCACGAACATCAGGCAAGGCACGAGAGACGATAACACTCATTGAATAGTCAATATAAGAGGTTTTCATCTCCTCGTCTATATTCACCTTAATAATTCTGTCGTTGTCAATCATATCCATTGTTTATTAAGTTTCCTTATTACCATAAAATCACGCAAAGATACAACAATAATCCCGTAATGGCAAATTTTTCGGCACAGAAAACATACTGAGAATTGAACATGGGAAATTTGCTATTTGCGGACATACCATGTACACATTTCATTGATTTTATCCAGAAAATGAGCGGACATCCCATTCCATCATTTACGAAGTGCAATCCGTTTTCTCCGTTTCAAACAAAGAAAGAACGGGAACATTCCCATTCATAGGCCAAATCATACTCAACAGAAAAGGACGACGGATAACCAGAGACACAAAAAAAAGTTACCCCGCAGATATTTTCCGCAGGGTAACCTTCCTAACCAAAATTCAAAAAACGAAGTCTACTTACTCCGCAACCGGAGTTTCAGTTTCCGATTCTTCTTTTGCTTTCTTCGCAACGGCTTTTTTAGCAGGCTTTTTAGCCTCTTCTTTCTTAGCCAGTTTCTCGAGAGCAGCAGCATCCATCTCAGCTTTCAGGTCGGCAAGAACAGACAAATCGCCCAAAGTGGTCTTTTCAACCGCAGGTTGTGCAGCCACTTCTTTCTTTGCCTTTTTAGCCTTAGCCTCTTCGCTCAGTTCTCTGGGTGCTTCCCATGTGCGCAAGTGACTCAAAAGAATACGCTTAGCGTCCTTGTTGAACTCAATCACCTTAAAGTTGAGTTTCTCATCAACCTTTGCAGGAGTTTTGTCTTCTTTCTGCAAATGGCGAGTAGTACAGAAACCTTCAACGCCATAAGGAAGAGCAACAACGGCACCCTTGTCGGTGAGTTCTACAATAGTACCCTCATGGATAGTATCTACACCGAAAGTAGATTCCAATGCATCCCAAGGGTTATCTTCCAACTGTTTGTGACCAAGAGAAAGACGGCGGTTCTCTTTATCTACATCAAGGACAACAACCTCGATTTCCGCACCAATCTGAGTAAACTCATTAGGATGCTTAATCTTCTTTGTCCAACTGAGATCAGAGATATGTATGAGTCCTTCTACACCTTCCTCAATTTCGACAAATACACCAAAGTTGGTGAAATTGCGAACACGAGCGGTGTGCTTGGAACCTATAGGATATTTCTCATTGATATTCTCCCATGGATCGGGTTTGAGTTGTTTCAGACCAAGAGACATCTTGCGCTCATCGCGATCAAGCGTAAGAATGACAGCCTCTACTTCGTCGCCTACTTTCAAGAAGTCGTGAGCAGAACGCAAGTGCTGGCTCCAAGACATCTCAGATACGTGAATCAGACCTTCTACGCCGGGAGCAACTTCAACAAATGCACCATAGTCTGCAATAACAACCACTTTACCCTTGATATGGTCACCCACCTTAAGATTGGGGTCAAGTGCCTCCCAAGGATGAGGAGTAAGTTGCTTCAGACCAAGAGCGATACGTTTCTTCTCTTCGTCGAAATCAAGAATAACAACGTTGATCTTCTGGTCGAGAGATACAATCTCATGAGGATCGGATACACGTCCCCAACTGAGGTCTGTAATGTGAATCAAGCCGTCAACTCCACCCAAGTCGATGAATACACCATAGTTGGTGATATTCTTAACTGTACCTTCGAGTACCTGACCTTTCTCCAAATGGCTGACGATTTCACGTTTCTGTGCTTCCAACTCGGCCTCAATAAGAGCCTTGTGCGAGACAACAACGTTACGATACTCCTGGTTGATCTTGATAACACGGAATTCCATTGTTTTGCCCACAAAGACATCATAGTCGCGAATAGGCTTAACATCGATCTGACTACCCGGCAAGAAAGCCTCTGTACCGAATACGTCAACAATCATACCGCCTTTCGTTTTGCACTTGATGTAACCCTTAACGATCTCTTCGTTATTAAGAGCCTCGTTAACGCGATCCCAACTACGTGCAGCACGTGCCTGCTTGTGAGAAAGAACAAGTTGTCCTTTCTTGTCCTCCTGGCTTTCAATGTACACTTCCACCTTGTCTCCAACCTTCAAATCGGGGTTGTAGCGGAACTCGGCAGCAGGCACAATACCATCGGACTTGTAACCAACATTTACAACAACCTCACGTTTATTGATGGCAATAACCGTACCCTCAACCACATCATTGTCCTTGATGGCATTGAGCGTTTCATCATAACGTTTGGTTAATTCTTCTTTTGATTGACCTTGAGCAACAGATTTGTTCTCGTAGGCCTCCCAGTCGAAGTTCTGGAGAGATTTGTTTTCTTCCATACGGAATCAGTTGTCTAATCCATCTGATGCCCAAACAGCATCATTCTTCAGACGTTAAAAAGTTAAACATTCAATTATTTTGCAAGCATCCGAAAATGCGGACGCAAAGGTAATACTTTTCCGGAAATCTCACAAGACAAAATCCACATATAGTAAAAATCTCCATACCGGCAGGTTTAGACAGACCCGAACTCTCATTGTCGGGAACTGCAAAACATCCACATGAAGAGCAGAGAACTATCTATCCACGGATGACATTCTTTACGCCTTTAACCTGACTTATTTTTTTCCGTATCTGCTCCAACTGATTAAGGTCGTTGACCAACAGAGTGAGATGCCCTTCAAACAAACCATCGTGCGAATCGATAGAAATCGCCCGCAGTGCCATGCCGTTTTCTTTGTTAATCAAGGACGTGATATTGGTAACAATACCTATGTCATCGTTGCCGACAACCCGCAAAGTGATAGGATACTGCTGTCCAACAGCCTTTCCGCTCCAACGGGCAGGAACAATGCGGTAAGGAAAGCGCTCTTTCATTTGCCCGGCATTGGGACAGTTCTTGCGGTGGATTTTGATTCCGCTCGTTACACTGACAAAGCCGAAAATCTCGTCACCAAAAATAGGATTGCAGCACTTTGCCAACTTATAATCTATATTCTTAAGGTCACGATCGATAACCAACTCATCGCGAGCCGTGTTTTCAACAGGAGGTTGAGCGACCACATAATTTTCGGCAGATACGACGGCAGGAGGTTCCTGAAGCGAATCGGCATGTGCCAATTCCAGATACTGCTCCTTGATGCCGAGCATATCGATCGTCCCCTGTGCCAACGCCTGATAGAACAATGTTACCGCTTTGTAACCCAACTTTTTCGCCAAACGGCTCACAATACCTTCATCGTAATCCAACTTCCAATTACGGAAACGCCGTTCCAGCAATTCTTTGCCATCGGCAGCGTCCTTGTTTTCAATCTCCTTAAGCATCTGCCGTATTTTGTTACGTGCCTTGGAAGTGCAAACAATTTGCAGCCATGCCTGAGAGGGTCTCTGCTGAGGAGAGGTTAGAATTTCGACCTGATCGCCATTGCGCAGCGCATATTTGATGGGCACATTGCGACCGCCTATCTTACCGCCGACGCAATGACATCCCAAGGAAGTGTGAATGGAAAAAGCGAAATCCAGAATAGTCGCCCCTTTAGGCAATTTGTAAAGATCGCCATTGGGAGTAAAAACAAAGACTTCCTGTTCATAGAAATTGAGACGGAAATCGTTGATGGCATCTTTGGTTTCCACATTCGGATTTTCCAAGATTTCACGAACCCCTTTCAAGAATTCGTCCATTCCCGTTTCAGCCTTTATTCCCTTGTATTTCCAATGTGCAGCCACACCTTTCTCCGCAATCTCGTCCATCCGACGTGTCCGAATCTGCACCTCAACCCATTTGTTTTCCGGTCCCAATACGGTTGTATGGAGGCTTTCATAACCATTGGACTTGGGTATGGTGAGCCAGTCGCGCAACCGTTTCGGATTTGGCTGGTACATGTCAGCAATCACGGAATAGACCTGCCAGCACTCCGCTTTTTCTTTTTCGGGCGCAGAATCAAGTATGATACGGATTGCGAAGAGGTCGTAAATATGATCCACCGTCGTATTCTGTTTCTGCATTTTTTTGTAGATAGAATGTATGGATTTAGTCCGTCCTTTGATGGTGAATTTATATCCCAACTTCTCCAACTTTTCCTTCAGAGGAGCAATAAAAGCCGCTATATAAGCATCCCGATGACGCTTGGTTTCGTTGAGCGTGTGAGCAATATCCTTGTAGGTGACATAATCGGTATATTTAAGAGACAGGTCTTCCAATTCCGTTTTGACGGCATACAACCCCAAACGATGGGCAAGAGGAGCATACAAGAACGCTGTTTCCCGAGCCACGTTTCTACGATAATCAGAGTCCGGCGAAGCATTAAGTTGGCGCATCAATGCCAATCGGTCGGCGATAATGATCAGTACGACACGCACGTCTTGTGCCAACGAGAGAAGCAGTTTTCTGAAGTTTTCCGTTTCGAGCGATGTGTTATTCTTTCTGTAGAGTTCATCGACCCGATGCAGTCCTTCCACGATTGCCACAACCTGTCCGTCGTAGATATTCCGTAAATCCCGTGAGTCAATACCCCGCAGAAGAACTCCCAAAACAGAGACTTTACTCAGCCCCATTTCAGATACCACTATATCAATCACTTGAGTTACATTCTGTTTTTCCTGTTCCGTCAAATGCAGAGACAGCAAATGCTTTTCTTCCTCAGGCATAAAAGAGAGACCGTAGTGTTCTTTCAAGTTGCGTAGTAAACTTTCCATAAGGTACAATGTATTGCAAGACAAAAGTACAATAAAATACACAAAAAACAAAAAAAACATATTTTTCCTCCGACAATACAGCACAATTAAGATATTCTTCGTATATTTGCAGAGCGTTTGCGGATTATAACCATCCGGACAAACAGTTGAAACGAAGTATAACAAAACAGCAAAAACCAATATGAAGACAACCATCCGTATTTTGCTCGGAGTAGCCATCGTTTTCATGTCGTACATATGCGTCATGAGTATTGTTACCCCTATTCGATTTGAAGAGCATAAGACCCAGCGAGAGAATGCTATCATCAAGAACCTGATGTACCTCCGTACAGCGGAAACAGAGTTCCGCTCCCAGAAGGGCTACTATACAGCCGATCTGGATTCTCTGGTAATGTTCCTGAAGACTGCCAAGAAAAAAGAGGTAGTGAAAGAAGGAGCACTGACAGAAGCACAACTGGAAGCAGGAATGACAGAAGCAAAGGCTGTCAAGATTGTGGCTCGCGGGAACGCAAGAGAAATCAAAGCAAACGGGCTGGAAGGATTCAAGCGTGACACAATCTACTCAAACATGATAGAAACCCTGTACAAGGGAGAGTTGACAGAGGATAACATAGACAATATCATCTATATCCCTTATACCGACAAGGTACGCTTTGAGGTGGAAACGAATAACTCCTACAAGACAGACAGAGGCATCAAGGTGCCATTGGTGGAAGTTCGTGCACACTACGACACTTATCTGGCAGATTTGGACGACCAGGAAAGAGTGAACCTCATAGACAGAGAGACCAAGTTGGATCACTATCCCGGCTTGAAGTTCGGTTCGATAGTGTCTCCGAACAACAATGGAGGAAACTGGGAATAAACTCACACTGCAATGATTGAGAATCATTGTCGATCCAAGATACAATCCATCAGCCTTTCGGGTGGTGGATTGTTTTCTTATACCCCACACTTCTGCCTGATTCCGGAAACGCTTTATCGGGAGGAAGACCAGGATTTGTGGCTGAACTTCTTAGAGGAACACATTGACCGTCATCAAGTCATAAAAGCCACCCATATAGAGGAAGATCATTGCTTCTTGCTGCATGAAAAGGAAAGCGACAAAGACGAAGAACATTGTTTGAGCGTGCTAATGAAGACAGGTCATACTCTTGAACCTGCCAACAAAATTGTAGCACTGATTACAGAAGAAACAATGTGTGCGGTCCTATATAAGAACAATGCCCTGCAACTGGCAAACGTATTTGCAGTAGACAATACGGAAGATGTACTATACTACTTGATGAACATGTGTGAACAACTATCCGAAGAACGACAAATACCCATCTATATAGCAAACCAAGACTGGGCCTCCAACAAGACGTTGACAACCTACCTAAACATACATTACCTTCCACTAAACTAAGGAGTACATCTTTCATGCGTATCATTTCCGGAAAATACAAAGGACGACGAATTGTTCCTCCTACCAATATAAGTGCCCGTCCCACTACGGACTTTGCCAAAGAGAGTTTGTTTAATCTGATAGAAAACAAGGCGTGTTTGGACGGTATAGATGTATTGGACTTGTTTGCAGGGACCGGAGGAATCGGTCTGGAGTTTGTCTCAAGAGGAGCCAACAGGGTTATTTCCGTGGAAAAAGCACATACACAACAGAATTTCATCATCAACACATGCAAGACCTTTGGCATAGATAATCTGACATTGATCAGGGGAGATGTTTTCCGCTATATCAAATCGTGCCAACAACAGTTTGATTTCATTTTCGCCGATCCTCCTTATCAATTGGAAGAATTACCTACCTTGCCAGACCTCATAATGCAAAACAGTCTGTTAAAAGACGGCGGTTGGTTCGTGCTGGAACATTCGGAGAAGAATGATTTCTCCAATCATCCCCATTTTGCAGATCATCGCCAATACGGCAGTGTCAATTTCAGTTTCTTCCGATAAAAGGGGACAGATTTCTGCACTTTACTAATTGCCTATTCCATTAAAGGACCATTGAAAACGAATTCAAAGTCTTCCATGGTGAGCACTTTCTCTGTTAATAGTCATACATCTTATTTTTAACAAACCGACACGATATCCGAACCGAAAAGACTTTCGGACTTGTGTATCATTGGTTAATGCTGCCTATAGTTATTTATTATAGATGTTCCAGTTGTTCGAGACATCCTAGGAGGTGAGACTCCTGGTTATAGGAAACTTGGGCGGATAGGACGGATGGGGCAAACAGGAAAGGTTGGAAATGGATTATGATAGACATTCTATTTGTTCGAGAGGTTTTAGGGATAGAGTTAATCTGCTATTCATTTCTTGTTGAGGGGCCATATAATTTACGATTGGACAATTTACGATGTACGATTTTGCATTACCAATTTCGTTTTCATATCTCGATGAGGGGTGCTTGAGGTCTCGGTAAGGGGTCGTAAGAACCAGATACTTCAAATCAAGGTGCGGAAGACTTGTTAGTTTGTTTTGTCGGAATTGAAAAGGATTACAAGAGAAAAACGACAGTAGAGAAGGTTTTACAAGTCCGGGCAACGGATATATCTTACACCTTCGGTTGCGGATGAAGTATCCATAGCCTTGATTAAACAACAGCAAATCACATATATGAAGACAAAAAGATAATTTGCCCTTATGAAACGACTACAAGGGAAGATGTGAAACAGAAACGGCTCAGAAAGATCGGGTTACTTGCGGAGAAAATTCACCACAACATACTTGACAGCATTTACAATGTACTGACGAAGCCATTCATACAACCAATACCCCACCCGACTATGCCAACGCTGAGGATGGGTGGTCAACAAAACGCGTGGAGGAAATGTACCATCCTGTATGGCATGAATGATATCATCCGTCGTATGATAAATCCAACCATTTGCCTCCCATACAGCCTGTTGTTGCGGAACCTTGTCCCGAACTGAGACCTTGTAACCATCCCAGCATCTTCCCGTATCCGTCAAATAGAAAACATCGTTGAAACCGGTATCCAAATAGGGCTCTCCTATAATGCCAAACTGATGATAATCTATATGTTGCCACAACATTTTGTTGTCAATACGGCTTGCCGGAACTCCATGCATACAAATGGTACGAACGGGATAGAATCTGCGAAAATAGTCAAGACTCTCCGTAAAATGCTTCTCCGCTTTTTTCCAGTCGCCATGACATAGTGACAAATCTTCGTAGTGGTAGCCTATCTCCATGCCCTTGGCAGCAATGGCACGAATAATACCGGGATTGTTACTTTGCTTGACAATACGGAAATAGTAGGTGGAACAGACAGACAACCCATGTTCCAACTCCGCCACACGCAGCGCCTGAGAAGGCAAACGGTCTATATCGTGACGGAGAATAACGAATTTATCCGGCAACAAACCCCGTTCGCAGTACTGTTCATAGGTCAGAATTGCATATCCCGCACCTGTCAACGCCTGCAAAAGATCCTGATATTTTGACAGCGTAAAATCCATATCAGAGACTATGCCATCAACTTCTTGTACCGCACACGGTGTGGCGTGAGGGCGTCCTCGCCGAGACGCATCTTCTTGTTGGCTTCGTAGTCAGAGTAACTGCCCTCGAACCAGAACACCTTCGAGTCTCCCTCAAAGGCAAGGATATGCGTACAGATACGGTCGAGGAACCAGCGGTCGTGGCTGATGACCACCGCACAACCGGCAAAGTTCTCCAAGCCCTCCTCCAGCGCACGCAATGTGTTCACGTCAATATCGTTGGTAGGCTCGTCCAGCAAGAGGACATTGGCTTCGCTCTTGAGCGTAAGGGCAAGGTGCAGACGGTTACGCTCACCACCCGACAGCACGCCACACTTCTTCTCCTGGTCACTTCCCGTGAAGTTGAAACGGCTCAAGTACGCCCTTGCGTTGATTTCACGGCCGCCTACACGGATATACTCGGTACCGTTGGCAATGGTCTCGTACACCGTCTTTCCGGGATCAATGTTGGAGTGCACCTGGTCCACATAGCCAATCTTCACCGTCTCACCGATGGAGAACGTGCCCTTGTCGGGCTGCTCCATACCCATAATCATACGGAACAGCGTGGTCTTGCCCGCACCATTCGGACCTATAATGCCCACTATGCCATTGGGCGGGAGCATGAAGTTGAGGTCTTCGAACAGCAGTTTGTCGCCAAAAGCCTTCGCCACACCTTCCGCATTGATGACCTTGTTGCCCAGACGCGGACCGTTCGGGATAAATATCTCCAACTTCTCCTCACGCTCTTTCTGCTCCTCGTTGAGCATACGGTCGTAGGCTGCCAGACGCGCCTTACCCTTTGCCTGACGGGCTTTCGGAGCCATACGCACCCATTCCAACTCGCGTTCCAGAGTCTTGCGGCGCTTGCTTGCCTGCTTCTCCTCCATCGCCATACGGGCTGTCTTTTGTTCGAGCCAAGAGGAGTAATTGCCTTTCCAAGGGATACCCTCACCGCGGTCGAGTTCCAATATCCAGCCTGCCACGTCGTCCAGGAAGTAACGGTCGTGGGTGATGCAGATTACCGTACCCGCATACTGCTGGAGGTGCTGTTCAAGCCAATCGATAGACTCTGCGTCCAAGTGGTTGGTAGGCTCATCGAGCAACAGGATGTCCGGCTGCTGCAACAGCAGACGGCATAGTGCTACACGGCGACGCTCACCTCCCGAGAGGTTCTTCACCATCGCATCATCAGCAGGGCAACGGAGGGCGTCCATAGCACGGTCAAGTTTGGTATCGATGTTCCATGCGTCGCTGCTGTCCAGTTTGTCTTGCAGTTCGGCTTGGCGTGCCAATAGTTTGTCGAAGTCGGCATCGGGTTCTGCAAAGGCTGCATTGATGGCATCGTACTCCGCCAGCATATCCATAATGGGCTGCACCCCCTCTTGCACGCACTCGCGCACCGTCTTTTCGGGGTCCAACTTAGGGTCCTGCTCCAAGTAGCCGACACTATAGCCCGGGGAGAAGACCACTTCGCCGTCGTAGTTCTTGTCGATACCTGCAATGATTTTGAGCAGTGTGGACTTGCCCGCACCGTTCAAGCCGATGATACCAATCTTCGCTCCGTAGAAGAAACTCAGATAGATGTTGTTAAGTACTCGTTTCTGGGGCGAGAAACTCTTGCTCACCCCGACCATGGAAAAGATAATCTTCTTGTCGTCTGCCATATAGGTTGTACTTCGTGTTGGTTACTACGTGTAGGTTACTGCGTGTTGGGTATTTGCTGTTGCCATGAGAAAGGGGCAATGCTGTTATTCTACAGTTACCTGAGGTTGCAAATTAAAGCAATAGGTATTTGCAATAGGTGCTATAAACGCAGTTCCTTTTGCCACAACGGCTTTCATTTGGGAACGGAACACGGCATTCTCATTACCTGTGAAGACAATAGGTTCTGCGTCAAAAGTAATTTCACGGTCATTGTAAGCAAGCGTGCTGATGGGAGTAATGGTGATTTCTCCCACATTACCCGTAACATTAGCACGACGGCAACGCACCTGTATGTACACAGGAGTACCCTTCTTAATGAGAACCACTTCACCTGATTCATCGTATACATCACCCACAATTTCCGCAAGATGCGTCCCAAAGTCCTTTTGCGAATTGATTTCCTGTGTAATCACAACGCTGATCTTACGTCCTTGTTCAATACAATAATTGCTCTGTGCATAAGCAACAATGCCGAAAAACAACAGAGTTGCCAAAGATACAAATTTCTTCATACTATTGTTTTTGTTATCCAACGAGGGTTATTTCGTAAATTCAATCACAGTGCCTGAAACCAACACAGACTGTTGATAAGTCTTAAAGAAATAGCCTCCTTCACGTTCCAACATTTCCATTGTTACATTCACAATTGTCTGCGAGCCTGTCAAGTCTGCTTCTCTCACCAATGCCGCATAAGCACTTTCTTTCAGTTGATTAGCATTAAATTTTCTCATACTACCCTTGTACACATAGGTGGCGGAAACGTGTTTCACTACACGAAAGTTTGCTTGAGAAAGCACTACCTGTGTTTGAGTGAGATTAACATTTTGGGAATTGTTTGCATAACGTCCCGTGGAACAAGCGCCCATACAAAGCGCAAGACCAGCAAGCAACATATACATCAAGCAGTTTTTCATCCGTTTACCCCTGATACGTGTCGGGTGCAACCTTTTTTGCCGTGAATCACAGCATTTACAACATTGTTTTATCAAACAGTGACATCATTGAGTTTCAGAATCACGGACGAGTCACCAAGTGCATCGTACAAAAGTCAAAAGACATAACTTTAGCGGCACAAAGGTACTATATTTTTGGCAAATATACGAATGGAAACAGCAACGGATGCTGCAAGTTGTTGTAATCAGCACAAAATGAAAGCGGCTACTCTACTTGAGCAGCCGCTGACAGAAAATAACCAATCATTGCTATTGGACCTCAATACCTGTGAGAGTATAGAACTTGTTCCCACGGAGAATCAAGACCTGTCCATCACGAAGAACTTTCTGCGGAATTTCTCCAGCATCGGATACAGTCTCCACCGCCGTAGTGGATACAAACATTGCTTCTATGGTTATATCTTCCGTTACAGCAAATAAATAAGGATTGTCGGTCACACCATTACTCCAAGAGACAAAATCATAGCCAGGAAGGGCTTGTGCCTGTAACTTTGCGATTTCTCCATAAGAAAAAGATCCACTACCTATTGCGTACCCCTTTTCCGAATCATACGTCACCGTAACAGTATATGTGGTTACAGAAGTTGATAGTTCCTTGAGTTTGTCAGCATATCTTCGCCACAAAATATCATTTCTGTAGGCTTTCATTGTGGCGAGGGGGATATAGATTGTCTCCACATTGTCTAACACCTCCAACATAGTACCAACCCAACTTGGCGGATTAGCAGAAAGGACCGTTATAGTATTCAATGAGATACATCCTTCGAAAGAACCACCTGAAATATACACCACACTAGATGGAATAGTGACAGAAAGCAAAGAAGTACAATTCTTAAAGGTCCAAGATCCAACGGACGTCACACCATTTTGCATAACAACAGATGTTATACTCCTGCACTCATAAAAAACAGAATCGTCAAGACTAGTAACATTATCCGCAATGATTACTTCACCAGTTTGCGCAGCATTACAAGCCATTAGAATTGTTTTGGAGGCATCGTTATATACAAGATTCCCTTCTACATAACCATTTACACATTTGGCACCCCATGGTGCACCTGCTGCATTACCATGATACACGACATGAGGGACTCCTTCGAAGGCATCGGATCCAATATATGTTACACTATATGGAACCGTAACTGTCATTAAAAAAGCACAACCATAGAAAGCATTATCCCCAATATGTGTTACACTATTACCAAGTGTGACAGAGGTGAGACCAGTACAACCATTAAAAGCCCAATCTCCTATACTTGTTACACTATTTGGAATAGTGACAGAGGTGAGACCGGTGCAACCATCGAAAGCAAGGTTCCCAATACTCGTTACGTTGTTCGGGATTGTGACAGATTCAAGACCTGTGCACCCCTTGAAAGCACCCATTCCAATACTTGCTACACTATTCGGAATGCTGATGGACGTAAGACTTGTACAAAGAGAGAAAGTAATATCTTCTATTCTAGTCAGATTATTAGGGAGAGCAACGGAGGAAAGAGATGCACAGCCCTCAAAGGCACCAGAACCTATTTCTGTTACACTGTTCGGAATGGTGATGGTTGTCAAAGAGGTACAACCAGAAAAGGCATCATAACCTATTGTTGTTACACTGCTCGGAATGGTAACAGAAGTAAGAGAAGAACACCCCATAAACGTCTCATATGGAATCTCTGTTATTTTCTCCCCTTCAAAAGTTACGGAACACAAAGACGTACAATTCTTGAATATACTACCGCATATAGCGGTCTCCACATTAGGAAGAGTGATAGAAAGTAAGGATGTTTGTCCCTGAAAGGCCGCCGTGGGAATGCTTACTATGTCCAATTTAAACTCGATTTTTCCATGCCCATTCGAGAATGTGTGACTAACAATAGTGTTGCCCAAGAAATCAGCATCCGTAAGATTTGACAACTTTTCGGTGGCTTCATAGGTAATGACACTACCAGCCAGCATGTGTGCAGCAAAGAACATAGCCGCTAATACAGATAAAATCTTTTTCATAATGTTGTAATAAAATTGAGGTTAACCGTTGCCGGAACCAAGTTAATATAATGTTTACTTTATTTTGAACCGAGTTTATGCACTGTTGGAATCCATTGGATTACGTTCTGAATGTTACTTACAGCAAAGTCCCACAATACCACTCCAGCACAACCAGTGCCGCCCGTTATGCCTTTCCCTAAGCCACAGGCAAAGGCTTTCACTATTTCAAGCAAAGCAGAATGCAAGTTGGTATTCTTCATTGTCCTTTTGAAAGTTGACAGAACAGCCTCCTTCTCTTGTTCCGAAAGGATTGTTGTTTCCAGCAAATACACAAGATTATCCATGCTTATCACCATCATTTCCGAATTGAAAGAGCGGTCGCCAAAACGTCCGTCTTTCTTCAGAAGATTGTCAATATAAAGGTATAATCCTTTGTTCTCCATAATGAATTCCACATATTTATTGTCTTTCATTTGGGGCTTTGCTTCTTTCAGAAGTTCCCGGAACTGCGCATTGTAGGCAGAAAATTCCGGTTGGGAATACTGAAGAGCGGCTTCGTATCTCAGCCGCTTGATTTTAGTTTGCGGTACTTTCAGTTTCAGACTCAACTCATAGTCGTTGAGGAAACGGTATTCATCTGTTTGGAGTATACAATAGAAGATGTATACCTCAAAATCGTTTTTGTTCATGCTTCCCCAACCTCGTTGAAGATACATGTTTAGGAACCGGTTTGTCATAGGTGTTACTCATTGCCTACTCTTGGTCAGGATTTTCGGCGTCCTCCCTTGATTTGTTATATTCGGGCGTATTGTTTGCGCATGGGCACAAAAAAAACGCGGATTTCCGTTAGTCAATCCGTGTTTCGAGGTCCTGAGAAAACCGTATCTTATCGAGAAAAACTTGCAGAAACCCACGCGTGTATATTCAAGCACACCCTTGGCAACACCAAGGCACAATGTGCATAAAGAATACACCCATAGGCATCTACTAATGTCTTGCTATCGAAAGATACTTCAAAAGTTCTCAGGTTTCGAAACATCGAGTTGCAAGCGTTAGTAAACGCTACCGCATCCGGTAAAGTTACAGGGGAGTAAAACCCTCATCACCAAATGCTTTTATGTACACAAATCCCACCCAACCATTTTCTCGGGATACCACCGTATCCGTCACAGAAGATCACCGCGCGGGTTTTGCTATGCGCTGACATGTTTTATCGTCCGTCAGCATGGGACGAGGAACCTGACTGCAAAAGCAGTCAGGTTTTATTATCCAAGCCGCCCAATGTGTTATTCGGGGGCGTTGATACTGAGTTCCAATTCGTCCAACTGGCTCTGGTCTATGACTCCGGGGGCTCCCAACATTACATCGCGTCCCTGGTTATTCTTCGGGAATGCAATGCAATCGCGGATAGAATCCAAGCCTGCAAAGAGGGAGACGAAGCGATCCAATCCATAGGCCAAACCACCATGAGGGGGTGCACCGTATTTGAACGCATTCATCAAGAAACCAAACTTCTGCTGTGCTTTCTCGGGAGTGAACCCAAGTACTTCAAAGACTTTCTCCTGAAGGGCTGCATCGTGGATACGAATGCTGCCTCCACCCACTTCCACACCATTGATGACCATATCGTAGGCATTGGCGCGAACACTCGCAGGATCGGTATCCAAGAGTGGTATATCTTCGGGTTTGGGTGCCGTGAAAGGATGGTGCATAGCCATCAATCGATTTTCTTCGTCAGACCACTCGTACATGGGGAAGTCGATTACCCACAGGCAACTATATTTGTTTTTGTCGCGAAGACCTAACTGACTGCCCATTTCGAGACGCAGTTCGCAGAGTTGCTTGCGCGTCTTCATAGCATCGTCGCCACTTAATATGAGAATCAAATCGCCCGGTTCAGCCGAAAAGGCTTTCTTCATTTCCTGAAGGACGTCCTGACTATAGAATTTGTCCACACTCGATTTCACTGTTCCATCAGCCTCCACACGTGCATAGACAAGTCCTTTCGCCCCCACCTGAGGCCGACGGACAAACTCTGTGAGCGCATCGATCTGTTTGCGCGTATAATGAGCGGCTCCTTTGGCGCAAATACCACCAATATAGGCAGCACTGTCAAATACGGAGAAGCCATATCCCTTCAACATGTCCAATTCCACAAAGCGCATATCGAACCGTGTATCCGGTTTGTCGGATCCGTAGTACTTCATAGCATCCGCCCATGTCATCCGCGGCAACTTGGGCAAATCGATACCTTTTATCACCTTGAAGAGATGGCGAGACATTCCTTCGAACATATTGAGGACATCCTCTTGTTCAACAAAAGACATCTCGCAATCAATCTGCGTAAATTCCGGCTGCCGGTCAGCACGGAGATCCTCGTCACGGAAACATTTCACAATCTGGAAATAGCGGTCGAAACCACTGACCATAAGCAACTGCTTGAGGATTTGCGGGCTCTGCGGCAAAGCATAGAACTGTCCGGGATTCATCCGCGACGGTACGACGAAGTCACGTGCACCTTCAGGCGTGGAATTGACCAAGACAGGAGTCTCCACTTCCAAGAAGCCTTGTTCATCCAAATAGCGACGCACCTCAAACGCCATTTTATGGCGTAGTTCCAAGTTCTTGCGCACACATTGGCGACGAAGATCCAAGTAACGGTACTTCATACGGAGATCGTCTCCGCCATCGGTTTCGTCCTCAATGGTGAAAGGAGGGGTTACCGCCGGATTCAAGACTTTCAGTCCGGTAACTTCAATCTCGATCTCTCCCGTAGGCAACTGCATGTTCTTAGAGAAACGTTCCCTAACGGTTCCCACCACTTGGAGTACATATTCGCGTCCCAAACGGTTTACCTGTTCAAATATCCCTGCATTCGTTTCCTGACTGAATGCCAACTGGGTTATTCCGTATCTATCGCGCAGGTCGATAAAAGTCATGCCTCCCATTTTGCGAATACGCTGCACCCACCCAGCGAGAGTAACTGTGCGTCCTGCATCCTGCAAGCGCAGTTCGCCGCATGTATTGGTTCTATACATAAAATATACTGTTAACTTACTACTACACTTGAATCTATTTTCCGAATCAATCCTTTCAAGACATCCCCCGGACCAAACTCACGGAACTCGGTTGCTCCATCCAGAATCATGTTCCGTACGGTCTGAGTCCAATGGACGGGAGACATCAGTTGAGCCACGAGATTCTGTTTAATCAAATCGGGATTGGTTTGAGGATAAGCATTTACGTTCTGATAAATCGGACAGAACGGCGCATGGAAGTTTGTTGCAATGATAGCCTCTTTGAGTTCTTCCGCTGCCGGTTGCATCAAAGGTGAATGGAAAGCGCCTCCGACATTCAACTTGATAGCACGCTTTGCGCCAAGTTCTTTCAATTTCTCACATGCGGCATCGACACCTTCCATGGAACCGGAAATGACGATCTGCCCCGGACAATTGTAGTTGGCAGCCACGACGGTATGCTCTTTGATCTGTTCACACGCCTCATCCACCACATCATCGGGAAGACCGATTATCGCCGCCATTGTAGAAGGCTGCAATTCACAAGCCTTTTGCATCGCCATAGCACGCTTAGAGACCAAGCGCAAAGCATCTTCAAATGCCAATGCACCACAAACGACCAATGCACTATATTCTCCCAATGAGTGCCCCGCCACCATATTCGGTTTCTCCGTCGCCAAGACTTTTGCAGCAATCACAGAGTGTAAGAACACAGCAGGCTGAGTAACTTTTGTTTCGCGCAAATCCTCTTCTGTTCCGTTAAACATGAGATCCGTTATGCGAAACCCCAACACATTGTCCGCCTTTTCGAACATTTCTTTCGCAACAGGATAGGAATCGTACAACTCTTTACCCATTCCCACGAACTGCGCCCCTTGACCAGGGAATACAAATACTTTCATATTATTCAGATTATAAATATCTTACATTGACAGTACGAATACCTTACAGCACTCATACAACCCGCAAAATTACGACTTATTTTTCAAGTATGCAAGAGCATAGCATGATACAAGTTCCCGTCCAAGTGTCAAGTTATTTACGATTGGACAATTTACGATGTACGATTTATCCCAGACTCTGTGTTATGAAAGAATTGGTCAGATTGGGCGAATGAGTCAAATAGAAAAGGCAAAGAGGGGATTATTATAGACGTTCCAGTTGTTCGAGACGATTCAGGGATGAGTTGATCTGTTTTTCATCCCCCGTCCAGGTGTGCTTGAGGTCTCGACGAGGGGTCGCAGATATTGTCTGCCCTAAACGAAATCCCAAAGGACCGAAAAGCAAACGACCCGGAAGAAATTGCTTCCGAGCCGTTGGTTCCACAAAAGATATATTCTTCAGATTATTTGCGTATCGGTTCAAACCCCTGACCATAAACACCAATTACTTCCGATTGAGAAATAAATGCATCGGGATCAATCTCTTTTACCAAAGCAAAGATACGCATAGACTCACTCTTCTTTGCCAGAACCGTTACGACATGCATATCCTGTTTGGAATACCATCCCATACCATCAAGAATAGTCACTCCACGCAACACCTTGCTATTGATAGCGTCTGCAATCTGTTCGTATTTCTTGGAGAATATGAAGAACTGGACTGACTGGCGGACTTTGTTCATAATCATATCCACCACATTGGTACACATAAAAGTGAAACACAATCCCAAGAGCACCTTCTCGACATCCCTGATATTAGGCAGGAAATAGGCACTGGAAATAATGATAAGATCGCAATAGAAGAGAACCCGTCCAATAGGGACATGACGGTATTTGTTTACAACCATGGCAACAATATCGGTTCCCCCCGAACTACCATTATTCAGAAACACTATACCCAAACCGCAACCACAAAGCATACCACCTACCACACTTGCCATAAACGGCTCATGAATGAGAGGCTCTGCAGCAATAGGAATGAATTTCAGCCAAAACGTGAGGCACCCTACTCCATAGATTGTCCGGAAAACGAACCTGCTATCAATCAACTTCCATGCAACAACAAGCAGCAGAACATTGATTGCGAAGGTTGAGAACCAGATAGGGACGAAGCATTTCGTGGCGAAATAGATGATTTCACACAGACCCGTCAATCCGCCGCCTACGATATTGTTAGGTACAAGCATCTGGTTGACAGCCACTGCATAGGGACATAAACCTATGAAAATAAGCAGCAGTTCGCGCGTTTTCACGATAGGTTTCATATTGTGAAACCTATTGAACCGCATCTTTATTGTTTGAGTGTTATTCATTCGTTAGCAAGTTTTGCTATCAAGTTACGATCACCATAACCATTATCCACCCGAGCCACAGCAGGCCAGAACTTATTTTCAGCGACCCATGAAAGAGGGAACGCCGCTTTTTTACGCGAGTAGGAATGATTCCACTCATCAGCCGTCACCTCATATTCAGGATGCGGCGCAGAAAGCAATACATTATCCTTCGGATCCGCCGTACCATTGATTACTTCCTCAATCTCAGCACGGATAGCAAGCATAGCCTCAACAAAACGGTCCAATTCGGCTTTGCTCTCACTTTCGGTAGGTTCAACCATAAGCGTTCCGTGCACAGGGAACGACAATGTAGGAGCATGGTAACCGAAATCCATAAGACGCTTGGCGATGTCCGTCTCCGTGATGCCATATTGCTTGAACTGGCGGCAGTCGAGAATCAACTCGTGTCCTACCCTGCCCTGCGCATTGGTATATACAATACCATAGGCATCAGCAAGACGTGCCGCGAGATAGTTGGCACTGAGAATGGCAGTTTCCGTTGCACGTCGCAACCCCTTCTCGCCCATCATGGATATGTATCCAAACGGAACAAGAGCCATATTGGCATTACCATACAATGACGTGGAGACTCTGTTTTGCTTGGCAGAAGGCAGGCTCTGCTTCAGTTCTTTCCGGACACACACTGCTCCGACTCCCGGTCCGCCACCACCATGCGGCGAGGCAAACGATTTGTGCAGGTTAAGATGGCATACATCAGCACCGATAATTGCGGGATGAGTATAAGCAATCTGGGCATTCATATTGGCGCCATCCATATAGACCAAGCCGCCCCTTTCGTGAACAATCCGGCACATTTCCACCACATCTTCTTCAAAAATACCATGTGTGGACGGATAGGTAATCATACAGCCCGCCAACGAATCCCTATAAGCATCCGCTTTTTCACGCCAATCGTTGATATCGGTGTTGCCCAGTTCATCACAACGCACCACGACAGGAGTAAAACCTGCCTGAACACACGAGGCTGGGTTGGTTCCATGCGCCGAGGCAGGGATGAGCAGGACCGAACGACCGGTCTGCTTCTGACGCTTCAGATAATCACGAATAACAACCAATCCCGTATATTCACCAGCAGCACCTGATGTCGGCTGCAACGTACAAGCGGCGAAACCCGTAATGATACACAACTGTTCCTCTAGTTCGCCCAGGACTTGTTCATAACCCTTTGCCTGTCCCTTGGGCGCTAACGGGTGGATACCCATAAATCCGGGAAAAGTGACAGGGAGCATGGCAGATGCAGGATTGAGTTTCATCGTACAGGAACCCAAAGGTATCATACTATGCGTCAACGACAAATCCTTTCGTTCCAAGCGCTTCAGGAAGCGCATCATCTCTGTTTCTGTATGATATTTCGAGAAGACGGGATGCCGGAGATAATCCACCTCCCGCACGAGACTCTCGTCCAAAGTCCAAAGGTTTGTGAACGCCGCCTCGGACTCTTCGAAGCATGGAAGATTGCCACTCCCGACAGCAAACAATTCAATCAAGTCGTTCATGTCGGCTAAAGAAGTCGTCTCATTGATGCTCAACCCCACCGTACCATCCTCTGCATAGAAGAAATCAATGTTCATTTTTTCGGCTGCAGCACGAAAGACAGACAAATCCATTGATTGAGGAAGACGAATCTTCAGCGTATCGAAGAACTGCGTATTTTCCTGCGAGTAACCGTAGGCCTGCAGCATTTCTGAGAGGTAAGTAGCCTTGGCGTGTATATCTTCTGCTATTTTGCGAATTCCCTCCGGTCCATGATAGACAGCATAGAATGCCACCATCATAGCCGTAAGCGCCTCTGCGGTACAGATATTGGACGTCGCTTTTTCGCGTTTGATATGTTGTTCTCGCGTTTGCAACGCGAGACGGTAGGCAGGACGGCCATAAGCGTCTTTGGAAAGCCCAACTATACGTCCCGGCATTTCCCGCTTATACTCACTGCGTGTTGCCATGTATCCTGCGACAGGACCACCATACCCCATCGGAATACCGAAGCGCTGCGTCGTACCACAGCAAACATCCGCCCCGAAAGAAGCCGGTGAAGGAAGAACCGCAAGCGAGAGGAGATCCGCCACAACCGTAACTTTGATGCCCAGATTGTGTGCTTGCCGGACAAACCAAGCATAATCCTCAACGGAACCATCGCTGTTGGGATATTGCAGCACAGCACCAAAATAGCGTCCGTCCAACGTGACGGCGGCATAATCACCCACGACAATACCGATACCCTGTCCGGCAGCCCTCGTTTGCAAAACGGCAAGAGTTTCCGGAAAAATCTTCCCGTCAACAAACAATTTATCCGCCCCTGCACTCACCTGCTCCCTTGAGCGAAGATTATACATCATTGTGACACTTTCAGCAGCAGCCGTTGCCTCGTCAAGCAATGAACTATTCGCCAACGGCAACCCCGTCAGATCGGAAACCAAAGTCTGAAACAAGAAGAGGGCTTCCAACCGTCCTTGTGATATCTCCGCCTGATAGGGAGTGTATGAAGTGTACCACACGGGATTCTCCAACACGTTACGAACAATCACAGAAGGCGAGGCTGTATCGTAATACCCCCGTCCGATGTAACCACGTGCACATTTATTACGAGCCGCCAACTGCGCCATACGTTGCAGATACCCGTGTTCGGACAATGGTTCGGGCAGATCAAGATGTTCCGAAAGACGAATCCCTGCGGGAATTACCTGTTCCATAAGTGCTTCTACGGAAGGAACATTGAGAACATGCAACATTTGCTGCTCGTCATCGTCGTTGATGCCGACATGACGCTTGGTTAAATAATCTTGCATACAAGTGTATATTATGGTATATGTGTTTTGTCAGGCACAGTGTGCGTGCAAAGGTACAAAATAGATTGAATATCCAAAACAGATTGCACTTACAGATATTGTTTATTTTGCGTTGATTTTTACAGAATCAAGTGACCGCCTGTTACCAACGGGTCAAGAAGAAATGACAGGCGGTTCGGCCAAAGGCAGATGAACATAGAAAGTGGTTCCTTTCTCAGACGTTACAAACGAGATGTCGCCCCCTGAACCTTCTATGATATTCTTGGAAATGGCAAGTCCGAGTCCCATACCATTGCTCTTGGTGGTAAAATTAGGACGGAACACTTTGTCTCGGACGTCTGCAGCAATACCGCACCCGTTGTCCGAGACAGAAACGACCACATCTTGCCTTGTTTCCTTGAGAATAATGATAATATCCCCTTCGGAACGTCCTTCAATCGCCTGCAGAGCATTTTTAATCAGATTGTTGAACACCTGAGAAATCTGCTGTTCGTCCGTCATCGCCCACACTCCCGTTTCCGCACCTACATAACGGATGGGAACAGAAGCATTGTTGCTCCGGAACAACGTGATGACGGAGAAAAGTTTTTGTGCAATATTCACCGGTACCACTTGCACCTCCGGCATCTTGGCAAACGAGGAAAAAGATGATGCAATCCGAGACAGCGTATCAATCTGTTCAATCAATACGGCAGTTGATTTCTTGAAATAACCGTTATACTTTTCCAATGCCTCGTCCCGACCTTCCATGGCAGAAGGCAATGATTTCCCTGCAGAAAAAGTCTTGGAGTGCAGGCGTTGCAACTGCTGGATTGTCAGTTTCATCGGTGTGAGAGGATTGTTAATCTCATGGGCTATTTGCCGCGCCATTGTCCGCCAAGCAGTTTCCCGTTCGGATTTAGCCAGTTTCTCAGTAGATTTTTCCAACTCCGTGACCATCTGATTATAACGAACCACCAACTGTCCGACCTCATCCTGCTTGTCGTAGTCCAACAAATTGCCATGTTCTCCGATTTTGAAATGCTTCATCTTGTCAGCCAAAGAGGACAAGGGCTGCGTAATCCCTTTGGTCATAACGATACTGAGCAGGAAAGACAACAGAATGACGCCAAGGACAGGGGGGAGAAGTTTCGCTATAAAAGAATCGACTTCCGCATCAACGGTTTCGGAACTAATGAAAAGAGGAACCACAATGTAGCCTATCTGGACATAACTGCCATTGTAAAGTTCGGTATAAGCCGCCAAATAGTTCAAATCACCAATATGTTCCTGTTTTATGATGTCGGAGTGTTCCGTAAAGAACGGCAGGGGATCGATATGACGAGACAAAAGACCGTTGTTGAACAAGTTGATGGCAGAAGAACCTACCAAGTTGCCCTCCATATCGTAAACGTGCATATCGGTTGCATAGGTGAACGAGAGATCGCGAAGATTGATATTCATACTTGACTCGTTCATCGGTCCGAGAGAAACGGACCAATAGTAGATTTCCTGCAATGCCTTCTGGATATAGAGCGTTTTTTCTTCCAACAAATGTCTCTGTTGCTCTTCGTAGTGTTTCCGCACATGGTGAGTGGAAATGAGGAAAATATACAACGAGTCTGCCAGCAACAGAATAATGACAAAGTACTGCATCTTGGTACGCAAAGTCATGCGTCTGAACCCTTTATTGCGTATCAAGCCTATAACAGCCGCAAGCCCGACCACCGAAAAAAGCAAGATACTCAACAAAAGATAAATCCGTACACTCCGATGCGTTCCGGAAGAAATGTTATCCTTCTCGGAATTATCCAGCAGAGAGCGATAGGAAAATGTGTCGGAAAGCCGCAAGTCGGACGAAGAATACTTTTCGGCCGAAGATTCGCTTCCATCGGCAGGCGTAACAGAAAACAAATAGTAACCAGACGCCGAATAAACGGGGTAACCGTCGCTTTTCTTCACCTGCGTCACAGCATATTCGGCAGGAAGGCGGAAGGGGGCAATAAAATCGTTATGCAACTGTTTGTTTTCAAAGGGATAGGCGTATTTGACAGGAATAACCGTCAGCACATTCAAATCGTTCTGTTTCGTCCACCGGCAGATACAATGTGCATTATCAAACTTCTGATAGTACCAACGATCGTAAAAAAAGACGCGTATTTCCGAACCAGCAAGCCACTTATCAGACCAATAGACCATCTGACGGTTATTGAAAACATAAAACAGTACAGATGGGTTATGGCGAGTAAGTTCCCATATAGAATCAAAAGAATTGCACTGCAGCCGCTGCACGAAACTATCGGTCAGTTGTTCTGCTATTTTTTGCTGCGTGACCAGTTCCTTTTGGAAATGCTTCATTTCGGCGGAGAAACGGTGGCAACCCGTTGTCCCCAACAGGACAACAACCAACAACAGGGACGACAACAGTATGTCAGCAAGTGACTTCCTCTTCATAGCAGTTTGCAAAGTTATAACAAAATTCATACCTTTGCAAGCAATTATCTTCCGCAGACGCAATATGTTTATTCAAGATTATATAGCGAACGCATCATCTTCCACAATGCCTATCGTGACGGCATTGTTATTAGGTTTGATGACCATTATCAGTCCATGCCCGTTTTGTTCGAACATAGCCGCCATAGGCTATATAGGGAAAGACGTGGACAACAAGCGCAAGGTTATTCTAAACGGCGTGATGTACGTGCTGGGAAAGATTGTTGCCTACACGATTTTGTGCTCCGTCTTCATTTTCGGTGCACAGATAGACGGTATTCAACATTTTTTCGAGACGTACGGCGAACCTCTGTTAGGTCCTTTTATGATAGTATGCGGATTATTCATCCTTATTGGCGGTCATCATGAGGGACACCATCAACACGATGAAGGACATCCGCACGGTTTAGGTTCCCGTTTCACCCATTTCACGGAAAGGAAGCGGAATATCCCGAACTGGCTGTGGTCGTTCGTTCTCGGAATCGTTTTTTCCATGGCATTTTGTCCTTACAGCGGAGTCCTCTACTTCGGGATGCTGGTACCATTGGCAATGGCCCAACCCATCGCATGGAGTTGGACGATGCCCGTAGTATTCGGATTGGGTACAGGAATACCCGTGATCGTCATAGCGTGGCTGCTTTCGTACTCGATTGCCAGCATCGGGAAAATAAACCACAATATCCAGCATTTCGAGGTATGGTTCAGACGCATTTGTGCCTTACTTTTCATAGGAATAGGCATCTATATGTGTATCAGCATATTCGGACCACATCATCACCATCACACAGACACATTGACTTCCCTTTATGGCGTTTCGTTTTAAGCAGTTCGCAGTGGAGGACAGCGCGTGTGCCATGAAAGTCGGCACGGACGGCGTATTGCTGGGAGCATGGACCGAGTTGGGCAAGAAAGAGAAAAGCCAACTATTGGATATAGGCAGCGGGAGCGGTCTTATTGCTCTGATGCTGGCACAGCGTTTTCCCCATGCAGAAATAACAGGCATAGACATTGACGGCAATGCCACAGAACAGTGCAATGAAAACTTTTCGAACTCCCCATGGGCTTCCCGACTCAAGGCACACTGCATATCCCTGCAGCAATATGCATCCCCGGCGCAAGAACGGTATGACCTCATTGTGAGCAATCCGCCTTTTTTCCAGCAAAGTCTGCATTGCCCAGACCCTCAACGAACACAAGCAAGACACACCCTGACACTTCCCTATGAAGAACTGCTCCGTTGCTCTTTGCACCTATTGCAACCAACCGGCAGCATACAACTCATCCTACCTGCACAAGAGGAAGAAGGCTTTCTTGCAATGAGCCGGCAACAGGGATTGTACTTGCAGCGCATTTGCCGTGTCCGCGGAAGAACCAGCAAACCCGACAAACGGATACTTCTGCATTTAGGCTTCACGCAAACCCACACACCGGAGGAAACCGAACTAACACTGGAAACCGACGACGGCAAACGAAGCCAAGCATACCAGGAATTGTGCAAAGAGTTTTATCTGCAAGCATAGAAAACCCAGACACTCCACATACCAGTCATCCGAGAAACACTGTCAATATATCACCGGTTTCTCAGCGAGGTGTGCTTCAGGGGTCGTTCAGGGGTCGTAGAAAAGCCGCTGAAAACAGAAAAGAACCGTGGCAAATTCCCGTTGTCCAAAAGCAACAGGAAACAAAACGAAATTCCGTTCCATTCTGACAACCACCCAAATGTCAGGGACTTGGGATTTACCATCATGCCTGAAGACCACAAAACATCAATGAAAAGGGAAAGACTCCACGGACAACATCAAGCATGCATGGAATCCGACCGAATCTCCCATACAAAAACAAATACGGCAACGGGCTTGTATTGTGCAGTAAAATTTCATATTTTTGCAAGCCGAGAGGCAAAGAGTACATTCCCAGCAAAAGAATATTGCACAGGAAGACAGGACTCTCCCTGTTGCAAACAGAAGTGACGCGAGGTACTCTGTTGCCATTGAACAGAAAAAACAGCATTGCAAGTATGATTTACTGCTGATTCCATTTACATTGGCAAGCATGCACAAAGATACAATCATACTCAAGGAGGGCGTTGCAACAAGAACTGAAACAGGCTGGAACGACAGACCTATTTTACAGAAGCAGTTTGGCGACAGAAATTGAGAACATAGGCAGACGTGATGTGGCATGGGGGCTGATTGCCACGGTGTTCATGATTGGTGCGGGGGTAATCCTCATGCCCTTCATATTGCATAAGATGCCTGCTGAAACAGTAGGTATATGGAACGTATTTCTGACTATAACGTCTTTGGTAGCACTGCTTGATTTCGGTTTCCAGCCATCGTTTGCCCGCAATATAAGTTATATATTCTCAGGTGCAAGACACCTACAGAAAGAAGGCGTGGAGGTGTTAGGAGACCACCATGAAGTGGATTACGGACTGCTCAAAACGACCATAAGAGCCATGCGTGTCTTCTATCGCAGAATGTCTCTGACCGTATTGATTCTGCTCGGAACAGCCGGAACCGCCTACATATATGTATTACTGAACAAATACACAGGAGACAAGACCGACGTAGCCGTTGCGTGGCTGTTACTGACAGGCATCAATTGCTATAATCTGTATACGATGTACTACGAGGCACTTCTGACAGGCAAGGGGTACATCAAACGGATGCAACAAATAAACATCTTGGGGCAGTCATGTTATGTATTGTCAGGCATAGTACTGATATATTCCGGTTTTGGTCTGACCGCAATTGTCAGTTCCCAACTGATATCCGTAGCGATAAGAAGATGTTTGTACAAGCGTGTGTTTTTCACCAAGCAAATGCGCGAGAAACTGGATGGAGCAGAAGAACATGATATGCGTCCCATACTGCGTGCGATAGTGCCTAATGCGACAAAAATGGGGTTAACGAACTTGGGAGGATTCGTTATAACCCGTTCTTCCATTCTAATCGGTTCCGCATTGTTACCATTAACAGAGATGGCAATGTACGGTCTGACATTCCAAGTGATCGACATATTGGCACGATGCTCATCAGTAGTGTATGTTTCGTATATTCCGAAGTTGGCACAATACAGAGTTCAAGGGGACAAGAATGCGCTGAAAAGGTTATTTCTGCAGAGCGAGATATTCATGGTTGTGACATTCATAGCAGGGGGAACGGCATTGCTATTCTTAGGAGATTGGGCATTGGACCTAATCAAGAGCGACACGAAATTCTTGCCCTTCGACATGACATCGGTGATGATTGCAGTCTACCTATTGGAACGATGCCACATCATTGCTTCGGGATTTATATTATCAGACAACAAGATACCATTCTTTATTCCTTCACTGATATCGGCAGGAGCGACACTAATACTGTTAATCATATTCTTGCATTGTACCTCATTGGGACTGTGGGGGCTGATATTGGCTCCTGCAATTGCCCAACTGACCTACCAGAACTGGAAATGGCCAAGCATGGTTGTCAAGGAACTATACAGCAATCCGGTATGAAAGAGTCAATAGCACAAGCCAGACAGGATGCAGAGTATCTTATTCTTAGCCAAACATCAGAAAATGGCTGTGACAATGACAAGTTTCATCAAGAAATTTCTTAGTGGCATATATCAAATAATTATCGTACCTTTGTCCAACCTAATTGTTCAATCATCCAAACCATGAAATATACCACATTATTTCTTGCATTATCATTATCCTGCACAGTATGCGCACATCGTTCTGAGACTTTGCTTGTAGATTGGGAATTTGCCAAAGAAACTTCAGAACATGCAATACCGCAAAAAGGCTGGCAATCCGTACAAATTCCCCACGATTGGGCAATCTATGGTCCCTTTGATCGTTGCAATGACTTACAAACCATTGCAATCTCTCAAAACTTCGAGACTACAGCGACAGAAAAGACCGGACGCACAGGAGGACTGCCTTACGTAGGGGCCGCTTGGTACAAAACAAATCTTCCTATGCCTGCTGTCGGCACACATACCGAACTGCTCTTTGATGGCGCGATGAGTGAAGCCGAGGTATATATTAACGGAACAAAAGTCATCTTCTGGCCATACGGCTACAATGCATTCCATGTAGATATTACGCCCTATCTGACTCTTGAGTCAAACGTAGTCTCTGTACGTCTGCAAAATCTCCCCGAGTCCTCACGTTGGTATCCCGGAGCAGGTTTGTTCCGAAATGTACGCCTTGTGGAAACGGCCCCTGTCTTTGTACCTGTTTGGGGAACAAGAATCACGACGCCTTATGTTACCGACCGGTTAGCGAACGTACGGTTGCAAACCACCATACAGAACGCCGTAGGAAAAACAATACGTATAAAAACAGTAATTTCTTCCGACGGAATCCATATCGACTCATTGGACAACACCTACGATATCAAACACTTGCTGCCAATTGAACAGAACTTCACCTTACGGAATCCAAAACTCTGGTCTCCCGAAACTCCAAACCTCTATTATGCTTGTTCCGAGATTTATGCCGATGAAGAGTTAGTGGATACCTACTCTACTCGTTTCGGGATTCGAAGTATCGATATAGTACCAAATGTAGGCTTTCTTCTCAATGGCAAGGTACGCAAATTTAAGGGAGTATGTAATCACCACGATCTAGGTCCTTTAGGGGCAGCCGTCAACCGCAGTGCTCTACGGCATCAGTTAGAGATGCTCCGCGATATGGGTTGCAATGCCATTCGAACTTCTCACAACATGCCTGCTCAAGAACTCGTCGAACTATGCGACGAGATGGGATTCATGATGATGGTGGAACCGTTCGACGAATGGGACGTGGCGAAATGCAAAAACGGATACCATCGTTTCTTCTATGAATGGGCAGAGGCTGATATGGTGAATATGTTGCATCATTTCCGCAATAATCCCTCCATTGTGATGTGGAGTATTGGCAATGAAGTGCCTACCCAATGCAGCGAGGATGGCTACAAAGTGGCTCAATTCCTGCAATCCATCTGCCAAAAAGAAGATGGGACGCGCCCTGTCACCTGCGGTATGGATCAAGTCAGTTGCGTTCTCGAAAACGGATTTGCAAGTGTCATGGAGGTCGTCGGTCTCAATTATCGTACGTTCCGATACATGGAAGCCTACAACCGGACTCCTCAACGTCTCGTTTTGGGTTCCGAAACGGCATCTACAGTATCTTCTCGAGGTTTCTATCCTTTGCCGATAAAAAAGCAGGCTGATGCCAAATATCCTAACAACCAGTCATCTGGATATGACATAGAGTATTGTGCATGGAGCAATGTACCAGACGAAGACTTTGCCTTGCAAGACGATTATCCTTGGACTATCGGACAGTTCGTATGGACGGGCTTCGACTATCTTGGAGAACCATCTCCCTATGATACTGACGCTTGGCCGAGTCACTCCTCTTATTTTGGTATCATCGACCTCGCCTCCATTCCCAAAGACCGCTACTGGCTCTATCGTTCCCAATGGAACACATCCGAGCACACCCTGCATATCCTCCCCCATTGGAATTGGCAGAAAGGTGATACCGTGCCTGTTATGGTTTATACCGATGCCAATGAAGCCGAACTTTTTGTTAACGGAAAGAGTCTGGGTATGCAGCGCAAACTCACCAGACAAGAAGCCTTGCAGGATTCTCTGTGGGGCTTGCAGCGACGCTATCGCTTGATATGGCAGGCGGTTCCCTTTGAGGCAGGAGAACTGAAAGTCGTTACGAAAGATGGCGAGACCTCCGTACATACGGCAGGAGCCCCTCATCACATCGAACTGGTCGCAGATTTTCTATCCGACGACTTGTCCTATATCAGAGCGAGGGTGGTTGATAAAGATGGCTATCTCTGCCCGAATGCGGATAATACCATATCGTTCAAAACCAAATCAGGATTGACTTTCGTTGCCGCTGCCAATGGCGATGCCACGTGTCTCGTACCCTTCCAATCTACCTCGCAACAGGCTTTCAATGGGCAACTCACAGCCATTGTGCGGGGAAAAGGGATCCTCTCTGCTCAGTCCAAGGGACTTGGAGCCGCGTCTATCAATCTGATAAATCAATAATAACATTAATATGTATCTCAACATGAAAAAAGCACTATGTATTGCTGCTGCTTTATTGACTCTGATTGGTTGCAGCACCAAAACGAAGAATCCAGAGGAACCTCTCAAGCACCCCGATTGGGCGTACAACGCAACTATTTATGAACTGAATACACGTCAGTTCACGCAGGAAGGCACATTCGTTGCCGCCGAAGCCGAATTGCCTGCTCTGAAGGCATTGGGAATCGACATTATATGGATTATGCCTGTTCAACCTATCGGAGAGGTAGGACGCAAAGGCACTCTCGGAAGTTATTATGCTATCAAGGACTACTGCGCCTTCAATCCCGAATTTGGTACGAGAGAAGATTTCGTCTCTTTCCTCAATACGGCCCATGATTTGGGGATGTCTGTCATTCTTGATTGGGTGGCTAACCATACCGCCCCCGACAATGCGTGGACAAACAATTATGACTGGTACTATCGTGACTCCTTGGGGAATCTTATGGTGCAGTACGATTGGACGGACATTGCTAAACTCAACTACGGAAATCAGGACATGCGCAATGAGATGCTCAAGTCCATGCGTTGGTGGCTTGATAGTATCGGAATTGATGGTTTCCGCTGCGATGTCGCTATGGAAGTGCCTACCGATTTTTGGGAATGGGCTTTCGACAGCCTGCGTGTTGACTATCCGAGCCTTTTCGCCCTCTCGGAGGCAGAGAAACCCGAACTTAACCAAAAGGCATTCGATATGTACTATGGTTGGGAACTGCACCATCTCATGAACGATGTCGCCCAAAGCAAGAAGACGGTGGATGATTTGTGGGATTATTTCGCAAAGGCGGATACTGTCTTCCCTGATTATGCCATTCGCATGAACTTTACCAGTAACCATGATGAAAACAGTTGGAACGGTACTGAGTTTGAACGTATGGGAAAGGCTTCAGGGGTTATGGCTGCATTCACATACGTCGTACCGGGTATGCCGCTCATTTATACTGGGCAGGAATATGCCAACAACCATCGCCTTGCGTTCTTCGACAAGGATGTTATTGAGCGTAATCACACGCCTGAGTTTGCAATGTACCAAGACCTTAATCAAGTGCGCAAAGACAACCCTGTACTTTGGAGCAACGAACTTGGCGCACCCATGCAGCGTGTGGTCTGCGACAATCCTGACATCTTTGCTTGTGTACGGACCAATGGTGATAATACGGTTATCGGTATCTTCAATTTCTCTCCGCAGGAACAGTCCTTTGCATTGCAAACCGAGGGGTTGGAAGGAGACTATACCTGTATCTGCGGAATGCCTGTCCATCTTGGTGCTGCCGACCATATAACGCTCAAGCCATGGGAATGGCTCATCTACCATAACTGAGCCGAACGGCTTGCATTTGTACCTGATAGACCTCCTGTATTTCTCGATGCAGGAGGTCTGTTGCATTTTGTGCGGGGACTTTCCCGTTCTTTTACGGTCTGTTTCCGTGTAATCTGTTGTAGGCATGGTATCCGGTTGCGTCTTCTGAATTTCGTGCGCTTCCGCACGGCAGAACTGCAGACGTCCAACCTGAGACATACGACCCCTCGTCGGGACCTGAAGCCGGTCTCGACGGAACTGGCAAAACACATCTCCGGAAATATAACTTGTAACTGCCCTTCTCGCTTGCATATTTGTCAGAATCTTCCTACCTTTGCACTCGCAAGTTTGCCACTCAGTCGGGCAAACTGTTTTTTTCTATTCTTGTTATACTATGGCTATAAGTTCCAATGCAGGGCGCACAACGCGCGGAAAACAGAGTAAACAACCGATTGTGGTCGTCGGACCGAATGAAGCAGGAAAACTACCTCCACAGGCACCTGAATTGGAAGAGTCTGTCTTGGGGGCATTGATGCTCGAGAAAGAAGCGTATGCGGTCGTGGCGGATTTGCTTGCACCGGAAAGTTTCTATAAACCGGCAAACGGCAAGATTTATCTTGCTATGAGAAACCTTGCCGCAAAAGAGAATCCTATTGATATGCTTTCTGTGGTGGAACAGTTGAAACGCGATGGCAACCTGGAAGAGGCGGGGGGAGTCGTTTATATCTCCAAACTGACGAACCAGGTGGCTAGTACTGCCCATCTTAAGTACCACGCGCAAATTGTTGCACAAAAGGCTTTGGCGCGCGACTTGATTGCCATGGCTTCGCAAATCATAGAGAAGTCTTACGACGAAAGCGAGGATATTGAAGATCTCATGCAGAGAGCGGAAAGCGGTATCTTTGAAATCAGCCAGCGTTCTATGAAACGTGATGTCGTGCAGATCGATCCTGTCATTAAGGAGGCTTTCGACCGCATGAAAAAAGCAAGCAAAAACGATAATAACATGTCGGGTATTCCGAGTGGTTTCACCAAATTGGATAAGATAACATCCGGTTGGCAGAAATCCGACCTTATCATCATTGCGGCACGACCGGCTATGGGTAAAACGGCATTTGTGCTTAGTATGGCTAAGAACATGGCTGTACAGTTTCATGCACCGGTTGCGCTCTTCTCGTTGGAAATGTCCAATGTCCAGTTGGTCAATCGTCTCATCATGAACGTATGCGAGATTGAAGGTGAGAAAATAAAGAACGGAAAACTGACTCCAAGCGAATGGAATCAACTCGAAACACGTGTCACCGAACTCATGGGAGCGCCTATCTATGTGGACGATACACCGTCGCTATCGGTCTTTGAACTGAGAAGCAAGGCGCGTAAGTTGGTGCATGAACAAAAGGTGCAATGTATCATTATCGACTACTTGCAGTTGATGAACGCCTCCGGCATGAATTTCGGAAGCCGCGAACAGGAAGTAAGTACCATCTCCCGTAACCTGAAAGGACTTGCCAAGGAATTGGACATACCTATTATTGCGCTTTCTCAGTTGAATCGTGGTGTGGAAGGTCGTGTCGGCATTGACGGGAAACGACCGCAGTTGAGCGACTTGCGTGAGTCGGGTGCCATTGAGCAGGATGCCGATATGGTCTGCTTCATCCACCGACCCGACTACTATTTCAAGCAAGGCAACGAAAACTACGATCCTCACATGGAGGGTATGGCGGAAATCATTGTGGCTAAGCACCGTAATGGTGCCACCGATACGGTTACACTCCGTTTCGACAAGTCGCATGCCCGTTTCCTCAATCCGAACGAAGGGATGGCTGTTGCCGACAACCCCAACGATAGTGCTTCACTCGGTAGTGACCCTCTGCCGACCTACCAAACTATTGCAAGCAGTATCAATAATAGCATGGACGATGATCAGGGTCCCCAGTTGTAAAAGGGCTTCGCTGTTCTTCCTGCAAAATGGATTTTCTGACAATATTGGTGGGATGATTTGGCGGAAATGAAGACACCTCTGTGAGGGAATTTGTTATACTCAAGAAAAAAAGTTATTTTTGCGGACTATTTGTAATGGTTTGACTAACGCACAATGGCAAAAAGACAAACAAAAGAGGAGGAAAAACTCTGGGAACTGAATCCGGTATGGCATGCACTGACCGATGAGGAAAAAGCATTTGTTGATGAGCATAGCCATATCTATACATTCCGCAAAAATGAAATTATCCACCACGAAGGAGATGTACCTACCCACATGATGATGCTGGTAAGCGGAAAAGTCCGTGTCTTCAAAGAGGGGGTAAGCAACCGCAACCAAATCATTAGAATGCTCAAACCGTACGATTTCTTTGGTTATAGAGCCATGATTGCCGGCGAATGTTATAATACAAGCGTTAGCGCATGTGAAGTGTCTGACGTCTATTTGGTCGAGAAAGAAGCATTTATGAAGGTCATTCAGGAGAATAGCCGTTTCTGCTATCTGTTCATGATAGAGATGGCAAAAGATCTTGGTACTAGCGACACACGCTCCGTGAATCTGACCCAGAAACATATTCGGGGACGTCTCGCCGAAGCATTGCTCTATCTGGAGAAGAACTATGGGCTGGATGAAGACGGGGCAACCATTAGCATGTATATGTCTCGTGATGATTTGGCAAACTTGTCAAATATGACCACAAGTAACGCCATACGTACGTTGACAGCCTTTGCCAACGAAGGTGTTATCAGTATGGATGGACGTAAAATAAAGGTGCTGAACTTCGACGAATTGGTTCATATTAGCCGTCTTGGGTAATCTATGAACGAGTCATACCAAAATATAGAGAAAGCCCTCAATAAGAAACTGCTCTATCGGGCACTGCATTTGCTGCGCACCCCTGTGGCAAGGCAAACGGACAGTAGCCTTTCTGATAGATTGCAAAGCATCGAAAACAACTACCATTACCTGACCGGTTACTTCCTGTCAGGCGGAGATGATCCCGATCGTACAGTTATTATCAATCAATTGATAGCGGAAGCCTATAGATTGTTGGACGACCTTGTGCTTGCCGACAACCAAAACTCGTCTGCACGTCGTCCCTTGTTGTCACATTGGCAGGAGAAACATACCGGTTATTGCAGCGGAGCAAAAGACGCTTTCTATCATTTCCTCCTCACGCACGATGCGGTTGCACTCACTGATGAATGGAATTCATTGCTGCCAAAAAATGACCATGTCTCCCTGCAGATGGCACTCTCGGCACTCACAATGAATATCTTGAGTGATTTTTCGGAATCTCTCTTGCTTCTCTTGATGGATAGTGCTTCGCTCGATAAACAGGGGCTCACGGAAATTGCACTTACGGGTTGTGTCCTTTGTTTGCACAAATACAAGGAACGCTTGTGTTTCTTTCCGCAGGTAGAAAACCGGTGGAAGTTGCTGGTATCCGACCCTAAAAAGAAAGAGTTGGTGTACCGTATCTGTCTCCGGTTGCTCAGTACGACCCTCACGGAACAGGTCGACAAAGCGATGAACAACCTGCAGAAGGATATTCTCTCGCAGCAGAAGAATATCTCGGCGGATACAAAGCAGATTGTCATTAGTCTCCATGATATGGAAGAAGGCAATCCGGAATGGGGCGAAGCCATCAACAAAGTGGTCAGCAAGCACTCCGAAGCAATTATTCGTTTGCAACGGACAGGAGCCGATATCAACTACAGTAGCACACGGATGCTGCTCAAAGAACCTTTCTTCCGGACGGAAATCACCAATTGGTTCCTGCCTTTCGGCACAGGGAACAAAGATCTTGGAATCGATTTCCTGTCACCTATGGGCAAAATGCTTCTCAAAATCATCTTTGCAAACGCAGAAGCCTGCTCAATCGACCAATATGCTACATGCCTTGCTATCGGGAAAACCGCAGGACAGTTTGCAGAACAAATGCTTCCGAAAGAACTGATGGAGATGTCCGATGAAGATCTTGAAGAAATACAAAAGGATGCGTCATCTTCTGCGAATAGCCTTACATTGTACATCCGCAACCTCTTTCGCTTCTTCTGCCATAATCCTTGGGGCTACGACAACGAGATGCTTACCGTTTCTGATGTATGCAGAACGCCGTATCTGACCTCTTGTTTGGAGGACTATTGGGGCGAAATAGGAGACTATTGCCTTGATCTTCGGTTGTTTTCGGAAGCAGAATACATCTTCTCTCTCCCTACCCTGCCGGTTTCATTGCACCTCTGGCAGAAACTTGGCTACGCACTCCAAAAGCAGGAACGCTACGGAGAAGCAGCGGGGTTGTTTGAGAAAGTGATGACTCTGCAAGATGATGATGTATGGACGCTGCAACATCTTGCCACCTGTAGAATAAAGCAGACCGAATACGCAAAGGCTGTTTCCCTCTATGACAAGTTGAGTTCTCTTGAACCCGATAAGACTAAATACATTCTTCTGAAGGCACAATGTCTGTTGGCAATGGAAGAATATGAAGAAGCATTGCAATTGTTCTTCAAGTTGGATATACTTGCTCCTGAGGAAATCAATCACCAGCGGGGACTTGCTTGGTGTGCTTTCTTGCTTGACAAGTCGGATGTTGCAAAACGGTATTTTGAACAAATAGCGCAAAGCGGCGATGCCAATGGCAACGACTTTCTCAACTATGCCCATTGTCTTTTGGTTAGTAAACAGCGGAAAGATGCATTCCGGTACTATCGTCGGAGTATCTCCGAATATGGTAGCAGGCGGGATTTTCTTGCTGCTTTCCGCAAAGATGCCAGCCTTCTTCAGCAAAAAGGAATCACCTTGGAAGAACTTCGTCTTGTTGAAGACTGTCTTCTTTTTGCTTGACAAAAAGAGATTCGCCTGTCATTTGCCTGTTGCTCCTTTTTCAAAAGGCGATGCCCATTCCTGCATCTATAAACTCCACTTTGGTCAGATGAGCTTTCATGCCTGCTTGTACAAACAAATGCTTTGTACACCGGTATTTCAGCATAATACGCGTATATAACCACCCGTCTTGTTTCACGCCGGCATTTTTTATATCATAGGAATAGAACACGCCACGCTTCAGTGGTTTTCCTTTATTGTTTGCCACATCGGCATAGGGTTCCAAGTTCTTGATATTGTCATATAGATACACGCCGCAATGGAAGCCTACCGACAACTTGCCTA
>JBNMIS010000003.1:0-55867 GCA_050873385.1 Bacteroidales bacterium | reverse complement strand
TATTGCTGCAAGATGAAACCGTATGGCTGACGCAAGACCAAATAGCAAGTCTGTTTTGCAAAGCGAAATCGACTATTAGTGAACATATCCGCAATATCTTTCAAGAGGGGGAATTAGACAGAGCATCAGTTGTTCGGAATTTCCGAACAACTGCCGCTGACGGGAAACAATACGACACCAACTATTTTAATTTGGATGTTATCATCTCCGTGGGTTATAGAGTTCACTCGCAACAGGGCGTGCAGTTCCGCCAATGGGCAACGCAACGCATACACGAGTATATTGTCAAGGGGTTTACCATAGACGATGAGCGGCTCAAAGGCAATGCGGGCGGCAACTACTGGCGCGAGTTGCTCGACCGCATACGCGACATCCGCACCGATGAGCGGCTTATCTACCGCCAAGTGCTTGACCTCTATGCCACCAGTTACGACTACGACAAGACTGCCGAAGAGAGCAAACTGTTCTTTGCCGCCTACCAAAACAAGTTCCATTTTGCCATTCACGAACATACGGCGGGCGAGTTGATTCGGGAGCGTGCCAATGCCAACGAACCGTTTATGGGTTTGCGCACGTTCAAGGGACGGCAGCCGGTAAAAGCCGAAGTGTCGGTGGCAAAGAACTATATGGAGCCCGAGGAATTGGACGCTATGAAGAGTCTTGTCTCCGGATTTTTCGACTTCGCCGAGATGCAAGCCAAACTCCACAAGCGTATGTATATGAAAGACTACCTCAACCTGCTGGACAACCTGATACGTGCCAACGACCGCCCTGTATTGGAGGGTAAAGGCAAAATCACCTTCGAGGCTGCAAAGGAGTATGCCGAGAACGAATACAAGAAATACAAGCAGCGCACCCTTTCTCCCGCCGAGGAGGACTATATGGAGACTATCCGCGCCCTGAATGCGGCAGCAAAGAAAAATGCAAACAGGCAATAAACATCCAAACGGTGCGACTTTCTATACTACGAAATTCATTAATACCTCTTATATATTTGCTTAAAAATGCGTTTCTTTGCGCTGGTGATTGAAACAACTCATTCCATTGAGTAATTTCAGCAATTCTTATTAACGGGTATTAATGGAAAAAAAATAGATTCTTAACAAGAGACAGGGATATGAAACTGCTGATTATAGAAGACGAGCGGGAGTTGTCGGACAGCATCGCGGCGTATATACGGGCGGAGAACTACCTCTGCGAGCAGGCGTTCACCTACGCCGAGGCGCGGCAGAAAGTGTCGCTCTACAACTACGACTGCGTGGTACTCGACCTCATGCTGCCGGGCGGCAACGGCTTGGATATCCTCGCTGACATCCGTCAGCGGGGCAACCCTGCTGGTGTGATTATCGTCTCCGCCAAAGGCGCCTTGGACGACAAGATGCGCGGACTGGAGATTGGTGCGGACGACTATCTGGCAAAGCCTTTCCATCTGCCCGAACTGAGCATGCGTATCTATGCCATCATCCGCCGCAGGGAGTTCGGCGCGAGCAACCGCCTCACCACCGATGACCTCAGTATCGACCTGCTGACGCACGGCGTCCTTGCCAACGGGCAGCCGCTGTCGCTCACCAAGTCGGAGTACGACCTGCTGCATTTCTTCCTCGGCAACCGCAACCGCGTGGTGTCGAAGAGCGCCATCGCCGAGCACCTGAGCGGTAAGGATTGGCAGCAACGAGGGTTGCAGCGTCTGCGCAATGCCGGTGCGGTTGATAACGGAGACTGTCTGCGAGAGATGGCGCACATCGGTCTGACTGCGCACGCCCGTAACCACCACCTCGGGGACAGAATTGGAGAAGGCGTAATCTTCCATTTCCGCAGCATGTACCATAACCACGGCAGCAAGCAAACAAGAAAGGGTTAAGAAATGTCTCATTTATTCTCTATTCCATCAACAAATGATTATGGTGCAAAGGTAACAAAAAACAAGCAACCGCAACAAGTGCCTGCAGCGTAAACATGTAATCAAGGTAACCATTTCTGTAATCAAGGTCACAAAAGAAATTTTCCTCCTCTGCGGGAGGAGCAAGATAGACGTTCTAGTTGCTCGAGACGTTCTATGGATTGCTTTACTCTGTTTTCAAACTCCCGTCGAGGGGTGCTTCAGGGGTCGATGAGACCGGCTGAAACAAAGTGACTGCCAGTCCACAAGCAAAGAACATCTTTTACACCCCTATACAACCGCACAAAAAGCAGATACACGGAATACGCATTTCTTCTGTCAGAAATACGGGAACGTCTCCCTATTTGCAAGCACAAAAAAGACAACAGGCGAACTAACGTCCGTCTGCTGTTTCCTTTATTCCCCAAGACCTGCGAATCCGCCTACTCCTGATTGCGAGTCTGAACAACCACGGTTGCAAGACATAAGAAAGCATCATCGTCGTAATCATACCGACCACCGAGGCAAAACCGATGCTGTGTATTGCGGGATGAACCGCAAACAAGAGCGAAGCCATGCATACAATCAATATCGTGGCAGACATGGTGATAGCCGTTTTATGGTAACTCAGCCGTCTGGTGTCTTCACCACGTGCCGCAGCCAACAGCCCATCCATGATAAAAATAGAGTAATCCACACCTATACCGAAAACGAATGACGACACAATGATGTTGATGATATTAAACGCCTGGTGCGTGAGAGCCATACTTCCCAACACGACATACCAACTCAGGAACATCGGCAGGAAGGCTATCAACGCAAGCAAGACACGCCGGAAACTGAGCAAGAGGACGACAAGAACAAAGACGGACGAAATCAACAGAATCTTATTGAAATCGGCATGAATGAGTTCGACCAAGCCGGTTGAATAATAGTAAGGGTCGAGCACCATACACCCCTCAACGGCATCCATAGCATCGTTGGCGGCAAGCAAATTCTCCTGCGGCATTTTCAAGGGCATATAGACCAGCCAATAGCCGCCCACCTGCTCTGCAAGAACGGAAGCCATCTGTGCAGGTATGACATTTTCTTCCAGAATGAGGGAAGGCGAACAGTCCGCACCCATCATCTCCGCAAAAGGCATATACATATCTTCGTCCACGCCTTCTTCACGGCAAGCCGTTCTGATGTTCTGCAAGACTTGCGCCTGCTTTTCCTTCGTGAAATAGGAGTTCCAATGCGCAATGCGTTGTTCCTGTGTCTCGATGGAAGGAAACAGTATGGAAGTTTTCCGACAAGAACCAACAAGCCCTGCCTTTTGCAAACTATCGCACTTTTGCTCCATCATTCCGAGTTGCACAAGTGCCGTATTGAGATCGGTTGCCACAGAAGCATAATACTGCTGCGCCATGCCACCGTTGTTTTTTTCCGCCCACAACTGCTGCGAACGGAGCACTTCGGGGGCAGTATAGTTGATATGCCTCAGATTGGGGTCGAACGTATATTTACCGGAAAAACAAACGGTAAGCAGGACAAAACACAGCAAAGCAACCTGCACGTACCTATTCCTGTCGATCGGATAGGCATTTATCCTCTCCATAAAGCCGAAGGCACGTTCGTTCCGTATATTCCGTCCGGGGAAGAAATGAGGCATGAAGAGCAGACTTGCGACAGTTGTTCCCACCACACTGACAGCCGCGAACCAACCAAAATCCTGCAACAGCGAAGACTGAGTGAAGAGCAATCCTGCAAATGCCCCAACCGTTGTCAGAGAGCCTAACAGAACGGGCATTGCCTGTTCTCTAACCACCCGTTCCCTGCTGCCAGTGTATTTGAAATGAATCATCACATGCAGGCTGTAACTGAGCGCCACACCCAATACGATAGCCCCAATGCTAACAGACATCAGCGAGATGACTCCCTTTCCCCAATAGATGCATGCCAATGCCATGAATGTACCATAAACAACAGGCAACAACAGAAGCAGCATAGATTTGGGATCTTTCAAGCAAACAGCCAGCAATATGAGAATCAGCAACAAAGAGACTCCTATGGTAGTGAACAAATCTTTCAGAATACGTATGGAATTGTTGGCAGACTGCACCACCGTCCCATGGTACAGGACCTCCACCCCACCGAACTCTTCCGCCACATGTGCGGCGGCTTTCTTGATGCGGCGCAGCAAATGCTTTGACGTTCCGGAATCGGAAGAACTGATATTGGGCGAAAGAAAACCTATGCAGACCGTTGTATCGGAGCAAAAGAGATGGTTGTCCACCAACCGGAATCCTCCGGAAGAAAGTCCGTTTTCTTCTTCATTACCGACAAACAGGTTGTGAATACCCAGAGGATCCATTGCCAGAAAATCGTATAACATTGCTCCCGTTTCCGTATCAAGAAGATCGTTGTATCCGGCTATTTGTTTGCGTATATGCTGCTCCTGACAGAGACTATCCATCGCAGCATCCGTAAAATCCAAATAACAGGGGAACACCTGCGTCAGATAGTAGGCAACATCCATCCATTCCGCAGGATCCAACGTATAGATCGTGCCATGCAACAAATCTTCCTCAGCAGCCGATTCTTCCAACTCACCCATGAACATATCCATCGCTGCTGCCAAATCGCCGGAAGAGCACCGGTCGTCACCCGTCACCTGCACAAAGACCAAATCCTTGACACGGATATCCTGGAAGGCTATATCCACATTCAGGTTCTCAGACTGAGGAAGAAGTCTGGCAATGTTTTCTTCGAAAGATATACGAGCGCCAAAACAGATGAAAAGCAGGGAAGTACCAAATAGCAAAATGTACAACAATATCCTATGCTTCTCCAAGAAATAATATATTTTCGTCATCATAAACGGGCAAAAACAAGGTTTTTCACGGCACAAAGGTACTATCTTTCTTCCTGCCGTGCAAAACTGCAAATGTATTATTTATGCTGAAAAAATGGTCAGAACAACTTATTCAAGCCTTGAAACCACATGTATGCCGGCGACTACACGCCCACTTTATTCCTCCCATGAAGCAAAAAGAAAAGAAAATACGCAGACGACAGGGGTTATATCAACAGTTTTCCGGCAGTTATTTACATTATAATGCAAGCAGCTCTTGCAAATGTTTACAGGAAATAGTAATTTTGCAAATCACATAAGAAAACTTGGGAAGTTCCATAAACATTTCACGTCCTCCTCTATTCTTCGAAATTCGGGTGGCACAATTCTTGCAACAAGATGGCGGAAAGAAATCATAAAGACATGACACGAATATTGATCATCGACGATGAGCGCAGCATACGCAATACGTTGAAAGATATTCTTGAATTCGAAGAATATAAGGTTGATCTTGCCGAGAACGGGAAGACAGGAGTACAAATGGCTCTTGCGACTCAGTATGACCTCATCTTTTCCGACATCAAGATGCCCGAGATGGACGGACTGGAAGTGCTGGAAGCCTTGCACAATGCAGAAGTGGAGGCACCGATCGTCATGATATCGGGGCACGGGAACATAGAAACGGCGGTGGAATGCATCAAGGGAGGGGCTTTCGATTTCATAGAGAAACCCATTGACCTAAATCGTCTGCTCATAACGACCAAAAACGCCTTGGACAAGAAGTCATTGGTGCAAGAGACCAAAGTATTGAAACGCAAGGTCTCTTCGAAATATCAGATGGTGGGCAACAGTCCGAGCATCGAACACGTGCGTGAGATGATTTCCAAGGTGGCTCCCACAGAGGCACGCGTATTGATTACGGGAGCCAACGGAACAGGCAAGGAAGTGGTCGCACGGCTTATTCATGCCCAGAGCAACAGAAGCCATCAGCCACTTATTGAAGTCAATTGCGCAGCCATACCATCGGAACTGATAGAGAGCGAACTCTTCGGACACGAGAAAGGCGCATTTACCTCAGCCATCAAACAGCGTATCGGCAAGTTTGAACAAGCAGACGGAGGGACGCTCTTTCTGGACGAGATAGGAGACATGAGTCTTGCCGCTCAGACAAAAGTGCTCCGAGCCCTGCAAGAAAACGAGATCTGCCGCGTGGGTTCGGACAAGTCAATCAAAGTGAATGTCCGAATACTCTCTGCCACCAACAAGAATCTACAAGAAGAGATTGCCAAGGGTAATTTCCGAGAAGACCTTTTCCACAGGCTCAACGTCATACCTATTCACGTACCGACACTGGACGAGCGCAAAGAAGATATTCCGCTCTTAGTGGACTACTTCACAGGACAAATCTGCTCCGAACAAGGATGGGCACGCAAAACATTCACCCCCGAAGCCATACAAGCCCTTGAAGCAAAAACCTGGCACGGCAATATACGGGAGTTGCGGAACGTGGTGGAACGGCTTATTATTCTGTCGGGAGATTCCATCGATGCCTCCGATGTGGAAGCATTTGCATAGGGGCACAAGACCTACAAACCCAATTTCTTAGCCTCGTTCCAGAGGACATCCATTTCCGCGAGTGTCATATCGTGGAGTGATTTGCCTTGTTCTTTTGTCTTCTGTTCCAAATAATTGAAGCGCCGTATGAACTTCAAGTTGGTACGTTCCAAGGCATTATCGGGTTTGATGTGGTACAGCCGTGCCGCATTCACAAGACTGAACAGGACATCACCGAACTCTGCTTCCATATCCGTTGCTTCACCCGTTTCCGCCGCCCGTTCAAATTCGCCGATTTCTTCTTTTACCTTGTCCCATACCTGACTGCGTTCTTCCCAATCGAATCCGGCGTTCCTTGCCTTATCTTGAATGCGGTAGGCCTTAACGAGAGAAGGAAGACTATCCGGTACTCCGCCCAAGACGGACTTGTTGCCACCTTTCTCCCGCAACTTGATATCCTCCCAATTCTGTTTCACATCCTCTTCGGTATCCGCTTTCACTTCGCCGTAGATGTGGGGATGGCGAAATATCAGTTTGTCGCAGAGTTGGTTGCAAACATCGCCTATGTCGAAGTCGCCGGTCTCACTACCTATCTGTGCATAGAAGACGACATGCAGCAGCACATCGCCCAATTCCTTGCAAATGTCTGGCATATCCCGTTTGATAATGGCGGACGCCAATTCATAGGTCTCCTCTATGGTGTTCTGCCTGAGCGATTCAAAGGTCTGTTTTCTGTCCCACGGACACTTTTCACGCAATTCCTGCATCACGGAGAGCAGCCGATCAAACGCTTTTAATTGTTCGTCTCTGTTATTCATAGTTCTTCAATGTCAGTTCGCCATCATCCGTCATTTGCGCATAGGTCCATTGTTTGAATGTATCTCCCAGCACAACCACGCGGGCAGAAGTTGCCAATTGCAGGTCCAACTCGATATGGCGATGTCCGAATATATAGTAATCGAAATGTCGTTTTTGTTCTTCCTCTTTCGCGAAAAGGACCAATTCTTCCTGATTTTCCCCCTTATAACCCACAGGATGAGCCAATTCCTTGAGTCTGCTCTTTCGTGCCCATTCGTAGCCGAACCCGTTGCCGAGCGCAGGAAGAAGCAGTCTGAACAGGAACTGACAAAACCGATTATGGAACACCCTGCGCAGACGCATGAACCGACGTATTTTCCGTTGCACCTCCTTGGGGTAATGCTGCATAAGGTCGGCCGGCCCGATGCCGTCACCATGAGCCAAATAGCACTTCTTCCCCGCAATGACTGTTTCCAACGGATGCTTGTGGACAATGACACCGGTTTCTTTCTCCAATTTGCCAAAAAGCCACAGATCGTGGTTTCCCGTAAAATAGTGAACCTGTACACCTTGCGCTGTCAGGCTCTTAAGCGTATCCAGATAACCCTGATACGGTTCCCCTGTATGCCAAAAGTATTCGAAGCGGAAGTCGAAGATATCGCCCAACAGATAGATCGCAGTCGCATCGCGACCCAAATCAGCAAGCATCCGCCGGCACTTATCCTCATGCCCACGAATGTCGTCCAAGGCACGGGAACCAATATGAGAATCAGACAAAAAATATATCACGGAGTCGGAATGATCGGTTTATGACAATTTGGCATCGGCCGGTAAGCAAATTTACAGCATATTCAATTCCAGTTTGGCTTCCTCCGACATCATGTCCTTGCTCCATGCCGGTTCGAAAACCAAATTGATGTTCACGTCTTTTACTTCGTCAATCGAGAGCATCTTCTGACGTATATCTTCCATCAGAAAATCTGCGGCAGGACAAGAAGGAGCCGTCAGTGTCATGTCGATATTCAGCACTCCGTCATCCTGCAAGTCCACTTTGTAGATCAGTCCGAGGTCGTACACATTGACAGGAATCTCGGGATCGAAGACCGTGCGCAAGAGAGTGACTATCTTTTCTTCCGTCTCTAAAAACTCATTCATTGTATCTATATGGTTGCTTATGCTTTCGTTATTCATTCTTTTCCCCCACAGGCACGACGGCACTACAGTTCCTGAGGAGTTATTTCACCGTTCTCCACAAAGAAGACCGCACATTCTTCCCGCAACGGGCGCAGCAAATCGAGAAGATGTTCCCTGTTGGTATCCGTAAAGAAAATCTGCCCGAAACGTTCCGCCCCGACCAAACTGATAATACGTTCCACCCGCTTTCCGTCCAACTTATCGAATATATCGTCCAAGAGCAGAATAGGCTTCACGGGTTGCCCTCCCCCCTGCGTGCCCGCATGGTGTGCCAGATATTCCGCCTGTGCAAGGCGGACAGCCATTATATAGGTTTTCTTTTGTCCCTCGCTCCCCACATTGTGAATCGCCCAATCCCCCAAGAACATTTCCAAATCGTCCTTGTGGATTCCTTGCGAAGACCACCCGAGCATGACATCTCTCTCCCGAGTAAGCCTGTAGGCCTGCATCAGATCGCGTTCCTGCAATTGCGAACGATAGTTCAAAGCGACCGGTTCCTTATCCTCCGTAATGTAGGAATGGAGTTCCTGAAACAACGGGACGAACTCCGCGATAAAGGATTCCCGTCCCGAAAAGATATAACCGGCATGCCTTGTCAGTTGCATCTCCAGCACATCCAGCACATCGGATTGCCCGTTCAACGCACTACGCCAACACTCCCCCTGCCCGGCAATCTGCTTGAGGAGGGTGTTGCGTTGCTTCAAAAGGGCGTTATAATCCAACACATGCTGCAAATAGACCTTATCACATTGAGATATGACACTATCCATGAAGCGCCGGCGTTCGTCACTTCCTTCGTCAATCAGATTTTTGTCGTGAGGAGAGACCAGCACAAGCGGCAGCAGACCGATATGGTCCACCAAGCGTTTGTACTCTTTTTTCCCCCTGCGGAATTGCTTCTTTACGCCCCGTTTGATACCACAAGCGATCTGCTCCACCCCATCGGGCGTCGGCATTTCCCGATAGACACCCTGCAACATGGAGAACGAGGCTTCGTGCCTGATGTTGCAGGAATCCACGTTATTGAATGCAGATTTGCAGAACGAAAGGTAATAGATAGCATCAATGACGTTGGTCTTTCCCATTCCGTTCATTCCGATGAGGCAATTGAGTTTCCGGTCGAAGGTCAGTTCCGCCTGCCGGATATTCTTATAGTCCAATATGTTCAGTTGACCAAGATACACGGGAGACTTTCCTGTTTATAGCGGTTGACAGCAGTAACACAATAGATTGCTTCCATATCCGAGTCAATCACGGCATGGCAATCAGAGGTCACTGCCTTTATGTAGGCAGGATTACCGAAATCCACACTGCTCTGCGAGGGGAAAGCATAGACCACATAGCAGGCAACCGATTTGCCACCTTGCGCCTCAACCCCGTCCCATACAAGCAGAGAATCCTCCCTGCGGAGGTTGGAGGGAGAGAGCGCGACATCTCCGCGCAAGTTGCGATTGACAGGCGGCAAAGCATAGTACCGGTAGAAATTATTCTGCAGACTATCGCATATTCCCTGACGGTTCTGCAAAAGTCCCTGCATGGAGAAGAACACGGAGCCGTCGATTTCAGGCATGGTGCGGTTCAGATTCAGTTGTCTGCATATCTCGTTAGGTTTTCGCCAAGCCTCCGCCGCCTTCCTGTTGCCCAATTGGCTGACATAGTGCCCTACATACAAATTCTTTCCATAACTGTTTTCCACCCACCAGTGCGCAAGCACTTCATAGTCGGCAACCTTCTTTCCTATCTCCCAATACAACTGCGGCGTAACATAATCAATCCACCCCCGTTCCAGCCACAAGAGAATGTCGGCATAGAGGTCGTCGTAGTTCTGTACCCCGGCCTGCGTTTTGCTACCACGAATGGAGTCGGAAGACTCATTGCGCCAAACGCCGAACGGGGATATACCGAATTCCACCCACGGTTTGACAGATTTGATGGTATGCTGCAGTTGTTCGATCACCAGATTGACATTATCGCGCCGCCAATCATCCTTGCCGGTGAAGCCGCGAGAGTGATTGCGAAAACTCCCGTTATCGGGGAACTCTTCCCCTTTGACTCTGTAGGGATAAAAATAGTCATCAAAGTGTATGGCGTCCACGTCGTAGCGGGTTACGATGTCCGCCACAACGGTATTCAGCCAATCTCTCGTTTGCGGGAGAGCAGGATCGAAATACCATTTCTTTCCATACTCCACGAACCATTCGGGGTGCCGGCGGAAGATATGCGTGTCAGCCAATTCCGAGATACTGAAACCATTGGTGACACGATAGGGGTTCAACCACACATGCACATCCAAGCATCGTTTATGCGCTTCTTCCACAAGGAAAGCAAGCGGATCGTAGTGAACATCGTTGTCCTGTCCCTGTTTTCCAGTCAACCAATTGGACCAAGGTTCCAAGTCTGATTCATAGAGAGCATCGGCAGTGGGCCGCACCTGGAAAACCACCGCATTGAAATGAAGCGCTTCCAACTTATCCAACATAGCGACAAGTTCTTCCTGTTGCAAGGAGGTGTGTCCGACAGCATCTTTCGAGGGCCAATCGATATTTGCCACCGTAGCGATCCATGCAGCCCGCATTTCGCGTTTAGGAGGCTGCGCCATGGCAGCAGTGCAGACGGTTGCAAGTCCCAGGAGCAATGTAAAGATTCTGATTTTCATAAGCAGCAAAGTTGTACGTCCGGCAGAGCCAAACAAGTTTTCATATATATTATTCATGGTTATTCTTTTCATACTGGCACACAAACAAACCGGCAATAACCAACCCTATCCCCAAGACATTCGCCCAAGGAAGGCGTTCCCCGAAAAAGAAGAACATGAAAAGAGCCGTGAACACCGGCCGGATGTTATTGAAAGCATTGGCACGCGTAACCCCGATGCGGCGAACCGTATAGCAGAACAATATGAAGGCTATCACCGAAGAACAGACAGCCAGATAAGAAACCGCGCCCACAGCAGACCACGTAAAGCAGGAGAGTGTCAGATGCGGCAGGTCAACCAAGCAGAACAGAGGGACAAAGAACAGCAGAGACGACAACTGCACATAGAAGACAATACTCAGGCTATTGTATTTTGCAGGCATCCTGCGAAGAAGAACCGTATAGGAAACCGCAGCAAAGACCGCCAGGAAAGCCAAAAGAACACCCCACGGAGAACCGACGGAAAAGTCGCCCCCCCCTGCAAGCAGCATCAATAGTACGCCTATCGCAGATACCGCTATGCCGCAGATATTCCAGAGCGTCACCCTTTCATGAATCAAGACACAGGCAAACAAAGGAGCGAACAACGGACTCGTGGAAAGCAAAACTTCTGCAACGGTCGGCGAAGAAAGCAACTTTATGCCATAAGTTTCGAAGATATAGTAGCAAACCGGTTGTACAAAGCCCGCCAGCAGGAAGAGGGGCAAATCTTTACGATCGGGCCTCTGCAACTGCTTTGCAAGCAATCCGACCAACAACATCAGCACCACCGCCAACAGGAAACGGCATGTGACGAGCGTGAAGGGCCGAAGTGTCAGGAGAGCCGTCTTCGTAGCGATGCCTGACGCCCCCCAAAAGAGCATTGCCGTGAGAACCGCAAGGTAAGGCAATGCACGTTGCAATCCATTTGTATGCTTTGCGAGCGAAGTTGCCATGTTTCTCACTCCATTGTCCAAACAGCCTCAGGAATCACCTGCCCTTGCACAACATCCCTGGTTTCGTAGAGCGTATAGTTGCCATTGACTTCCTCCAAGCGCAATGAAATAATAGCCCCCGTGATTTTATCATAAATGAGTTGAATGCTGCACACACCCGTTTTAGGAGTTACTTTTTTAGTGATCGTAAACACAAAGCGTGTGGAACTCTCCTTGCTATCGAGCGTAGCCTTACAGTCGGAAGCAATCTGCTTCACATCACCACAGAAACTGCAGAGAAGGATATTGCGCAAGAGATACATGGGCGAATCTTCGTTCTTCATGGCGAACTTCTGCACCTTGCCTGCCCGACGAACCATAAACCGTCCGTCCCTGATGAGTGTACGATCGCCGTCGGGCGTGGTGTACAGCATAGACAACGCATCGGGATGTTCGAAATAGAGCGTACCCTCTTTCTTTATCTCTTTTTTGAGACGGGGCATCACCTTCTGTTCCGTGAACGGCGCCACCAGCGTGGCATGCTTCTGATTGAGTACCAACAACCGTCCCTCTATATTCTGGGCATTCACCGTCAAGCCGAGAAAGAGACCCATCAACAAAATATACAAGCGCTTCATTTCAAAATAAGACCTTTGTTCCGTTATACATAAAACCTTGCAAAGTTAGCGGAAAATTTGCGGACGCACAAATCAGAAATCCATTATTATCCAAAATCCGTTTCCTCCAACAGCCATGAGACTGCATGCGGAGACTTCCATGCCTGCTTTCAAAAAAGGGATACGTTTTTCCCGAGGTTTCCGCAAAACAGATATTCACCGGCACAACACTCTTATTGAAGTCCCTTGAAGATACCGGTCAGGAGTCGATGAGGTCCCGTCGAGGGGTCGAAGAATCTCCGTCCGGCACCCAATGAACCCTGAAACGACACAAGCGGCTGTCCCCCAACCGTATATAAACAGCAATTTATGCAAGAACGACTTATTCCCGAACCATAAACAGGAAGGCGGGCTTCCGTATCCGCATGGAAAACAGGCTCTCATTCCCTCAAATCCGTATATACAAGCAAGATAGAGAAACGGCAAAAACAGCATCATTCACGAGAAGAAAAAATAACACACAAAAAGCAGTTTTAATTTGTACATGTCCGACAGAAGAAGTAATTTTGTGCAGCAATCGGAAACGAGATGAGGAAAAGGGGCAGCAGCCTTGCACAGAGGTGACGATTCAACCGAAAGAGCCAGGCTACCCGCAAAGAAGCGCATAATGTGACACATTATGACGATGAGCAAGAATGACAAAACAAAATAACTCAATAACCAACCCTAAAATCATCTATCTTATGAGAAAACTTACATGTTTTTTCGCTGCACTGATGGTATGCACCATGTCGTTTGCAGCAGATTTCAAAACCACCTACACAAGTAATGTAACCTTGGGAGCCAAAGACAATGCAGAAGCCTGCAAAGTGAAAATCGGCGGCGACACCTTCGACGGAATGAAGGCAGGAACGGCAAAAAAAGCAGGAAGCATTACAATCACCGTTCCCGCAAACCAGACAGTGCTTCACATTCATGCCATTGCATGGAAAGGAGCAGCCACCACCGCTGTTACGATTGAAGGAGCAACCACCATTCCCGCATCGCTGACTCTGGCTGACAATGCAGGCATTTCGAACACTTCTCCGTTTACCATTTCCGGCGACATGCTTGACGAGTATTATTTCCGCCTTTCCCTGGAGGGCGTCACCAAAGAGACCACTCTCACCTTGACAGCGGACAAACGTTTTGTAGTGTTCGGCGTAAATGCAGAAGCAGCAACCGAAGTTGAAGCAACGGCTATTGCACTGGACAAAGAGACCTTGGAGATGGAGCAATACAAGTCAGCCAAACTGACAGCAACCCTCACTCCTGCAGAGGCAACAACAGCCGTTGCATGGAAATCATCAAATGAGGCTGTTGCAACCGTAAGCAGCAACGGTGTTGTTTCAGGCGTTGCAGAAGGAACCGCTACCATCACCGCTACCGCTGGCGAACTGACCGCGACCTGCGAAGTTACCGTAAAAGCAGCCAAAGCCATCACATGCGCCGAAGCAGTGGAGATTGCAAAGACTGCTACAGGAAACAACGTACCTGCCGAAGGCGGGAAATATGTTGTCCGCGGTTATGTAACCGAGTTGGCAGGCACACCTGCAAGCGACATGAGCAATTACGGGAACTATTCGGTATGGATGGCTGACACGAAAGACGGCGGCAAAGTATTTGAGGCATATCAAGTGAAGCCCGTTGACGGAAAGACAATTGCAGCCGTAGGCGATTATGTAGAGGTCGTAGGTGAACTTACAAAATATAACGAAACCTATGAGACCATGGGCAGAGGTGCATCCACCATTAACGTCATCACTCCATCCGCTATCAACTACACAGAAGAAGTTGCAGCAAAGGCCGTAAAAGTGATTGAGAACGGTCAGTTGGTAATCATCCGCGACGGTGTACGATACAATGCAGCCGGTGCAGTGATTGAATAAATCAAACCGAGATTTTGACAAACAAACAAATAAGGACCGCTCCGACGAGCGGTCCTTATTTGTTTTATCCCCTACAAAACACATTTCCAAGAACGATACCACACAGACAGATGAAGCAAACCTACCCAAAGACAAACAGCATGTTTCTGCACAGGGCAGCGTTTACCGGACCTGCCGACAGAAAAGACTCTTCACGGAGACCACACGGGAACAGTTATATTCCCTAAAAAAACAGCAACAGTCCGAGAAAGAACATCTGCAAGTCTTGCCGTAGCCTACATGAAATTCAGCGGAATTGACAACACCGAGGACAGGAACACTCAAAAGAGCGTACCATGATGCCATTCAACCGATGCAGATTATCTGCGGATTACGGTTCCGACAGAAGGCGATTGTTCAGAGAGAGTTATCCTTATTTTTGTGAATACCAACAAAAATGCGTACCTTTGCGAATTAGTTATGAGTGCTTGGGCGATGAGACAGTCGCAGACTCAGGTCAAATACTTGAAAATAGAACGCTTATGGAACAATTTAACACTTTGCTTTTTATTATGGCATTGGTAGGAATGATCGTCATGATCGCTCTCTACTTCGTGGATGCCGGCTACGGAAAAATGATTTCATCGAAATGGGGACCCGCCATTTCAAACAAGGTAGGCTGGCTCCTCATGGAGTGCCCCGTATTTCTGGTAATGCTTTTCTTTTGGGCAAAATCCGATGTACAGATGACACTTCCGTACATTTTGTTCTTTCTCTTCTTTGAACTTCATTATTTCCAGCGTTCTTTCGTATTTCCACTGCTGATGAAAGGCAACAGCAAGATGCCGTTAGTCATCATGGCCATGAGCATTGTATTCAATCTTATCAACGGTTATATACAGGGCCGTTGGTTGTTTGAACTGGCTCCAAGCATCAACTACTATTCAGCAGAATGGATCAGGAGTTGGCAGTTTATCGCAGGAACCATTATCTTCTTCACAGGTATGGGCATCAATCTCCACAGCGATCACGTAATCCGAAATCTGCGCAAGCCAGGCGACACGAATCATTATTTGCCACAGAAAGGAATGTATAAATACGTGACTTCCGCCAACTATTTGGGAGAAATTATTGAATGGGCAGGATTTGCTCTACTGACATGGTCGTTTGCCGGTTTGGTATTCCTTTGGTTTACATGCGCAAACCTCGTTCCACGCAGCAATTCGATTTATCACAAGTATGAGAAAGAATTCCCCGATCAATTTGACAGACAAAAACTAAAACGCATATTCCCTTTCATCTATTAGAAAGTCGTTTTCAAGATTGCGAGCATCCCTTATAGGCATTCTCGCAATCTGCCTATATAACAACCCACAGATATTGTTTACCCCATGGAATCCAAACTCTTTACCCCTGTTCAATTGGGACCGATCACGCTTCGCAACCGTTTTATCCGCTCGGCTGCGTTCGAGAATATGTGCCACAACAACACCCCTTCGCAGGAACTGCACGACTACCACGTCAGCGTAGCGCATGGCGGAGTGGGTATGACTACCGTGGCATATTGTGCCGTGGACTTGAGCGGTGTCTCTTTCGACGGGCAACTCTATGTGCGCGACGAGGCACTGCCCGGCTTGAAGAAACTGACCGATGCCGTACACGCCGAGGGTGCCAAAGCGAGTGTTCAACTCGGGCATTGCGGCAATATGACCCACTTCTACACCTGCCATTGTATGCCGGTCAGTGCCGACAACGGTTTTAATCTCTATTCGCCTACCATCCACCGCCGTTTGCGTGTGGACGAGATACAGCGTCTGGTAAAGAAGTTCGGCGAGGCGGTCGATTTCTGCCGCGAAGCGGGTTTCGACTGCGTAGAGATACACGCCGGGCATGCCTACTTGATTTCGCAGTTTATCAGCCGTCGTACCAACCACCGCCACGACCAATACGGCGGCAGTTTCGAGAACCGTGTACGCTTTATGAACGAGGTGCTGGACGAGGTGATGAAGCATGCCGGTAACGATATGGCTGTGGTGGTCAAGACCAATATGTGGGACGCTTGCTGGCGCGGAACGGATATGGAAGAAGGTTTGCGCGTGGCACGCGAGATTCTCAAGCACAAAGTGCATGGTATCGTCCTTTCGGGCGGTACGGTCAGTGCTTCGCCCATGCGTATTTTGGGCGGCGCAATGCCTATCAAGACGCTGGCGCACTATATGCCGATGAAGAGTTTCTGGTGGCTCAAAGCCGCGTTGCTCTGCGGTGGTGGGGCACTGATGATACCTACCGTGCCTTTCAAGGAACTCTACTTCATGGAGCAGGCAAAACGCTTCCAGCAGGAACTGAAAGACGAACTGGGCGATACCAAACTCATCTATGTAGGCGGTGTGCAGTCGGGCGACAACTGCCAGACCATTATGGACGAGGGATTTGAACTCTTCCAAATCGCGCACGTGCTCATCAAGGACCCCGACTTTGTCAAGCACGTACACGAGAACCCGCACTACCATGCAGGTTGCGGTCGTTCCAACTACTGTGTAGGGCGTATGTACACGCTGGATATGAAATGCCACGAGTGCGTAGAGCGTGACGGCGAACAGATTCCCGCCTGCCTCAAAAAGGAGATTGCCCACCTCGAAGCCAATGCCAAGAAATCAATGGCAGAGAAATAAAAGAAACGCGCCCTCATAATTCTTAATTCATAATTCATAATTAGTAAAAACGGTGTTAAGTCTCGTTACCGGTGCGAGTAGTGGCATAGGTTTGCAGTATGCCACGCAGTTGGCTCGCGATTATCATACGGATTTGTTGCTTGTCAGCAACCAGGAGCAGGAACTGCAGCGCGTAGCGGCTGACTTGTCTGCTCAGTATGGCGTGCGTGCCATTGCGCACTATGCCGACCTCAGTCTCGCGGACGCTGCCGAGAACCTGCACCAATACTGCCTCGACAACCACTTGCAGGTGGATATCCTCATCAACGATGCGGGGGTGTTCTTCTTCAATCCCTACTGCGAGACCTCGATGAACCGTATCTCGCTGATGCTCAACCTGCACATGACTACGGTGGCAAAGATGTGCCGCCTGTTCGGCGAGGATATGATTGCCCGCCAACTGACCGCCGAGGAGCAGGCGCAGACCATCTGCGGCAAGCCCCGCAAGAAAGGCTATATCCTCAATATGTCGTCTATGTCGGCGTGGATGGCGATGCCGGGTATTCAGACCTATAATGCGACCAAGGCATTTATTTATAATTTCTCCAAGTCTCTGTGGTATGAACTGAAACCCAAGGGGGTGAATATCACCGTGATGACCCCGGGGGCTGTCGATACTGCGTTGTTCGGTCTGGCACCCAACCTGCGCAAGTTAGCCGTTAATCTGACGGTCTCTATCCCGCCCGAGAAACTGGTGAAACGGGCATTGCGCAGTATGTTCCGCGGCAAGAAAGCCGATATGCCGGGTGTCATCAACCACCTCTGCACCCCGCTGCTCAAGCATACTCCCGACTGGTTAGTCTTCTTCGCGATGAAGCACATCAGCAAGTATCAGAAATAATTCCTATTAATAGACAAAAGCAATATGTATGCGTTGGTTACAGGTGCAAGCAGTGGTGTGGGACTTTGGTATGCTGAAACGTTAGCGAAATCCTACCACTACGACTTACTCTTGGTAAGCAACCAGAAACAAGAGATTCAGCAAACGGCACAACGGCTATCCGGACAATATAATATCACGGCATACGGCATTTATAAAGACTTGAGTCAACCTCAGGCAGCGGAAGAACTCTACGGGTTTTGCAAGGAGCATTCGTTGCAGGTGGAGGTTTTGATCAACAATGCCGGAGTTTTCTATATGAAGCGTTTGACGCAAGTGGAATCTCACAAAGTGGAGACGATGTTGATGCTCCATGTGGTCACATTGACCAAACTTTGCCGTTTGTTTGGGGCTGACATGTGCTTGCGAAGAAAAGGTTACATATTGAATATGGCGTCCATGACGGCATGGATGGCTATGCCGGGCATACAATGTTATAATGCCACCAAGGCTTTCGTGCTTAATTTTTCCAAGAGCCTTTGGTACGAGTTCAAACCGTTTGGCGTAGGTGTAACCGTTATGACGCCGGGGGCTATTGATACGGGGCTTTACTCGTTGGCGCCGTCAATGCGCCGTTGGTTGGTGCGTTTGGGAATCAGTATTCCTCCGCAACGGTTTGCAGAGAAAGCGCTCAGAGCCATGTTCCGGAAAAAGAAGCAAGCAATGCCTGGGGTCCTGAATCATCTGTTCGTGCCGGTTATCAACCATCTGCCGGATTGGGCAGTCTTTCTGTGCATGAAGCGGCTTGCTGTTTTCCAATAATCTCAAAAAATACATATTCTCTGCATGCCTGTTTCGTTTCTTCAAGTTGAACATCTCACCAAATCGGTAGGTGATCGGGTTCTTTTCAAGGACCTGTCGTTTGGCATAGCGCAAGGCGACAAAGTAGCGCTCATTGCACGCAACGGAACAGGCAAATCTACTCTGATGGATATCCTGACGGGATGTAATCAGGCGGACAGTGGCACCGTCACGTTCCGGAACGGGATTCGTGTAGGCTACCTCCCGCAAATGATTCAGTTCGAAGAGGAAGACACGGTGCGGAACTTTGCGGAGACAATCAAAGAGAAAGAGGAATTTCTACGGATACTCACACAGTTCGGCATCATTGACACTGCCCAATCGCTACGGACTTTGAGCGGAGGACAACGCAAAAAGATTATGCTTGCCAAGTGTTTGGCTGGCAAGCCCGACCTGCTCCTGTTGGATGAACCGACCAACCATCTCGATCTGGCAATGGTCGAATGGTTGGAAGGCTACCTGCAACGTTCGTCCGTCACGCTGCTGATGGTAACCCATGATCGTTATTTCCTCGACAATGTATGCAGCGACATTCTGGAACTGGACAATGGAAATCTCTACACCTATCATGGGAACTATGCCTACTATCTTGGCAAACGGGAAGAGCGGATGCAGATACTCAGTGCTGAAACGGAAAAGTACCGCAACCTCTATCGCACCGAACTGGAATGGATGCGCCGTATGCCGCAGGCAAGAGGACACAAAGCACGCTACAGAATTGATAACTTTCAGGAAATAGCCGACCGTGCAAAAGGAGCGGAACAAGCGGAGAATATCCGGCTGCAAGTGCAATCCGCATATATTGGGAACAAGATCTTTGAAGCAAAGGACGTATGCAAACGCTATGGGGATATCACCATTCTACAGCATTTCAACTATGTATTCGCACGCTATGAACGGTTGGGGATTATAGGAAACAACGGAGCAGGTAAAACAACCTTCCTGAGATTGCTGTTGGGACTTGAAAAACCCGATTCTGGACTGTTTGAGATTGGAGAAACAGTTCGCTTTGGATACTATGCACAGACAGGGTTGCATTTCCGGCAAGGGAAACGGGTTATTGACATCATCAGCGATGTAGCAGAGTATATCCAATTGAAAGACAAGCGGCTTTCTGCCTCGCAATTTCTGCAACATTTCCTGTTTTCACCGGCGCAACAGCATGATTTCGTGGAAAAACTGTCAGGAGGAGAACAGCAGAGGCTGCACCTGTGCTATATTCTCATGCAGCAGCCTAACTTCTTGGTATTGGACGAACCCACCAACGATTTGGACATCCCTACCCTGCGCGTACTTGAAGATTGGCTGAAGCAATTCAAGGGGTGCTTGATTGTGGTAAGCCACGATCGTTATTTCATGGACCAAGTGGTAGACCATCTTTTTGTCTTCAAGGGAAACGGGACAATCGAAGACTTCCCTGGCAACTATACGGACTACAGGCTCCAAAAGCAAAACAACGGAGAAAAAAGCAGGGAAGTAGATAACAATACCAACAAAGCGAAACCGCGCCTCAACGAAAACACCAAGCCGAGAAAGTTATCCTTCAAGGAGCAGAAACGGCTGCAGGAGATAGATGCAGCCATACCTCTCCTGGAATCTGAAAAAAAAGACATCGAACAGCGTCTGTCGGGAGAAACGTTGTCAACGGAAGAAGTGCAAAAACTGTCACAGCGGTACACCGGACTGAAGGATGAATTGGATGCCTTGGAACTGGAATGGCTCGAACTGAACGACTGAATAGCCCGGCATCTTGGTGGCGGCTTTGTCTGTCGGCGGGGTTATGCTTCATATAGGATTCTTTTGTGTAACCTGCCCGACCGCTGTCATCTGTTAGATGGAAAAACTCATTGGGGCGTATTCTCACAAGGAAGGAAGCACATGTCTGCGACACCTGAAGCCGACCTGATCGACCTCTGAAACCGTTCCTGGTTCGCTCGTTATTTCTCCAACTGCTTTGTCCAACGGATATACCCGAAAAGACAATTGAGACACCAGAAGGCGTAGAGGGCGGCCATGCAGTAGTTGCCTGCAATCAGCCACATCACCGTGGAAAGGGAATCGACAAACAGCCACAAGTACCAATGCTCGCGGTATGCCAGCATCATCAGCACCTGCGCCACAAGGGCGGGGACGGTGGTGAAAACGTCCAAGTAAGGGCTTGTATCGGCAGTATAAGTACTCAGTATCCAGCCTGTCAGTGCAGAAACCGCCAGCGATGCTCCACTGGTAACCAATAGCACGGGCAGAGACAGACGGCGGGTGGTGATGATGCTGTCCGAACGTCCTGAATCACTCTTGATCAACCGCTTATGCCACGAAAAAATACCGTATATCTGCGTGATGAAATAAAAGACATTCATCGCAATGCCAGCGTAAAAACGCTCCAGATAGCAAAGATAGGTATAGGTGGCAATCTGCCCGAACCCGAAAAGGAAGGTAAGGATATTGCCCTGCGCGCCCAGCACCACGGAGCACATACCGAGCAAACCGCTCACAAGCGACCACGGATTGTCCGGCATCAATACATAAACAACCACCTGCACAAGCAAACCTGCAGAAAGAATACCCCTGTCTATTACCTTGTCTTTGTTCATATGTCAGTCAGTCGTCCGCCGTCATTCCATTCGCCGTACAGAATACCCTTGCGGGTGTTCTCGATGTATTTCTGCAGACGTGTGCGGTATAGTTCGGGACGGATTTTTTTGTTAAACTGAATGGTGTCAATGCGCACCCTGCGGTACAACTCGGGCTGTTGTTGGTAGTTTGCCCACACCACGGGGTCGGCATGGAGAGCAGCCAGAATCTCGCTATCCGCCTCGTATTCTCCTTGAGCCCACCGTACATCGCTATCAGGATACGCCGCACGTCCGGCGTCGGTCATACGCCCGAGTTGCTCCATTCGGCGGCAACGGGCTCTGTTAAGTTCCGTCCAGTTGCTCCCCTTGCAACGGCGACAGAAACGCTGTGTACACAGCCCGTCCACCGTCTTTTGCGTGCTGTCAATCCAGCCGAAACACATTGCCTCCTCCACGGCATCGATGTACCAAAACGTGGTTTCGTCTACCGATCGCCCGCGTTTCACGCGCACCCAGCACTCCGTCTCCGTGTCGTAGTGCGCCTGCAGCCCTTCGCGGAACTCGTCACGGGAAGTAATATGCAGGAGATTCTTCACATCCATAACATCCGGAACGGATTATCTGCTCACGGGATCACAAGTAAGATCTACACCCAACTTGCGGAATACCTTTCTGTCCACATCAGAGAGCATAACCGTGGAATGTACCTTGCAGCCTTCCAATTGCGGAAGAGCCGCCAGCGTCCGGCGGCATTTGTCATCGTGGAGCGACAGCAAAGAGAGTGCGATTAACACTTCATCGGTATGCAGACACGGGTTTTTGCCTTTCAGATAGGCTATCTTGGTATGCTGGATAGGCGTAATCATTTCTTGAGGAATAAGATCTATGTCCTTGTCAATACCGGCAAGATGCTTGGTTGCGTTGAGCAATAAAGCCGCCGAAGGACCGAGCAGATCACTCTCGTGAGCCGTGATAATGCTGCCGTCAGGCAATTCGATGGCGGAAGACGCCACTCCCAACAGTTGTTCTTTCCTCTCCTTGGCTGCTACCGTAACTCGGCGGTAGGCACTGTTGATGCCCACCTGTTTGAAGAGAAGGGCTATCTTCTTGACAGCCTGCTCCGTACCGGTTCCCAAGGCAAAATCGTTGAGAGCGGAATAGTAGCGGCTGATGATTTCCTGCTTTGCTGCTTCGGAGCAAACCGCATCGTCCGTAATACAGAAACCTACCATGTTGACGCCCATATCGGTAGGCGATTTATAGGGGTTGTGCCCGTAGATGCTCGTAAAGAGAGCATCCAGAACAGGGAATATCTCAATGTCACGGTTATAATTGATAGCCGTTTTCCCGTAGGCTTCCAGATGAAAAGGGTCAATCATATTGACATCATTGAGATCCGCGGTCGCCGCCTCATAGGCAAGATTGACAGGATGTTTGAGAGGCAGGTTCCACACGGGGAAGGTCTCGAACTTGGCGTAACCGGCATCTCTGCCGCGGGTATGTTCGTTGTAAAGTTGCGACAAGCATACCGCCATCTTGCCGCTTCCGGGTCCCGGAGCCGTCACAACCACCAACGGACGCGAGGTCTCTATGAAATCGTTCCTTCCATAGCCTTGTTCGGAGGCGATAAGTTCCACATTGTGAGGATAGCCCTCTATGGTGTAGTGGCAGTAGGTCTTGATCTTCTTCCGTTCAAGACGCTGACGGTAGGCATCGGCAGAGTGTTGTCCGTTATAATGTGTAATCACCACGGAGGAAACAAGAAAACCACGGGAAGTAAGTTCGTCATAGAGACGGAGAACATCCTCGTCATAAGTGATGCCTAAGTCTTGGCGGATTTTGTTTTTCTCTATGTCGAGAGCGGAAATCACTATGACGATTTCAAGGGAATCACTCAAACACGTCAGCATGGCCAATTTGCTGTCAGGCTGGAAACCTGGAAGGACTCTGCTGGCATGATAGTCACCAAAGAGTTTGCCCCCCATCTCAAGATATAGTTTGTTGCCTAAATGTGCGATGCGCTCACGAATATGTTCCGACTGGACACGGATATACTTGTCATTGTCAAAGCCTGTCTTCATACACTTGTCTGGTTATTGCGTCAAACCCGTCTGCAAAGTTCGGAAAACTTACGCAGATACGCAAACATCCGAAAAATATGCACAAAAGAACGTAACAGTGTAATGTTGTTTGTATAATCGTTTTTTAGTACTTTTGCGGGACAATAAGAACAGCAAAACCATGTATAGTTTTATTATCGCCGTTGTCATATTGGTTATAGGTTACGTATTCTACGGCAAATTGGTAGAACGTGTCTTTGGTGCGGACCCGGAGAGACCCACTCCTGCCGTGACCAAAACGGATGGAATTGATTATGTTCCTCTTCCCGCATGGAGGATATTCTTGATTCAGTTTCTGAATATAGCAGGCTTGGGACCTATCTTTGGTGCCATCATGGGCATTTTCTATGGTCCCTCAGCCTATTTGTGGATTGTATTTGGGACTGTCTTCGCGGGCGGAGTGCACGATTATCTGTCCGGCATGATTTCGGTACGGAAAGGCGGAGCGAGCCTTCCCGACATAGTGGGCGGAGAATTAGGGACAGCCATTCACCACGGTATACGTGTGTTGTCGGTTGTATTATTGGTTCTGCTCACCACTACTTTCATGACAGGTCCTGCTTCTTTGCTCCACGGTTTGGCTGATCGTGTCAGCGCAAGTACATGGTTGGGCGTTATCTTTGTCTATTATGTCTTGGCAACTCTTCTTCCCATCGACAAACTGATTGGACGGTTCTACCCTTTGTTCGGCGGAATACTTTTGTTTATGGGAGTGGGCATCATGGTGGTTATGTTGGGTTGGCACGGAGGCGATATTCCCGAAGTAACCGATGGATTACAGAATAGGCAGACCAACGGATTACCCCTTTTCCCCATGCTGTTTGTCAGTATTGCCTGTGGTGCCATCAGTGGCTTCCATGGAACACAGTCTCCGCTGATGGCGCGCTGTATTACGAATGAGAGACAGGGCAGATGGATATTCTATGGAGCGATGGTGGTCGAAGGCATATTGGCCCTTATATGGGCTGCGGCGGCGGGATCATTCTTCGGAGGGATAGAGGGTTTGCAGGCCTTTGCCGCTGAACATCAGGGAGAGAACATTGCGGCTTTGGTGATAGACAGGATATCAAGGACCTGGTTGGGAAAGATTGGCGGAATCCTTGCCATCATAGGCGTCATCGCAGCCCCTGTCACGTCGGGAGATACAGCATTGAGAAGCGCACGCCTCATCATGGCGGATTTCCTGCATTGGGACCAGAAGAGCACATGGCGGAGACTGGTCATCTCCCTGCCGTTATTTGCCATTGTCTTCGGAATGACCTTTGTCAACTTTGATGTAGTGTGGAGATACTTTGCCTGGACCAATCAGACATTGGCAGCCTTCACACTTTGGGCTGCCACCGTCTATCTGTACAAATCGGAACATGCCGGCACAAAGCAGTCGGTCAACCTGCATTCCGGATATCTCGTCAGTTTGGTTCCTGCATTGTTTATGACGATGGTAAGCGGCAGTTACATCCTGATTGCCCCTGAAGGACTGAATCTGCCAGCAGAATGGCGGTGGTTGGGGTACACTGTTGCAGGCTGCATTACTCTTGCTTTGTTTGTCGTTTTCTGCTTCTGGGCAAAGAGATACGCCGGTTGTACAACCGTGCGTGAGAAATACTGAGAGCGGCAAACACACTGTACAGGAGAGGCAGACACACCAGCGGGAGACATGCCCCTGCAAACACGTCTGCAAGGAAGTGCTGTGAAAGGTATATGCGGGAATAGGCACCCGCAAAAGCACACAGGAAACAGACGCATTGGATACTGTATTTTACAGGAGCGGACAATCCCTCCCGACGGCAGCATAGGATTGATATGGCCAGAAACAGGGTAACAAATGTGGCGGTATGCCCCGAAGGGAAACTGTTATACAAGTTCATTCTTACCCCTTGCACCAACGGCAAAGCATCGGGATTGTGAGCAAGATCAAAAACAATGGCGGGTCTCGGGGCAGCAACTATACGCTTTATTATTTGTACAACGAGACCTATACCCAATTCCCCGCTCAAAACGAAAAGAGCATCTCCTAACCGGTAAAACAAAAGTCCGGCCAAAAGAACATAGATGCCGTATTCTCCCACGCGTGTATAATACTTGAAGAAAGTGTCCAACGCGGCGGTGTGGCAACTGTTCAGTAACAGGTGCAACGACTGTCGCGGCTCCGAAAGAAGCAGTAACAACATGCCGCAAAGCAATAATCCCGAGAAAGAGTAGAAAAGGATATTTTGCTTGACAACCGATCTCGCTATGTGTGTTTTCTCCGGCATATCTTACAAACGCCATATATGGAAAGAGAGAAATCTGACATCTGGAAATTATTGAAGTGACGTTCGCGCAGGATGTTCTCTATAGCCTTGTCCCGGAACTCCACTTTCCGTCCGCAACGCGTGCAGACAAAATGCATCGACGACTGGCGGGCCATCACCAGTTCAAACTCAGTAGTTCTTGCACCGGCAGGTTGGGATTGCTTCTGCAGTATTCTGCAACTGCAAAACAGATTCAGCGAATTATATATGGTCGCTACACTCAGGTGAACCGAGTCGGGAATATCATTCCGGACCTGTTCTGCCGTGAATTTTTGTCTGTAGGCACATACCTGCTTCAATAGAAACAGACGCTCCGAAGTACAACGCAAGGTATGCTCTTTCAGGTAGCGGTACAATATGTCGGAGGCTGCTTGATAGTAGTCTTCTTGCCTTGACGGTGTGTTCTGGCGCAAGTTCCCCGATGGTGTATGCTTCCGTGCTTCCATTGACTGCCGCTAAATCGGACAAATATAGGCACGGCGGCGTTTGTGCTGCTTTTTGTCAAAGTATTCCCAATTGGCTTGGTTCTTCGCGTTGGTCTCCATGATAGAAGTTGTTTCCACGCGCTTTATGCCGTATTGTTTGAAGTAGGGGATCTGGTCCACAAGGATCAGACTGTTCACTCCCCTGTTCTGATAGTCAGGACGAACGGCTATCAACAGCAAATCAAACGAATCCATCTTCTTTGCACGGAGTGCCTTGAGAATATGATACCAGCCGAAAGGGAACAATTTGCCGCCACAACGGCGCAAAGCCGTCGAAATATCGGGCATACCTACCCCCACTGCCACCACTTCGTCTTTTTCATTGACCACAATGGTAACAAAGTCGAAATTCACCAGAGGAAAATACATCTCGCAGTAATACCTCTTCTGATTGGGTGTGAGAGGTTGGAAATTGTATAAACACTGGTAGGCTTCGTCTATCACGTCGAAATATGTAAAACCGTACTTGCGCTTCAGTTCTCGGACGTTCCTGACTTTGTCCACGCGCACATGGCTCCGTTCTGCGGCAATCTTCGACATACGCTCCAGGCGTTCCGGAATCTCGTCGGGAGGAGTAATCTGATATTCTATCCAATCGTTTTCTTTCACCAAACCGTAGGATTCCATGTGCCTTTCATAGTAGGGATAGTTATATAGCGAAGCCATAGGTGCCAAATACTCAAACCCTTCTATCAAAAGTCCCTCATGATCAAAATCGGTAAAGCCTACAGGTCCGTTCATGGCATCCATTCCTTTGCTCCTGCCCCAAGCAGCCACAGCATCCAGCAATGCCTTCGACACTTCCTGATCATCAATGAAATCCATCCAGCCGAAGCGTACATGGTTCACGTTCCATCGTTTGTTGGCGGCATAGTTGATCAAACCTGCTATACGCCCCACTATCTTGCCGTCGCGGTAAGCAAGAAACAATATCTTTTCACTGACTTCAAATGCAGGATTCTTTTTCTCGTCCAACGTATTCATTTCGTCCATCAAGAGTGCTGGGCAATAGTTCGGACAGTCTTTGTATAAATCATTCGCAAATTGGATAAATTTGCGTATATCCCTCCTTGAGGTAATCTCGCGTATTTCTACAGCCATAGGCATGACCTTTTCTTTGTATTAGACAAATTCGGCGCAAAGTTAGTTTTTTTTTTCAAAAGGCAAAAATGACCGGAGATTTTACGTACCTTTGTAGTCTCAATTCATCGTCAAAACAGAATAGATTCATATGCATACCATTCATTCTTTGGCAGTATATGCTGCCTCCAGCAATTTGGTGCCTCCGTCTTATTTCAAAGCGGCACAACGCCTTGGCACGATTCTCGCCTCAGAGCATATCCGGCTTGTCTACGGGGGAGGATACGCAGGATTGATGGGAGCCATTGCCGATGCCGTCCTTCAAAACGGAGGGGAAGCCGTTGGGGTAATACCTCGGTTTATGGTGGAACAAGGCTGGGAACATCAAGGCTGTACGGAGTTGGTGGTGACTAAAGATATGCACGAGCGCAAAAGTGTTATTGCAGAAAAAGCCGATGCATTCGTCGCATTGCCGGGAGGAATAGGAACTTTTGAGGAACTGCTGGAGATTCTGACTTGGAAACAGTTGGGACTCCATACAAAACCCGTTGCCCTCCTCAACACCGAAGGCTACTACAACAACCTCTTGCAATGTTTCAGACAAATGGTCGATATGCACTTGATGAGGTCTGTACATCTCGAAGACATGATGGTCATCGCGGCAACCCCTAAGGAAGTATTGCCCAAGTTGCAGCAATCGCCGGTTTGGGACAAGTCCGTCAGAAAGGCTGCACAGATCTGAAAAGATGGAGACTGTTCTTCGCACATCATCCCCCTACTCCGAAGGATGGGTCGCATGGATAATGCTGCTTGTCCTCGCTTGCATGGTCTTGTCGGTTTGGTTGCAGCCGAACATCATGAAGAACAGTATTCATAACCTTGGAGAAAACAAACTCCGGGGAAATCAACTGAACAACACCTCTTTCACATTCATAGGAAGCGGTTTGCTTCTGCTGAGCCATGTAATGGTTTTCTCCTTGTTGCTTTTCCTCTATTGCGCAAGCAAACACAATACATTCCTTTTTTCCGGCTATCTGCTTACGTGTGCCTTGTTCGTTTGCATGTGGCTCATACAAGACCTCTGCTTCAGATTCACCGCCTACGTGTTTCTCAATCGGGAAATACTCCACACCTATCACTATTACCGGCTGACTCTCAACACTTTTCTCACATGGATAATCTACCCTGTCCTCCTGCTGTTGATGTTCACTCCGTGGTTCGGTGCAGGGACGGTCGCTGTCGTCTTGATTCTGTTCCTCATAGCCCTGTTCGGTCTCATTGCATTCAAACTTTTTCGGCTTTTTTCTTTTGGTTTCTTAGATTATCTCTATATTTTGTTGTACCTTTGCACCCTTGAAATGTTGCCCTTCTTTGGTTGGATTTATGCAACATGTAATTTATTAGGTACAATATAGTCATTAATATCCTATAGCTTTGAAAGTCAAGAATATACTTATCTCGCAACCAAAACCAAGCACTGAGAAGTCTCCATATTTCGACATGGAGGGTAAGTATGGAGTCCGTTTTCACTTCCACCAGTTTATACGCATTGAAGAACTTACTCCCAAGGAGTTTCGTACGCAGCATATCAACATATTGGACTATACTGCCATCATCTTTTCGTCGCGCCTCGGTGTCGACCATTTCTTCCATTTGTGCGGGGAAATGCGTGTTTCCATACCTGATACGATGCACTATTATTGCACAACGGAGACCATTGCAAACTATTTGCAGAAATATATTCAATACAGAAAGCGTAAGGTCTTCTTTGGCGCAAGCAACAAGATGAGCGACTTGGTACCGATTATGCAGAGACGTCCGGAAGACAAGTTCCTTATGATTGCGGCGGATGTCTATAATGATGATGTCATCAAGATGTTCGCGGACCATAAGATAGAGGTCAAACCGGCTGTTATGTACCGTACGGTACCGAACATGTTTGCCCCCGAAGAACGTATGGACTATGATATGTATGTGCTGTTTACGCCGACGGGAGTAGTCGGTTTCCGGAAAAACTATCCTGACTTCGAGCAGGGGGAACATGTCATTGCATGCTATGGTGCTGCCACGGCAAAGGCAATGAAAGATGCCGGAATGAGAGTCGACCTCGAAGCACCCAGTAAAGAATATCCGTCCATCATCTCGGCAATCGACGCTTTCCTCAAAGAAAACCACAAACGTACACGGTGAACCGGCGCAATTCATTCCATAAGGAGGAACGCCTTTGTGGAAAGTTACGCATCGCGAACCTCTACAAGGTAGGAAAACACTACACCGCCTACCCTTTGCGCCTTACATACAGTATCTGTAAAGATTGTTCTGGAGAAACTGCCGGAACGGTATCTCCATCAGCGCAATCAGGAACAAAGATTCTTGTATGGGCTCCGAAAAGCAGGTTCAGGCACGCAGTTATGCGCAACTTCCTGAGGCGCCTCATGCGGGAAGCCTATCGCTTGAATGCACACAGCCTGAGGGAAACCTGCTTGAGCGGGCAATGCTCTGTGGAAATTGCCTTCAACTATATTGGTTCCGAACCGTGCGATTACGCACAAATGGAAAAAGCCATGCGCAAGGCGCTTTTGTATGTGGAAAATAAAATAAAGGTCACGAATGCGTAAGTTGGTTCGGTATATTTTCTTGCTGCCTGTCTATTTCTATAGATATTGCATCTCGCCGCTCACACCCGCATCTTGCCGATTCACGCCCACTTGCAGTCAATACATGGTGGAAGCCGTCATGAAACACGGTATATTCAAGGGAGGATGGCTTGGCATAAAGCGTATCCTCCGTTGCCATCCGTGGGGAGGAAGCGGATACGACCCCGTACCATAATGTAAAACTTCTGATAAACCTGTTGTTTATGCGTATAGACATCATCACAGCCTGCCCTGAATTGTTAGAGTCCCCGCTCAACCATTCCATTGTGCAACGAGCCAAGGACAAAGGACTTGCAGAAATCTTCGTGCATAATCTGCGCGACTATACGCTCGACAAACATCGTAAGGTTGACGACTATGCGTTCGGTTTCGGAGCAGGCATGGTACTCCAGATCGAACCTATCGACCGTGCCATCACCCACCTTGTCTCGCAGCGGCACTACGATGAGATAATCTTCACGGCTCCCGATGGTGAACGTTTCACGCAACGGGAGGCTAACGCACTGTCTCTCAAGGAGAACATTATTATTCTCTGCGGGCACTACAAAGGAGTGGATCAGCGCGTGCGCGATCATCTGATTACCAAAGAATATACTATCGGTGATTTCGTCCTCACGGGAGGAGAGATGCCCGCCGCTATTATGACGGATGCCATTGTCCGTTTGCTGCCTGGTGCCCTCGGCGATGAAACGAGCGCATTGAGCGACAGTTTCCAGGATGGATTGTTGGAACCGGGAGTTTACACCCGTCCTGCGGAATACAAGGGGTGGCGTGTACCGGACATTCTGCTCTCCGGAAATCAGGCAAAGATTGACGATTGGATGTACGAAGAGTCGCTTCGCCACACACGGGAAAGGCGTCCCGATTTGCTCAGGGACAATCCAGACAAATGAGTCTGTTCATTTCGGCAAACCGGATATAAAACCTGCCGGGGAAACAACGGATTGGTAAATTCGTCACTGCCGGCACACAGGAAGCAACTGCATCGGAAGTCCGTTTGGGTTCGGAATTCCTGTACCGCTGTTTACGGTTCTCCATCGACCCCTCAAGCACCCCTCGACGGGAGGTCAAAGAGACATTGGCATATAAAAAACAGAGGGACAGAACCCGATAGGTTCTCCCCCTCTGCCACCAACACGCCCGATGAAGGTTTTATATACCTAATGATGCACGCACGGCATCAATTTTCTTTTGAGCCGTTGCATCTGCTTTGTCATAGTCTGCACGGCTCTTCAATTCACCGCGAACCTCTATATAGAACTTTATCTTCGGCTCCGTACCGGATGGACGGACTGAGATTTTGGTGCCGTCAGCGGTAAAGAACTGGAGAACATTGCTCGTTGCAGGGAACTTCAGAGGAGTAACCGTACCGGTAAGCAGATCCTTGTTTTCCAATGTCTGGTAGTCTTTGATGCGTATCACTGCTGAACCGGCTATCTCCTTGGGAGGATTCTCCCGGTAGTTCACCATCATCTGACGGATTTCGTCTGCACCGGTCTTGCCTGGACGAACTACGGATATACCCTTTTCTTTGCCGTAACCCACTTCCATATATATGTCTTGCAACAACTCATAGAGAGTCTTGCCTTGCTCTTTTGCCCAGGCCATCATCTCCGACATAAGGAAGATTGCCGATACGGAGTCCTTGTCACGGCAGAAATCTTCTGCCATGTAGCCGAAACTTTCTTCGCCGCCGCCCACATATTTGCGCTTGCCTTCCATCTCTCTTACCACGCTGGCAATCCACTTGAAACCTGTATAGCAGTCGAAAATCTCCACACCGAACTTGTCGGCAACAGCCTTCATGATTTCACTTGTTACGATGGTCTTCACCACAAAGTCCGTCGGTTTTTGGAGTCCCAACTCTTTGCGGCGGCGCAATATGTAGTATGTAAACATGATGCACGTTTGGTTTCCGTTCACCAGTATCCATTCGCCCTTGTCATTCTTGATGGCTATGCCTAAGCGGTCGGCATCTGGGTCGCTGGCGCAAACCATATCGGCATTGATGCGTTTGGCTTTCTCTATAGCCATGGAAAGCGTGGCAGGTTCTTCCGGATTCGGACTCTTCACGGTCGGGAAGTTCCCGTCTATGACGCATTGTTCCTCCACGGTAGTAAAGTTCTCGAAGCCCAACTCTTTCATCAATTGCGGGATAATCATCACGCCCGTACCATGACAGGGAGTGTACACTATCTTCATGTCCTTGTGTTTGGCTACGGCATCGGGTGAAAGACTCAGTGTCTTGATGGCGTCCATGAATTGGCGGTCCATCTCTTTCCCTATAATCTGGATGAGAGCGGGATTGCCTTCGAAGCGGATGTCATCCACGGTAACCTTGTTCACCTCGTTGATGATACCCGTATCGTGGGGGGCAATGATTTGTGCACCGTCCTCCCAATATACTTTGTAGCCGTTGTATTCTTTGGGGTTATGGCTTGCCGTAACGATTACGCCGCTTTGGCAACCCAGTTTTCTGATAGCGAAAGAGATTTCCGGTGTCGGACGGAGGCTCTCGAAAAGATACACCTTGATACCGTTGGAGGAAAATATGTCAGCGGCAATCTCTGCAAACTTGCGGCTGTTGTTACGACAGTCGTGTCCCACTACTACGGCAGGATGCTTGCCTGCAAAATGTTGGTTGACATAGTTGGCGAGACCCTGTGTTGCGGCTCCCACTGTATATATATTCATTCGGTTGGAACCTGCACCCATAATGCCGCGCAATCCACCAGTTCCGAACTCCAGATCCTTGTAGAAACTCTCCACCAGTTCCGTTTTGTCATCGGCTTCTAACATTGCACGTACTTGAGCCTTTGTCTCGGCATCGTAATTACCATTGAGCCAGGTCTCGGCCTTTTGAATAACTTGTTCTAATTCTTTGGTCATAGCAAATACAGTTTATAATGTTGTGTATATATAATCTCAAGAAAGTTTCTTCCGCAAAAGTAGTCTATTTTGACGAGATGTACAAGGAACGTTCACGATTTATTCATACTTTGGGAAAAGGAAGTCATTGTAAGGATAACGTTCTATATGAATTGCCTTGATACGTTCGTACATGAGTTGTTTCAAGGCTTCGATGTTGTCTTTCTGTTTGGCAGAGATAAAGATGCAGTCATCACTCATCTTGCTCATCCAGGTCTGTTTGAGTTGGTCTAGCGACATATTCTCCCGGGTGGCGGGAGTCAAGTCGTCCGCATCCTTGGGCGTATAGCGGAATGCATCTGTCTTGTTGAATACCACAATCTCAGGTATCGTACGTTGTTTGCCGGGATTTCCCGCACCGTTGGTCTTTGTGTCGGTCGTTATATCGTGAATGGTCTGTTCCACCACCCTGTATTGTTCCTCGAAGTTCGGATGCGATATGTCCACCACGTGGATAAGCAGATCCGCTTCCCGCACCTCGTCAAGGGTCGATTTGAACGACTCCACCAGATTGTGTGGAAGTTTGCGGATAAAACCTACCGTGTCGGAAAGCAAAAACGGAAGATTCTCTATGGTCACTTTGCGTACGGTGGTATCCAATGTCGCAAAGAGTTTGTTCTCGGCAAATACGTCCGATTTCGACAACAGGTTCATCAGAGTGGATTTCCCCACGTTGGTATAGCCCACCAGAGCGACGCGGACCATCTTGCCGCGGTTCTGACGCTGTGTGTACATCTGCTTGTCTATCTTCTTGAGATCTTCGCGGAGCAAGGCGATACGGTTCTTGATAATACGTTTGTCCGCCTCTATCTGCGTCTCGCCCATACCACGCGATGTGGTGCCGCCGCCTCGCTGGCGGTCCAGGTGACTCCACATGCGGGTAAGACGCGGAAGCATGTATTGCAGGTGCGCCATCTCCACTTGGGTTTTGGCGTAAGACGTCTGGGCACGCAGCCGGAAGATCTCCAGTATAAGGATGGTACGGTCCATGATGCGGACCGAAAGGGTCTTCTCTATGTTCCGTATCTGGCGGGGCGAAAGTTCATCGTCGAAAATAACTGCCTCTATCGCCTCGTCGGTGTCTTTTCTGTCCAGAATATACTTGCGTATCTCGTCCAGTTTACCCGGTCCCACATAGCAATTGGAGTCAGGTTGCTCTATGCGCTGCACAAACCGGCGTACGGGCAGGATGTTGTCGGTGTCGGCAAGGAATGCCAGTTCGTCTAGGTATTCATTGGTTCGTTCTTCGGGTTGTTGCGGGGTAACAACTCCCACAAGCAATGCTCGTGTCATCAACGAGGGTACGTCGTTGTCTGTATTGTTCTTCATTTTGTCAATGTGCTTCCAGCCAATTGTGTCCTACACCGCAGTCTGCAATAAGCGGTACGCGCAGTTGCACGGCCTGCTGCATCTCCTGCAGGACAATTTGCTTCACTTGTTCTGTCTCTTCGGCAGGTACGTTGAAGTTCAGTTCGTCATGCACCTGCATTATCATCTTGGACTTTAGGTTCTCTTTCGCAAGGCGGCGGTAAATGCGTATCATCGCCACCTTGATGATATCAGCCGCCGTTCCTTGTATGGGAGCGTTCACGGCATTGCGCTCCGCAAAACTTCGCACAGTGGCGTTGTGGGAGTGAATATCGGGAAGGAAACGCTTTCTTCCGAACAGCGTCTCTGCATATCCCGTTTTCCTGGCTTTCTCTTTTGCCTGTTCAATGAACGAAATCACTCCGGGGAAAGCCTCAAAGTATCCGTCTATCAGGTCTTTTGCTTCGGCTCGGGAAGATTGCAACTGTTCCGCCAGACCAAAAGCCGAAATGCCGTAAATGATACCGAAATTGGCGGTCTTGGCCTTTCGCCGCATATCGGGAGTCACCTCCTGAAGCGGCACATGGAATATCTTTGCCGCCGTGGCGGCATGAATATCCTGCCCTGCACGGAATGCCTCTATGAGATGTTCGTCCCCGCTGAAATGCGCCATCAGGCGAAGTTCTATTTGTGAATAGTCTGCCGAAAGGAAAAGACACCCGTCGTCTGCAATGACGGCACGCCGGATATCATGCCCCCGTTCGCTCCGGATCGGCAGGTTCTGCAGATTCGGATTGGCGGACGAGAGGCGACCCGTAGCCGTTATGGTTTGGTTGTAGGTGGTATGCACCTTGCCGGTAGCAGGGTCTATCAAGGTAGGCAGCACGTCTATATACGTATTGAGCAGTTTGCGGAGTGCACGGTAATCCAGTATCTTTCCCACGATGGGATGTTTGTGTGCAATGCTCAGCAGCACTTCCTCCGATGTAATGTATTGTCCGCTCTTGGTCTTCTTGGGTTTTGTGTCCAACTTCAGATTCTCAAAGAGCAGTTCACCTACCTGTTTTGGTGAATTGATGTTGAAAGACCGGCCCGCCAATGCCTGTATGTCAGCCTCTATTTGCTGCATCTGGACATTCAGTCGGGCGGACGCTTCCTTCAGGACTCCGGAATCAAAACGGACACCCGTCTGCTCCATATCTGCAAGAACAGGCACCAGTGGCATCTCTATCTCACGGAAAAGAGTCATCGCACCGGCTTTCTGCAAGGCATCGGACAGGACAGGTAGCAGTTGCCATGTAGCCGACAGCCTGTCTTGGGGAGCGTTGGAGATGGTGTGTTTGAGATATACTTCGGTCAAATAGGGCAGATCGTGGCTGTTCTCCGGTTGCAAAAGGTAGTGCGCAACGGTCACATCAAAGTTCTCTCCTTTGAGGGTTATTCCCCGTTTGCTGAGCGCCTTGATATCTTGTTTCAGATTGGCGCTCACCTTCACAATACTCTCATCCTCCAGCCAACGGCACACTTCTTCGTTGAAATCCGTATGATAAACCGTATTGCCGTCCGCGGAAAGATAGAGTGCATCGTCTTCTGCAGATATGGCAAGGGGCGATGATACTGCAGGGAGTCCCTCTTTCAATGAAACCGCAAGCGGAGACAGTTGCGAAGATGCGGAAGAAAACAAGTCCAACTCTGCACTCTGCGCCTTGCCTGTATCGGCGGCATGTGAGTCTTTTGTCTCCGCAACGGGAACTGTTGGTTCCTCTGTTCCTGCAAACAAATCGGGAGAAGCGGGAGGGGGTGTCTCTGTTTGATACTTTTTGAGCAGGGAGCGGAACTCCAACTTCGTATAGAGAGCGGTCAGCGCAGGGAGATTCACATCCCGGCGCTGTAATTCCTGTTCACTGAAGCGGATGGGTGCGTCAGTACGTATCGTCGCCAGAAAATAAGAAAAGCGTATGTCTTCCGCCTGCTGTTCCACCTTCTGCCGCAGGGCTCCTTTGAGTTGGTCGGTATGTTGCAAGAGGTTTTCCACCGATGTGAATTGCCGCAACAATGCCACTGCCGTCTTCTCCCCTACCCCGCGGCAACCCGGTATGTTGTCGGACGCATCCCCCATTAGCGCCAGCAAGTCAATCACCTGATGCGTAGAATCAATGCCGTATTTCTCGCAGACTTCCTTCATTCCCATCTGTTCGAACCCGCCGCTATGGCGCGGACGGTACATGAAGATGCGATCGGTTACCAACTGACCGTAATCTTTGTCGGGTGTCGCCATGTAAACTTGGTAGTTTTCGGCGGCGGCCTGTCCTGCCAATGTGCCGATAACATCGTCTGCTTCGAACGAAGGTACTTCCAGAACGGCGATATTCATTGCCTTCAGTATCTCCTTGATAACAGGTACGGCTTTGCGTATATCTTCGGGCGTTTCTTGTCGCTGTGCCTTGTATTGCTCAAACGCCTCATGACGGAATGTCTTTCCGTGCGGGTCGAAAGCCACTCCGACAGCCTCAGGCTGTAAGCGTTTCAACAAGTCGTCCAGCGTAAGAAGAAAACCGAAGATCGCCGAAGTGTTCTCACCTTTGCTCGTAATTCTGGGGACACGGATAAAAGCATAGTATGCCCGATAAATCATGGCATAGGCATCTATAAGCAATAGTTTCTTCATACCGGCATTGTATTTATGTTTGCAAAGATAGGCAATTTCTTCATGGCCGCCAATAACGGATTCGGTTTTTTTGTGTACCTTTGCCGCACAGAAGTTCATTATGTCTCATGGTTTAACGCTCACATCTTTATGATTACGGAGAAACTGACTAAGCAGGAGATACAAGACGCCGATGCCTTGTTGGAAGATGCCAATGCCATTGCCATTGTCACTCACATGTCGCCGGACGGAGATGCCTTGGGAAGCAGTTTGGGAATGCGCCATTACTTGGAGTGTTTAGGCAAAGATTTGATTGCCGTTATCGTCCCGAACCGTTTCCCTTCGTTTCTGGATTGGATGCCGGGGGCTCAGGATATCCTTTGCTATGACGAGAAAAAAGAAGAATGTGATACCATATTGAACGAAGCGGACTTGATTATATGCCTTGACTTCAATGACTTGAAACGCATCGGAGCCGTAGGCGGGCAAGTAGCCGCAGCCGGCGCAAAGAAGTTGCTTGTCGATCATCACCTGCACCCGCAGCCCTTTGCCGACGTAACCATATCCTATCCGGACATAGCCTCTACCTGCGAACTTGTATTCCGTCTCATCTGCCGCAGCGGAAATTTCCGCCTGATGAACTTGCCTACTGCGGAATGTATCTACACGGGAATGATGACTGATACCGGCAATTTCTCTTTCAACTCCAACCAGCCCGACAACTACTCGATTGTCTATGAGTTGGTAAAGTTGGGGGTGGACAAGGACGCCATTTACAACAAGGTGTTCAACACCTACTCCGAAAGCAGGATGCGCCTTATGGGCTATTGTCTGTATCGGAAAATGAAGATCTATTCCGGACAGCATACCGCCCTGATAGCCTTGACACGAAGAGAACTGTACCGCTTTAATTTCCAGTCGGGAGATGCGGAAGGACTCGTAAACCTGCCTCTGCAAATAGAGAACGTTTATTACTCTGTCTTCATGCGTGAAGACAAGGACAAGATAAAAATATCCTTCCGTAGTCAGGGTGATCGCCCCGTGAACGAATTTGCGAGCCTGTTCTTCAACGGCGGCGGGCATAAGAATGCCGCAGGCGGAGAGAGTTATGCCTCTGTGGAAGACACTGTGAAACTCTTCGAAAAGCACTTCAAAGAGTACTTTCATTGATTCAAGACGGCATGGCCTGCAAGGAAGATTCCCTATTTCTCTAATTCTATGTGCGTGGCCTGAACAGGCTCGCTGAGAAATACTCCGGCGGATGCCATAAACTTGTCGGCGGATTCTGTGGTAAGATAATTGGTCGTCCCTCCCTTGCTGCAGGTACACTCTATCTCAGGATGGCGCAGAAGATAGTCTTGCAGGGATTCCGCAACGATAGTTCCCTGTGCGACCAACCTCACATTGTCTCCAGCATATTTCTGTATTTTCTCCATGAGGAGAGGATAATGTGTACACCCAAGGAGAACCGTATCTATCAGCGGATCGGCTTGCAGCAACTGTCGGGTGTATTTGCGGACGAACCAATCGGCTCCCTCATCCCGATGCTCACCCGCCTCTATGATAGGCACCCACAATGGACATGCCTGTTGCGTGACATGCAAATCGGGATAGAGATGGCTGAGTTCAATCGGATAGGAGTTACTTGCTACCGTACCTGCCGTGGCAAAAATTCCGATATGTCTTGAGCGTGTATAGTTGCCCACCACTTCCACCGTAGGTCGGATCACTCCCAAGACACGACGGCACGTATTTCCGTCCTGCTTCCATACCTGCAGAAGATTGACTTGCTGTATCTGACGGAGCGCTTTGGCAGAAGCCGTGTTGCACGCCAATATGACTAGCGTACAACCTTGCCTGAACAGAAAATCGACAGCCTGCCAAGTATAGGAATAGACAACCTCGAAAGACCGTGTTCCATACGGCGCACGTGCATTGTCGCCAAGATACAGATAATCATACCGGGGCAGGCGTTTCTTTATCTCCGAGAACACCGTCAGACCGCCATAACCACTGTCAAAAACACCTATCATGAGAATTTTTGTTCGTTAAAACCACCGCGCAAAGGTAAGAAAAATTGTTCACAAACCGATAATTTGACTAATTTATGCAAATACAAAGCAGTGCAGTGCCCACAAACAAATTGCATTTGTTGCCGGACAATACACTGCCATTGCTGGTAAATCTTCTATTTTCTCAAATCGGCAAGGCGCTCGCGGAGGCGTTTGACGTCCTCTTCGAGGGTGTTGCGCCATGTGCGGCGGTCTTCCTCGGGGTCGTTGTCGGCGATACCCTCGCGGAACATCTCCTCTGCCAGTTCGATAGAATGCTCAATGCTGTATTGCTTACCCTCCTCGGCGTACTGCGGTTCCATACGTTTGCGTTCCTCGGGGTTGTCGAGCCAGTAGTCGATGGTTTTGGCGAGGTCGTCGCTGTCGCCAGGGAGAAACAGGCTGCGTTTGTCGAGCGCGAACTGCGGGGTAGCGGAGCGGTCGGAGTTGGCAATTACCGGTACAACGCCCGTGGCGAATGCCTCGATGCACGAGATAGCCTCTATCTCGATGTCGGCAGCGTGCACATAGAGGTCGGTCTGCGCCAGCATATTGATCAGTTCCTCTTTGGTGAAGAAACGGAAAATAGGCGGGTTCTTCAAATCCTCTCCCTGTTTCTCAAGGTCGGCAAGCAGGGGACCCTGTCCGGCAAATACCAACTGTATCCGGTCGGCGTATTTGCTTTTCTTGACCGCATCGATAATCACATCCTGCCGTTTCTCGACCGACAGACGCCCGATCATCATAATGACAATCTTGCCCTCGAACTCGGGCGATTTCTCAGCATCGCGACGATATTTGAAATCGGGTTCCACACCATTGCTGATCACGTGCAGTTTGGCGGTATAGCCGTTCTCTTTCAGTTGGTTGGCAATGAAATGGCTCGGGCAGTGGATATGCTTGAAATTGTTGTAGAACACATCGCGGAACGCATGATAGATGGTCTTGTTGATAAGCGTTGCATCCTTCAGACCGATGCTCGAGGTGATGTTCTCGGGTTGCACATGGAATGCGGCGGTATGCGGGATACCGAGTTTCTGGCAGACTTTCAGTCCCTCGATAGAGAGCGCAAAGGGCATCATAAAATGCACCACGTCCGCCCACGAGATAGCATTTTCCAGCACATCCACATCGGGTTTGCCGAATGCCATGCCCTGGGCTTTAATCAGGTTCTCGCCAATGGGTGATTTCCATTCTGCAACCACGTATTTGTCCTCGGAGGGGGCACCGGTAGAGATGACACGCACCTCGTTGCCGTGCTCGCGCAGATGGGTGGCAAAGCGTTTTGCCGAAATTGTTGTGCCGTTGTTGGCTGCATCGAACTGGTCGATGACAAGTAGAATCTTCATATTCAGAATGGTATGTTAATTGTTAATTATTACTTGTTAATTCCTTTGCGGTATAGTTTTTGCAACACTACGCATAATTACGCATTATGCATTAAAAATTACGCATTAGTATGACTTCTCCCCATCAACATCTCAAACGGTTTTATATCGTTCTTTTCGTTCTGACCATTGTGCTGGGTATCGCCAATGTGGTGTATCTGCTGTTCCAACCCGATGCAACGCTCAAAGCCGTGATGTTCTGCGGTTTGCAGTATGTAGCCATGCTGCTTATCCTGACCGCACCGATTATCCTCCGCAAGCGTTTCCTGCTCAATGTGCCGCTGGTGCTGACGGTGGTGATTGCCGCTTTCGCTTTCACGGCGATGGTGCTCGGCGACGGACTGAATTTCTACGGCCGCTACCCGTGGTGGGACTCGCTGCTGCACCTGTTCTCGGGCGGTATGCTTTCGTTCATCGGGCTGTGGGTGGTGCATATTCTGTTATCCGACTCCGACAAGGTGGTATTCAGCAACAAGTACTTTTTGGCACTTTTTCTCCTCATGTTTTCTTTGTCATGCGGAGCAATATGGGAGATATGCGAATACACCTACGATGATTTGTTCGGAACCAATACGCAGCAGTTTATGGAAACAACCTCCGGTTCTATCTACACCGACCAGGATATTCCGCTTGTAGGGCACGAAGCCTTGCGTGACACCATGACCGATCTCACACTCGATTTTATCGGTGGTCTGATTGTTGCGCTCTACGTATTGTTCCGCCACAATGCCTTTGTGGAACGGCACACAACCGATGCCATCTTGGATTCTCCATCCATTGTGGATGCACTGCAGGAACAGGATGCGGATGACAGGAAACCGCAAAAGGACAATACAACAAAGAACACTTGACCTGCAAGTGTCAAATAGCGTGCCAGAAAGTGTTTTTTCCCGATAGCAAGACGAACAGGCGGAGACACCGGCACAAGGACAACAGCCATGGACAGCCGTTCTGAAATGAGTTTGGCAGATTCAGAAAAAACACGTATCTTTGCGAGGATATATACCCGTTCTCTTGCAATGAAGAAAGTCTTGTTTTGCATTATCGTTTTATGCTCGTTGACAGGTTGCGAATATATTCGGCAACATCAAACGGGCGAAGCCGTGGCAACCGTTGACGGACATTCGCTGTATGCAACCGATCTGGAGGCTGTTACGGCGGGTGCAGCAAATGCGGATGATAGTGCGGCCATCGCAGACAAATATATCAAGCAGTGGGCAAGCGATATTCTGCTCTACAACAAGGCAAAGCGCAACGCGGAAAATGCATCCGGAATAGAAGCGCTGGCGGAAGACTACAAACGCATGCTCTATGTGCACGGATATGAGCAGCATCTGGTGGATACCCGTATGCCTAAGCAGATAGCCGAAGATTCCATAGAACTGTTTTACCGGCAGCACTCCGGGCGTTTTGTATTGAGGGAAGACATCTTGCAGGGTATGTTTATATCCTTGCCGCAAGACGCTCCCCATATAGAAGACTTGCGCCAGTGGATGGAAAAACTGACTGACGACAACTTGGAGAAAATCGAAAAATATGCCTACCAGTACGCCGCTTCCTACGAACTTTTTTCCGATCAATGGCAGACCCTGCACAGTGTGATGCTTCGTATGCCGACGGCTTCTAAGGAAGTGGCACAGGAGATCCGGCAAAAAGATTTCATACAATGCAGGGACTCTTCTTTTCTTTATCTTTTGCGCATAACCGACAAACATCTGGCAGGTGAGGCTATGCCGTTTGACTATGCGCGGCCTGAAATAGAAAAAGTTCTCCTGAACAGGCGGCAGGTAGGCTTCCTGAAGCAACAGAAAGAAGATTTGTACCAACAGGCAGTACGTCAGAAAAAGATTGTTTTTAACAAAAAGACTGCAACAGACAATGAAACGGAATAGATTGTGTACGGTATGTGCTTTGCTATTGGCTTTAACCGCCGTGCATGCACAAGACAATGTGATAGACGAAGTGATATGGATTGTCGGGGACGATGCCATACTGCGTTCGGAAGTGGAAGAAGAACGGCTCCGCGCACAGTACGAAGGACAAGAGATTGCCGGCGATCCCTATTGTGTAATACCGGAACAACTGGCCATCCAGAAGTTGTTTCTTCATCAAGCCGAGTTGGACTCTGTGGAGGTGAATGAATCAACAGTCGCAACACAGGTCAACATGAGGTTGAACTACTACATCTCCCAGATAGGGTCCAAAGAAAAGATGGAAGAGTATTTCCGCAAGTCCATGTCCGAGATGAAGGAAGACATGACGACCGCCGTGCGTAACCAGATGATTATTCAGCAGATGCAGCAGAAACTGACGGAAAACATCAAGTCCACGCCGGCAGAAGTGCGCCGGTTCTATAGCGGTTTGAGTCAGGATAGTATACCTACCATTCCTGCACAGGTCGAAGTACAGATTATCAGTCTGGATCCGCCCGTACCGCAAGAGGAGATCGATCGTGTCAAACAGCGTTTGCGCGATTTCACCGAACGTGTAAACAAGGGAGAGGCCGACTTCTCCATGTTGGCGCGTTTGTATTCCGAAGACACGGAGAGTGCCAAACGGGGAGGTGAACTGGGTTTCGTAGGGAAAGGGCAACTCGTACCTGAGTTCGCGGACGTGGCGTTTAATCTGAGCGACCCCAGGAAAGTGAGCCGTATCGTGGAGACGGAATACGGCTTCCACATTATCCAACTGATAGAGAAACGGGGCGACCGGATCAATTGCCGTCACATATTGCTCAAACCTCGTATCTCACAGAACGACAAGACACAGTCCATTAATCGGTTGGACTCTGTTGCTGACCTTGTGCGCAACGAAAAATTGTCTTTCGAACAAGCCGTTGCATTCTTCTCGCAAGATAAGAACACCGCAATGAATGCAGGCGTTATGATGAACCCCGAAACAGGCACTACAAAGTTTGAATACCAGTCATTGCCGCCTGAGATTGCACGACAGATTCACGGAATGAATGTAGGGGAGATAAGTCGGCCCTTTGTCATGATGGACGACACCAAGAACAAAGAGATCTGTGCCATTGTCAAACTGAAATCAAAGACGGATGTCCATAAGGCAAACCTCGTGGACGATTATCAAACCATACGGACCATGTACGAGCAGCAGCGTAGCGAGGCATTCATTCGTCAATGGATTGAGAAAAAACAGAAAGAAACTTATATCGTGATTGATCCTGCATGGCGGGGATGCAATTTCGAGTTTCCGGGTTGGGTCAAAGAGGATAATGCTGGTAAATGAGAATATCTCACAAACTGATATTGGCAAGCATGCTCTCTCTTTCCTTGTGCTATGCAAATGCACAAAAGGAGACATTGGTCTATTTGGAGCAGTGTGAAACACTTTCCTTCGACGAAAACCTCCATCCCGATGCACAATTGCTGAAGGGCAATGTCTGTTTCCGCCATGAAGAGGCTTTCATGTATTGTGATAGTGCCTATTTCTATCAGAAAGAGAATTCCTTTGATGCGTTCGGACATATTCGTTTCCTGCAAGGAGATACCCTCTCAGGATTTGGCGACCGGCTCTATTACGATGGCAACACCAGAATGGCGCGTCTGAGACAGAATGTCAAACTGATCAATCGGAATACTGTTCTGACTACGGATAGTCTCAATTATGACAGGGCTAACGACATTGCCTACTACTTCTCCGGTGGAGAACTGCAGGATTCGCTGAACATTCTCACGTCGGCGTGGGGACAATATACACCCGGCGACAACAAGGCTGTCTTCAGGGAAAAAGTCCTATTGAATCATCCCAAGTTTACACTCCGTGCCGATACGCTTGTCTATAACACGGAAACACATATCGCCTTTTTGCAGGGACCTACCCGGATCAACTATGGCGACGAAACCATTATCCTCTCCCGACGGGGCTGGTACAATACGCAAACCGAAGAAACGCTTCTCATGAATCGTTCCGTAATCATTCATGCTGACGGAAAGAGCCTTACGGGTGACTCGCTTTTCTACGACAAGCAGAAGGGGTTCGGACAGGTCTATAACCGTTTCGCGATGACCGACAGCATACGGAAAGCCACTCTCTATGGCAACTATGGCGAGGTGTATGAAAATGGCAAAAAAGGTTATGCCACCGATAGTGCCTTGTTCGTTGACTGGTCTGGCGAAGATTGGCTTTATATGCACGCCGATACACTTTTCACGGAAGAAGTCCGCTGTCAGGAACCTGTTGTGCTTTTGCCCGACACGCTGGGAAGCGATTCGCTTCTTGCGGTTGCTGCACCCGATACACTTTGGAAAGATACTGCCTACCAAAGTCTGCGGGCGTTCTATGGAGTCCGGGTCTATCGCCAAGATATGCAAATGGTCTGCGATTCCCTTTTCTATCATGGAAGAGACTCCGTGATGTCCCTTTGCGGGATGCCTGTCTGCTGGAGTGATGAGAACCAGGTTTCTGCCGACACCATCTTCGTATACATGAAGAACGGAACAATCGACTATGCACATGGAGTGGGTAATGCTTTTGCCGTAAAACAGGAAGACGCCGACAGGTTCGATCAAATGGCCGGAAAAGAAATGTACGCCTACATCCGCAATGGGGAACTGCGGAGGGTCGAGGTCAATGGCAATGCCGAAACGGTTTTCTTCCCGCGGGAAGACGACGGGACGTTCATCGGTATGAATAAAACACAGAGTAGTTTTGTGAAGATTTTCTTGCAGGATAGGAAAATCGATCATATTGTCTTCACTTCAACTACCACGGGAACCATGTACCCATTGGATAGTATTACGACCTCTGGAGCACACCTGGACGGGTTCTCATGGGAAGAACATCTGCGACCCAAAAAGCCCGGCGATGTATTCTCTCCCGTGCAGAGAGGCAGCATCGTGAAGCAAACGGATGATTCCGTGACGGATGGCGGGACATCCTCGGCACCCGCGGCCGCCGCTAAACCGGAAAACTCAAAACAAACAACCAAGAATACAAGAACCAGATCTTCTATATCAAGAGAACGATGAAAAAAGCATTTCCTGTAATAATCATGCTTTGTCTCGCTGTCTGCAATGCGACGGCACAAAAGCAGTCTTTGGGCGTCGAAGTGGGTTTTGCACAACCGGTCTTGCGCGAAAACCCTGCTTCCGGAAAGAAACACTATCCCAATGTAACCAAACTGAACGGACTGAAAGTAGGTCTTGTGTATGACGCTACGCTGATAAAAGGTTTTGGTTTCCGGCTCGGCGTCAATTATCTCTATGGCGGTAACCACACCAAATGGCAGTCCGAAAGCAGTTTTGCTACGGCACAGAAGGTGAAATACAGCAACCAGATACACACCGTCGAAGTCCCTGTCGATTGGCAGTATAAGTTCGAAATTGCCAAAGAGACCTATCTTGTCCTCTATACGGGACCGGCATTCCAATACAGTTTCTCTTTCGACAAGACAACCTGTCGGAAAAATGAGATAACCGGCGAATCGGGAAAAACGGATGAAAACCATTTCGTCGTTGATAAAGATGCCGATGGCAAATACGACTATCGTCCTTGGAACCTTACGTGGGGTATCGGTGCTGGATTCCAGTACCGGAACTACTACATCCGGGGAGGATACGATTTTGGTATCGTCAATCATTATAACGATAGTTTCTATGACAATTCCGCCAACCCCGAAAAGGAGTATCGTATGCGTGGACGGTTCGATCAATGGTCTGTCAAAGTGGGTATCTATTTCCTCAACTTTTAACATTGGCATATAAATGATACCTCGTGAGACCATCGACCGCATATACGCTTCCGTACACATAGAGGATGTCATCTCCGACTACGTCACTCTGCGTAAGCGTGGTGCCAACCTGATTGGTCTGTGCCCTTTCCATGATGAAAAGACGGGGTCGTTCACGGTATCCCCTGCCAAAGGTATCTACAAGTGCTTCGGTTGTGGTAAAGCCGGAAACGCCGTCAACTTCATCATGGAGTATGAACAGTGTTCCTACACGGATGCCCTGCGTACATTGGCGCGGAAGTATCACATCGAGATACAGGAGCGGGAACTTTCCGAGGAAGAACAAAAAGCCCAAACCGAACGCGAAGCGATGTTTATGCTCAATGACTGGGCTAACAATTGGTTTCAGCATAATCTGTGGGAGACGGAGGAAGGACGCAATATCGGTCTCAAATACTTTTTAGAACGGGGGATTAGGGAAGACATCATAAGGAAATTCTGCTTAGGCTACTCACCCGAACGCAATGCACTCTACTCCGCTGCCCGCAATGCCAAGTTCGATGATAAGTTCTTGGAGACCACGGGACTGTGCGGCAAGTCAGAGCGGGGCTTCTACGACAGGTTCAAGGGACGGGTCATGTTCCCTATCTACACGGTCTCGGGAAAGGTTGTTGCTTTTGCAGGGCGCATCCTGAAGAAACAGGAACATGTAGGAAAGTATGTCAATTCGCCCGACTCGCCGCTCTATTCCAAGCAGAACGAACTCTACGGACTGTCTTTGGCTAAGCAGGCAATTGCCAAGTATGGATGTTGCTTTTTGGTCGAAGGGCAGATGGACGTTATCTCTATGCACCAGGCGGGAATAGAGAATGTCGTCTCATCGGGAGGTACGGCCCTTACGAAACGGCAGATACTTTTGCTCCATCGTTTCACGGAGAATGTGACGATTCTCTATGATGGCGATGCCGCCGGAATACATGCGGCGTTGCGGGGAATAGATATGCTGTTGGAGCAGGGAATCAATATCAAGGTCGTGCTTTTGCCCGATGGAGAAGATCCCGATTCTTTTGCCAGAAAACAAAATGCTTCCGATTTCATCGGGTTCATACAGTCGCATCAGCAAGACTTCATACACTTCAAAACGGACTTGCTTCTCAAAGATGCGGAAGGTGACCCTATAAAACGGAGTGAGGTCGTCAAAAGCATCATGCAGTCCATCTCGGTCATCCCTGACCGGATCACTCAGAAGATCTATGTGAAGGATTGTTGCCGTTTGCTCGATATGTCCGAAGATGATCTTCTGGACGAACTCAGACACCTGAAGAAGGAAGCGGAGGAAAAGGAAAGGAAACAACGCGGACAGCAGTCTTTGGCAAACAGGGAATCCGTTGCTGGCAGTCAGGATACGGGCAGTAAAGCGGCAACCGTCGGAACGCAGTATGCACAGCAGGGAGATGCATCCCGTGCGGATGTCCGGAGTGTATCTGCCTCCGATATGCTTGGAAATTCGGAACTTAAAGACAAAAAACTGGACGAAAACATACGCAATCTCTTGCAGGTTCTGATTCGTTACGGCAACCTGCCTCTGTTTGCCGGCGAAGATGGCACGGTTATATCGGTCGGTCAGTATGTCCTCTCCGACTTGGATAGTGACGGGATTGAGTTTCAGAATCCGATCTATCAGAAAGTGTTGGAAGAACTCAGGAAACACCTGACAGACGAAAACTTCGTGGCGGAAACTTTTTTCAAGTACCATACCGACCCGCAAATCAGCAGCCTTGCCGGCGATCTCATCAGTGAAATCATCAGTGAAAAATATCCCAAGAGCAAGATATACAACCGGAAAAATATATCGGAGAATGTAAATGTCAGCATAGAACCTTCGTCCGACGAAGACGAATTGGGCGAACTTGTTCCCCATCTCCTCTATGAACTCAAGTTGGCGCTTGTTAACCGTCAGATAGACAATCTTCGTCTGCTGTTGCAACATGCCCAGGACAACAACGACGACGAAACTGCTTTCCGATTGTTACGGCAGCAACCTGTACTGGAACAAATAAAACGTACGCTGTGTCTTGCTCTCGGGCAACGGATACAATAACCTGTTTTTTAACGCGATGTTGTTTAACGAAATCATATACGGACCCATACATAGCCGCCGTTTAGGCGTTTCCTTGGGTGTAAACTTGATGCCTGTCGACCACAAATTATGCTCTTTCAATTGTGTTTACTGCGAATGTGGATTCAATCAGCCCGTACATTCGCCGCAGTTGCCTGCCCGGCTGCAAGTGAAAGAGGCGTTGGAAAATCGTCTTCTCCACATGCGGGAACAGAACATCACTCCCGATGTAATTACGTTTTCAGGTAATGGAGAACCCACCATGCACCCCGATTTTCTGGGGATCATATCCGATACATGCGCCGTTCGCAATGAGTTTTGTCCGTCAGCCCAAGTGGCCGTGCTGAGTAATTCGACGCAACTTTTCCGGCACGATGTGGTGGATGCGCTCAAGTTGGTGGATAGACGGATTCTCAAATTGGATTCTGCCGTCGATGCCACGATGCGTCTTATCGACCAACCGGTCAATCCGCAACTGACGGTTGCCGCTATTGTGGATATGTTGCGGCAATTCCATGGCGACTTCACACTGCAAACTTGTTTCTTGCGTGGAGTACATGCCGGACAGAGTATCGACAACACTGCACCCGGCGAACTGACGGCGTGGTATGAAGTTGTGGAACAACTGCGCCCGAAGCATATAATGATTTATGTGATCGATCGGGCGACACCCGTCGAAACGCTGCAAAAGATTGAGCCGGAAACGATGCAGTCTATCGCCGGACATCTGCGGGCGAAAGGGTTCTCTGTGACAGTCTCCGCCTAAGGTCCTCAGCCATGAAAATCCTTGTCTCACCGCTCAATTGGGGATTGGGTCATGCGTCTCGGTGCATTCCCTTGATTAACCGTTTCTTGAAAGAGGGGAACGATGTCACCATTGCGGGCGACGGTGATAGTCTTGTTCTTCTGAGACAGCATTTTCCCCGGTTGCGCTACATCGGTCTTCCTGAACTGCACTTGCACTATGCCAAAGGGCAATCGCAGATGTTCGTCCTCCTCCGCCAACTGCCTCACTTGCTGCATTGGGCATGCTGCGACCAAATGGCACTCCGCCGGTTGTTAAGTCGTGAGCACTTCGATTGGATAATTTCCGACAACCGTTTTGCTTTCTGTTCGCCGGTTGTCCGCTCAACATACATCACCCATCAACTACATATATGCCTTCCTGACCGTTGGAAACGGCTGGAACCGCTCTTGGAACGATGGCATCGCCGTTTGATGAACCGCTACGCCGAAGTATGGGTCCCCGACTATAGCGATGAACGTAGTCTGTCCGGTATTCTGTCACATCCGAAACGGTTACCGCACAATGTGCACTACATCGGTCCTCTGTCACGTTTTTCCGGCTTGTCGTCCACCATCTCGCCTGATACCGCCTACAATACGGTTCTTCTCCTTTCCGGACTGGAACCGCAGCGCACCCTCTTGGAACAGGAGATTGTCAAGCGCTATCAAGGTAGGGAAGATTCTCTGCTCGTGATACAGGGGAGACCTCGTTCTCCATTCTGTAAGTTCACAAAAGGAAACATCACCATTGTCCCCTACCTTGATGATGCACACCTTGCGGCTCTCCTTTTGGGAGCGGAAAAGGTGATTGCCCGCAGTGGCTATTCTTCTCTCATGGACTTTGCCGCGTTGGGGATTCTTCCGAAATGTGAACTTGTTCCCACGCCGGGGCAGCCCGAACAGGAATATCTGGCAGCCTATAGCAACACTTTATAGCGTTGTTTCCCTATCTGCAGCAGGTAGGTTCCTCTCGGTAGTTCCAAAGCACAATTCTCTGCTTGTCCTTTCTTGCTCACAAGACGGTATCCCAACAGGTTGTAAATGGTAATGTCTTGCCCCTCCGGATGAGTAATGTATAAGACTCCGTCGCAGGTATAATAAGGAAATGTCCCTTTCTCTGTGGCATCTATGCCCGTATTGGTGCCATCGGTCTGAATACGTACATTGCCTGTCACATGGGTCACAGTCAGTCTTCCCAACGACGCCTCGTACTCGCCCGTCGCACCACTCACTTGTACCTTGCTCGGATGATGACCGTCCTTGTCTGTCAGATAGGCGACAAAACCGTACTTCGTACTCAATGTATAGTTCGGGTTCAATGGTTGGTTGCAAGTCACCGTATAAGTCGTAACCTCGTCTTTGAGTATCTGTATGGCAAATTCGGGAAAGTCTATAAACGGGTTTCTGTTTCCCTGATAGTCCTCTGCACCGTCATTCCGTACCATTTCAGTGAGCGATGGAGGATCCTGCATGTGCCATTTCAGCAGCATTTCCACCGATTCGAACACACCGCTTGAGCCCAACTTGTTGAGCAGTTGCGCCTGGTTGTTGTATAGGTTGTTGGAGTATGCACCCTGTTTTCCGTACACGATATAGTCATACAGTATCACGCGTGCGCAATCGCCACGGTACGATCCCCTGTTGATGGTCTTGTATTCCTTGTTGTTTATCTTCACCTCGTCAGGATCATAGTACGATTTTCCTTCACCGTAAGGGGTGTTTCCACGGTTGCTGTTCACTGCGGTTCTTGTAGGCCGGACCGATTGCATATCGTGTCCCATGGGTATGCTCTTGTTCGCGCCCTTCGACTGAGGCCATGTGTGTTCCCTGTTCCAGGTGTTTCCGCTGTCCCAATCGCCTTCAAACGAATAGCCGTCATAGTAGCCGATAATATACCCTGCCCTGTTCAAGTCTCTGTCCACGCCTGCATATGCACTGCGCAAACTGTTATAAGAATACGAACTGCTCCCTATCTTGCTGGTCTGTCCCATCAGACTGTTCAATGAGCCGAACAGATAGTCCCCCTGCTGTGCCGCAAGATTGCTGTATGTGTAGGAACCGGCATAATAACTTGCTTGCCGGCTGACATAATCGGTATAGGCATTCATGCCCTCGTCCGACGCCACATGCGCCTGCATATCTATGCCTGCAAAGGCACTAATCGATATACATACTGTAAGTAATGTCGTACAAATCAGATGCTTCATAGTCTTTCTTCTTTAGTTGTTTCTGTCTTTTTTTCGTTGTTTTCTCTTTGTATCAGGCAACACATTCCCACAAATGTGAACAATGCGTTCAATATCAAGCGCTCATGGCTGAACACATATCCCGAGAACCACTCCCGCGAATTCAGGTCTAATACCAGGCACAATATTGGCGACAGTATTGCAACCAAAGGAATCCACCTGTCTCGAACCTTGGCTTTTGTGAGAATGCCAAAGCAAAATATGCCCAACAATGGACCGTATGTGTACGAGGCGACCTTATACACGGTCTGAATCACGGAGTCATTGTTTAATAACCATATGACATATATACATATAGCCATCATTACGGCCATGACTGCGTGCACTGTCTTTCTTGTGCGGGTTGTCTTGTCCTGGCTTTGCTCCTTGCTGTTCAATATGTCTATGCTGAAACTTGTTGTCAAAGCCGTTAATGCGCTCCCAGCGGCGGAATAGGCGGCGGCTATAAAACCTGTAATAAACAATATGCCGACTATCGTCGGAAAATAACCTCCTGTGGCAAGATAGGGAAACACATCGTCACCTTGCAATCCGCTCAGATCTATTCCTCTGCAGTCAGCCCATGTGTACAGAAGCCAGCCTAGCAACAGGAACAGCAAGATGACAAAAAACTGCACAACGGTAGCCACTATGATATTCTTCTGGCACTCCTTATGGTTCTTGCACGATAACGAACGTTGCATCAGGTCCTGATCCAGCCCCGTAGTGGCGATCAGCAGAAATATGCCGGCAAGAAACTGTTTCCAGAAGTAACGCGGATCATTGACATCGTCAAAGAAAAACCACTGGGCACGGTCTGAATGTTCTATGCCCTCAAAGCCCACACCGCTTTTCAATATGAAAACAATGCAGAGAACCACTGACAGTATCAGACATAACGTCTTGAGTAAATCCGTCCATACCAGTGAGCGGACTCCGCCCTTGAAAGTACACAAGTAAACTACTCCCACCGTACATACTGCATTCAGAGCAAAGGGTAATCCTAATGGTCCGAACACCAGCAATTGCAACACGGCGCTCACTACGAACAGACGCACACTGGCACCTAACAACTTGCTTATAAAGAAAAACCATGCACCTGTCTTGTAACTGCATACCCCGAACCTGTGATGCAGATATTCATAGATACTGGTCAGATTCATGCGGTAGTACAGCGGCACCAGCACAAAGGCGACTATCAGTTGTCCCACTGTAAATCCGAGCACCATCTGCATATAGGAAAATGCTGCCGTATCTACCATACCGGGGACACTCACAAAAGTCACACCCGATATGGCGGCTCCTATGGTGGAAAAACTGACCAGAACCCAATTGCTCTGTCTGTTTCCTGAGAAGAAGCCGGCATTGTCGGTGCGTCTTCCTGCCCACCAACTTATCCCGAAGAGCAGACAGAAATATAATACAATAACAGTAAGTATCAGTATTGGCGACATTGCGATTTATAGGTTAAGTTTTTAATTTATGTTGAACGTCATACACAGGCAGTACGAGGCATGCAGCGTAAGTGTGTCGGTATCTCTGCAAAGATACATCTTTTTTCTCAAACCCCAATAAAAACGGAATATCTATCCATGGGAAACCGCATCAAAATGGATAATACTTCAGTGGTTGTTTAGTCAAGACGTATTATAGAAGAAGAAGAAGAAGAAGAAGAACCGAAGAAAAAGACCAAGTGCAATTATGCGGATAACCGTGTCTGCTGTTGCCGACATTGTGTCGGTGCGTTTTCTCTTTGCCCTGTATTAAGATTTCCTATAAGTGAAGTATGATATAGCCACCTCCTAAGGAGCAGTCGGTGAAGTTCCATTGGTTCCGTTTCTTTTGGTCGCACAAAGAGAATGACATATCTAACACCCTGGAACTTCTCGAACAACTGGAACGTCTATGAATACCCCCTCCTAAGGAGCAGTCGGTGAAGTTCCGTGGTTCCGTTTCTTTTGGTCACGCAAAGAGAATGACATATCTAACATCTAACACCCTGGAACTTCTCGAACAACTGGAATGATTGGAGTTGGATGAAAGAGCGTTCAAAGTAAATTTTCTGGAAAGACGCCTTGCATGATATTATGCTATAACCGATGTAAAAGGATGGATAACACTTGTCTGACCTTGTCGGGACGGTATTTCAAGATAGAGGTCACACGCCTTCGTACCGATATGAAGATCCCCTCGAAGAATACAGGGAAGATAGATTGTGTTGGCAGGTTCTGCCTGCAATGTTGCCAAATCGGTTATATCGGAAACTATCCACTCTCCCGTCAGGGAAGTTACCTGCCGGTACTGCAACTCTATCACTATCGCGGAACGGAGTTGCCCGTTATATTCCGTCTGCATAGGCAGATAGCGTCGGGACATGGGAAACTGGAATTAAAAGTCAGACCTGCAAAAAAAGAGAGTCTCCCACTGTTGAAGTAGAGAGACTCTCCGTTTTGTCAGATTATCAGAACGCATTCATCTGCTGCGAAACTTGCTCATTGATGAACTTGGCAAAGTCTTGCACTGTCATCTGTCCCTTCTCTTCTGCACCTTGCCGGCGGACGCTCACCAAGCCTTGCTCAGCCTCTTTCTCACCCACAATGAGCATATAAGGAATACGTTTGAGTTCGTTGTCGCGGATCTTACGGCCTATTTTCTCGTTGCGGTCGTCCACAATAACACGTACATCCTGCTCTTCAAGCATCTGTTTTACGCGGAAAGCGTAGTCGTTCGATTTCTCGGACACGGGCAGAACGACAACTTGATCAGGTGTCAGCCACAAGGGGAACTTGCCTGCTGTATGCTCTATCAGCACTGCCACGAACCGTTCCATCGAACCGAATGGCGCACGGTGAATCATTACAGGACGGTGTTTCTGGTTGTCTTCGCCCACATACTCCAGACCGAAGCGCTCCGGCAGGTTGTAATCAACTTGTATGGTGCCCAGCTGCCAACGGCGGCCGATAGCGTCCTTCACCATGAAGTCGAGTTTTGGACCATAGAATGCCGCTTCGCCGTATTCCACCGAAGCATTCATGCCTTTCTCACGGCAAGCCTCGATGATTGCATTCTCTGCTTTCTCCCAGACCTCGTCGCTGCCCACATACTTCTCGTGGTTGTTCGGGTCGCGCAATGAGATTTGTGCCTCAAAGTTCTTGAAATCCAAAGCACGGAAAATAATACCGATTATCTCCATCACTTTGATGAACTCGTCCTTCACTTGGTCGGGACGGCAGAAGATGTGTGCATCGTCTTGGGTAAACGAGCGGACACGCGTAAGACCATGCAACTCACCGGACTGTTCGTAGCGGTAAACCGTACCGAACTCTGCTATACGCAATGGCAGATCCTTGTAGGAACGGGGGGAGTTCTTGTAAATCATGCAGTGGTGAGGGCAGTTCATCGGTTTGAGCAGATACACCTCTCCTTCCTCCGGCGTTGTGATGGGCTGGAAAGAGTCCTTGCCATAGTGATCCCAGTGTCCCGAAGTGACATAGAGTTGCTTGTTGCCGATATGCGGTGTGATTACCTGTTGGTAGCCGTAACGTTTTTGGATTTTCTTGAGGAAATCTTCCAGACGGAGGCGCAAAGCCGTACCACGGGGAAGCCAGATTGGCAGGCCTTTCCCTACCATATCTGAGAACATAAAGAGTTCCAACTCTTTGCCTATCTTTCTGTGATCACGTTTCTTGGCTTCTTCAAGCAAAGTAAGATACTCGTCAAGCATCTTTTTCTTCGGGAAAGAGATACCGTATATACGTGTCATCATCGGGCGTTTCTCGTCGCCGCGCCAATAGGCTGCCGAGAGAGACAGGACTTTTATCGCCTTGATGGGTTCTGTGCTTGGCAAGTGAGGACCGCGGCAGAGGTCTGTGAAATTACCTTGTGTATAGGTAGTGATATGACCATCTTCCAGGTCTTCAATCAGTTCGCACTTATAATGTTGCCCTTTGGCTGCAAACTCCTTGAGCGCATCTGCTTTGGAAATACTCTTGCGGACAAGGGGTTCTTTTTTCTGGGCCAGTTCTTGCATTTTCTTTTCAATGGCATCCAGATCCGATTCCTTTATCGAAGTGCCTTCTGCAGGATAAACATCATAGTAGAAACCGTTCTCTATAGCAGGACCTATGCCGAACTGAATACCGGGGAAGAGTTCCTGCAAAGCCTCAGCCATCAAGTGGGAAGAGGTGTGCCAAAAGGCATGCTTGGCCTCGGCATCATCCCATTTGTGAAGCACGAGGGAACAGTCTTCGTGGATGGGAGCAGTCAAGTCCTGCTGTTGTCCGTTCACTGTCACCGCCAGCACCTCTTGTGCCAGTCTCGGGCTGATACTTTCAGCCACTTCCAATCCGCTTATGCCTTCGGCATACTCGCGGACACTCCCGTCAGGGAAAGTAATCTTAATCATAATAAATAAACCTACAAATGTTTACGCCCTACGGACATACAATCGTCCATACGGCTGATATATATGCGGCAAAGGTACAAAATAAATAGAATATAGCAAACCTTTGTCTGATTATGTCAGGGCAACCGCATCAAAATGGATAGAATCCAAGTAGTTGTTTGGATAACTATAGATGAATCACTATGGAACGTCTCGAATAACTCGAATATCTAGAACAACTGGAATAACTATCATCCACCACTGGCACGAGTGTCAGCGGGTTTGTTTCTTCCGGCATTGTGTCGGGTGTCAAAAATGGAGCGAGGATTTCGATAAGCGGAG
>JBNMIS010000002.1:0-59016 GCA_050873385.1 Bacteroidales bacterium | reverse complement strand
TTTGTGTTTCTTGCTGTCTTGTCTTCTCTTGTTTCGTGCAATGGCGGGGATTTGATAGACAACCCGCGCAGGGAAGATAATGATACTTCGCGGCTCTGTTTGCCGGACACAACGTGGCATCGTGTCTCCATGAAGCGGGTCGTCACCGGCGTGCAGCCCATGACGGGTTTGGTTCTTTGGTGTGATGCTGCCGCCGGTTTGCATGCGCAGTACGGCAAATCCATATCTTTGGAATACTCTTATTGTCTTCCGTCTGCTGTGGTAAAGGGCAAGGAAGGAGATAGGATTCTCTACAATTGGTCGTCTTTCGATGCTATGCTTTCCGATGTGGCTTCGCGTGGACACCAGGCGGTCGTGCGTTTCCGCTACGAGTATCCGGGCAGTACCGATGTGGATGGGAAGGCGGGCACAACAGCCGTACCGGCCTATATAAAAGACAGAGCCGGTTACCACGAAACGTATGGCAGAAATCCGAACGGCGATGGGGCAACCTGGTATGCCGATTGGTCTGACAAGGAGTTGCAGTGGTTCACTATGCAGTTCTATACCGACTTCAATGCCCGCTACGCCGAGGATCCCCGTCTCGCTTTCTTGGAAGTCGGCTTCGGACATTGGTCGGAATATCATATCGATGGCACGCCGCTCCGGTTGGGAATCAACTTCCCCTCAAAAGAGTATCAGAGGGATTTCCTGAATCATTTGTCGGAAACGATGGATATTCCGTGGCTTGTCAGTATCGATGCCGCTGATGAGGATTACTCCCCTGTCCCGCAAAGTGCCGCTCTGCTGGATTTGCCTTTCGGGCTGTTCGACGATTCGTTTATGCACCGCGAACACGACAAGGTGCAGGGCGAAGGTTACAACGAAGAGTGCTGGTTGGCATTGGATGGCAGCAATCGCTGGCAACGTGGTGCTTGTGGCGGAGAGATTAGTTATTATAACAGTAAAGACCAGCGTACTTTCCTCAATCCCGCAGGGCTGTATGGGGTCACGTGGGAGGCGGCTTCTGCCAAGTATCATATCAGTTTCATGATTGCCAACGATGCACCGCAGACAACGTATGGTACACCCGATCGGTTCCGGCAGGCAAGTATGTTGTGCGGCTATCGTTTCAAAGTATTGGATTGTATAACGTCATCTGATGAAACGAGAATACTTGCCAAGAATATTGGCATTGCTCCTTTTTACCGTGATGCTTTCTTCGCTGTCGGAGACTGCCGGAGTGAAGAGACTTTGTTGGGATTGCAACCTGGCGAGCGCAAAGTCTTTATTGTCAAAAAACAAGTTTCCGGAAAAGATGACTTACGCATAGTGTCCGATTGCATAGGACAGCAACAAAAGATAGAATATGAATGTAACATATCCGCAGAAAGGTCTGAATAAAGAAGTCTTGCGTCTTGCCATTCCCAGTATTTTGGCAAGCATCACCATTCCCTTGGTGGGTATGGTCGATACGGCGATAGTCGGGCATATAGCCGATGCCACGGCTATAGGGGGTATCGCTATCGGTACCATGCTCTTCGATTTGCTCTATTGGAACTTCAGTTTCCTGCGTATCGGTACGGGCGGTATGACGGCACAAGCCTTCGGACGGAAAGACAAGAAGGCGATGTCCGATATTTTGGCGCAGAGTCTGGGCATTTCTTTTTCTGCCTCTCTCTTGATTTGGGCGCTGCAATGGGTGTTTGTCAATGTGGTGCTTTGGTTCGTTCCTTGTTCCGCCGAAGTCGCTTCGTTCGCACGCGGTTATTTCTTTGTGCGCATCTGGGCGGCTCCCGCCACGCTCAGTCTGTTGGCTCTCAAGGGCTGGTTCATTGGTATGCAGGACACCGTCGCTCCCATGGTGTGCGATTTGGTGGTGAATGTGGTCAATGTCATTGCCAGTTGTCTTCTTGCCGTTAAAACACCCCTTGGGGCGTTGGGGGTCGCGCATGGTACGGTCGTGGCGCAATATACGGGGCTTCTTGTGGCAGCCCTGCTTCTCTGTAAGTATCGGGACACCCTTCGTGCTTTGGATTGGAAGCATTGTATCCGTTGGAGTGAAATGCGCAAACTCTTTGCATTGAACGGCAATCTGTTTGTGCGCTCGCTTTGCTTTATGGTTGTGTATGTCGGTTTCACGACGATTGCTTCCAAGTATGGAGATACGGAATTGGCGGTGAGCAGCATTATGATGAAACTCCTCATGCTCTATTCCTATTTCTTGGATGGATTCGCTTATGCGGGCGAGGCGCTTGCGGGACGTTTCTTCGGAGAAAAAAATCGGACTGCTTTGCGCTCTTTGGTGAAGATTCTCTTCCTTTGGGCATTGGTGATAGGTGTCTTCAGCACCGTCGCTTATGCGGCTGGTGGCGAATGGATGGTGCGTCTTATGACCAACGATGCAAATATAATCGCCTGTTCCCGGCAGTATCTCTTCTGGTTGGTACTGATGCCGCTCCTGAGTTGCTCTGCCTTTTTGTGGGATGGTATCTATATCGGGGCTACGGCGGGTAAGGAGGTGCGCAATTGCATGATACTTGCAGCGCTGTGTTTCATGGTAACCTATTTTGCGTTGGAGCGGCTCTTTATGGTACAGGCTTTGTATATCGCTTATTTCGTACACCTGATTGTTCGTACTGTTTATACCACGCTTAAGTGGAAATCGGTGGAGCAACGGATTGAAACCGTGGAAACAACTGAAAAACATAACTGACTATGAAAAAAGTTTCGCTGTTTGGTGCCTTGCTGCTGGTGGCGGTGAGTTCCTTTGCACAAGTATGGAAAGCCGATCTGGGAGACGGAAACTATCGCAATCCTGTTCTGTATGCCGACTATTCCGACCCCGATGTTTGCCGTGTCGGAAAGGATTTCTACATGACCTCGTCCTCGTTCAATTGCGTGCCGGGACTGCAGATACTCCATTCCGAAGATTTGGTGCACTGGGAAATCGTAGGTGCTGCTCTTCCTGATGTTCTGCCTGGTACCGAAGGCATGGAAGTCCCGCAATATGGTGGTTGCGTATGGGCGCCGTCCATTCGCTGGCACGATGGCTGGTTCTATATCTACTACGGGGATCCCGACCGTGGCATATACATGCTTCGCACACAGGATGTACGCGGCTTGTGGAGCAAGCCTGTTCTGGTTAAAGCGGGCAAGGGGCTTATCGATCCTTGTCCCTTGTGGGATGAAGACGGACGTCTCTATCTGGTTCATGCCTATGCAGGCAGTCGGGCAGGCTTGAAGAGCGTATTGGCTGTCATGGAACTGACGCCCGACGGATGCGCTGTTCTCAGCGAGAGCCGGATTGTGTACGATGGTCATCGCGACAACCCGACCATAGAAGGACCTAAGTTCTACAAACGGAATGGCTACTATTATGTCTTTGCGCCTGCAGGAGGAGTGAAGCAGGGATGGCAACTGGCTTTGCGGAGTCGTAGTGTCTATGGGCCCTATGAGGAAAAGGTCGTCTTGGCACAAGGCGAAACTTCGGTGAATGGTCCTCACCAGGGAGGCTGGGTGGATACCGGATCCGGCGAAGATTGGTTCATCCATTTCCAGGATGCGGGAATCTACGGACGGGTGGTTCACCTCCAACCGATGTATTGGGAAAGCGATTGGCCCGTGATAGGTAGATACGGTTCTCCTGTTCTCAAACACAGGAAACCTGCCGTCTCCGCTTCTGCCGAGCCTTGTTTCGTGCCCGAATCCGATGAGTTCGATTCCGCTTCTTTGGGCAGACAATGGCAGTGGGCGGCTAACGTCAACCCGAAGTGGTATTTCTGTGATGCCAAGGCGGGGCAACTGCGTCTCTTTTCCTATTACTCTCCGTCGTCGGATGTACCCAATCTCTTGCTGCAGAAGTTCCCTGCTCGCACTTTTCAGGTGACTGCACGGCTGCGTTTCTGTCCAAGCGACAAGCACAAAGGAGAGCAGGCTGGACTCATTCTCGATGGCACACGGTCTGCCTATATGGTGATGAAGAACCTTGCTGACGGAATAGTCCTCAGTTTCAAAGCGGACTCTTATAATATGGCACTCACAAGCGTCGAACCTGATACATGGGTCTATTTGCGGATGCAGTGCAAATCTTCCGGACAGTGCATATTCTCCTATAGTCTCGATGGAAAGAAGTTCAAGACAATCGCCATCCCTGTTCAGGCTACGGGGCGTGAGTGGATCGGCGCAAAGATGGGGCTTTTCTGCACGCGGGCTGCGGAAGGTAAAAACGATGGTGGCTGGTTGGATGTGGACTATTGGCGCGTGGAACCGCTCCCGTGATGATTATAGTGTCTCGCTGATTTGTAGAAGAAGGAAAATGTTTGTAACTTTGCACGGTTTTTGTGTAGGAAAATAAACAATAAGATTACGACGACGATGGATAAAATTAGTTATGCCCTTGGTTTGAGTATTGGGCAAAGTCTTCTGGGCAGCGGGGTGAAAGGACTGCAATATCAGGATTTTGCTCAGGGAGTGGAAGATGTGCTTGCAGCCCGGACGCCTGGGATATCATTGCAGGAGGCGCAGCAGATTCTGCAGAAATTCTTCTCCGAATTGGAGGAGGAAATGAGCAGTGCCGAGAAAGAACGTGGTAAGAAGTTCTTGGAAGAAAATGCAAAACGCAATGGGGTGCATACCACCCCCTCCGGCTTGCAGTATGAGGTACTGGACGCCACGTTGGGGCAGAAACCTAAGGCAACCGACACCGTGCGCGTGCACTATGAGGGGACGCTCATTGATGGAACTGTTTTCGATAGTTCCTACCGACGCGGTGAACCTGTATCCTTCCCCCTTAATCAAGTCATCAAGGGGTGGACGGAAGGTCTCCAACTTATGAGTATCGGCTCAAAGTATAAGTTCTATATTCCTTACGACCTGGCCTATGGGGAACGTGGTGCCGGTCAGCAGATTCCTCCGTACGCTGCTCTTGTCTTTACGGTCGAACTTCTTGGTATTGAATAATCTCTAATCATATTATGGAAATGAAACAATTTGGTATTTCTCTTGTTGTTCTCTGTATGGCAATGGTCTCATGTGGTCATTCCTACGAGGCAAAAAGCGTTGCATTGAACGACCGGACAGATAGTCTCAACTATGCACTCGGATATCTCAATGGCGCGCAAATCAAAATGTATTACTTGGCTAACGATTCCGACAAAGCGGTCATCGACGAGTTCATGGACGCTCTCTCCGAAGGCTATGAAAAGAATGAAACCCTCTCTCAGGTGGAGCAGATGGGGTTGGGAATGGCAACTGCTGTCAAGCAGATGGAGAAAACGGGACTTGCAGAAAATCCTCGTTACCCGATCAACGAGAAGGCATTTTTCCAGGGTATCGTGAACGGTATACACTGCGATACGCTCATGATGACGGCTAATTTTGCTCGTGAATACTATCAGACCAAACTTATGGCGGCATACACCGATACCCTGTACCATGGCGGACGAAAGGTCGTTAAGTCATCCTGCCCCGGTAAAGTAAAGCAGATTGGTTTGTCTTCCTTGGTTGACAGTATCAGTTACGCCTTCGGATATGTCAATGGTGATGGCATCCGTCAGAATGTATTGGTCAATGATTCCACGGGTAAAGACTTCAAGGCTCTTGTTAAGTCTGTCAACAAGGGGCTGTCGCTCCGCCAAATCAATCCCGAGATGGCGCAGATGGGCAAAAGTATAGGTTCTACCATTCGCCGTCAGGCGGACGAAGGGCAACTCATCGGTATGGAAGGTGTGGATACCCGTTTCGAACTTATCAAGCAGGGATTTGTCAATGGCTTCTATAACGACACCGTGTTGTTCACTGTTTCTGCGGCTGACGACTATCTTCGCCATACGGTTAATGAAATCCGTTTCGGCAAAACCCGTGAAGAAGGTGAAGCATTTCTGGCAGCAAACGCACTTCGCGAAGGAGTTGTTACAACCGAATCAGGATTGCAATATGAGATTTTGGTAAAAGGGAGAGGCGTGGTTCCTGGGAAAGACGACAAGGTTCGTGTACACTACGAAGGCACTCTCATCGACGGTACTGTATTCGATAGTTCTGTCAAGCGGGGCGAACCCATTGTCTTTGGTGTTACTCAGGTTATTCCCGGTTGGACGGAAGCCCTCCAGTTGATGCCTGTCGGCTCCAAATGGAAACTCTATATCCCCTACAATCTTGCCTATGGAGAGAATGGCGCAGGGCAGCAGATTCCTCCTTATGCAACTCTTGTCTTCGAGATAGAACTTCTGGGTGTAGAGAAATAAATCACAACGGATACGTATTCATTGTCATTGAGCCCGCTTCCCATATCGGGGAGGGGGCTCAATTGTAAAGAATCGCTGGGTAATAGAACGGAACGCTCTTGCGCTGCAAATACACTATGGGAGTCATAGCCAAACAGAGTTTCAAGGGAACGGTGGTCAATTACTTGGGAGTGGGTATTGGCTTCCTGACAACTTTTTTTGTCCTTACGCGCTTTCTCTCTCCCGAAGAGATTGGGCTCTCCCGTGTGTTGGTCGATGCGGCTACTCTTTTTGTTAGCCTTGCCGGATTGGGAACCACGTCTTCTATACTCCGCTTCCATCCGTATTTTGCCGACGGTAAGTCTCATGATCATGGATTCTTTTTCCTCACCACCATCATTCCTTTTGTCGGTTTCTTGCTCTTCTCCGGGATTTATTGTGCTTTCCATTCTCCGATTCAGCACTTCTTTGCAGAGAAGTCTCCGCTTTTTGTCAACTACTATTATTTTGTCTTGCCGATAGCGTTCTTTCTGCTCTATCAAACTACTTTTGAAACGCATGCCAATGTGCTTATGCGCATTGTGTTTCCTAAGTTTGTCCGCGAGGTGCTTACGCGTCTCCTCCTTTTGGCGGCATATCTGCTGTATGCTTTTCGCCTGCTGAGTCTCGATGGTTTTGTTGTCTCTCTCTGTGCTGTCTATGCTGTTGCGGCGTTGTGCAATTTTGTCTATCTCCTCTGTTTGGGAAAGATATCTTTTCGGCCCGATTTCTCTTTCTTGAACCGTTCGCTGGTGTTGCAGTGGCTGTCTTATTCTTCGTTTCTTCTTTTGTCTGCCTGTGTGACGATGTTCGGACCGACCATCAGTGGTTTCTTCGTGACGGCTCAGTTGGGTTTGGACCAGACGGGTATATATGCCATCGCCACATCCATTGCTATTCTGGTTTCCATACCTTATCGCTCCATGGGGTCTGTCATGCAGCCGGAACTGGCAAAGGCGTCCAAAGAGAAAGATACCGGCAAACTGAATACCCTTGTTCGCCAGTCCGCCTCTGTGTTGATGTGGGTGTCTCTGGTTATTCTTGCCTTGATATGGATCAATGTGGATGTGATTTTTGCGCTCCTTCCCAATGGCAATATCTATGCCTCTGCCCGTTATGTGATTTTGCTGCTCGGAATAGGCAATCTGTTGCAGGCGTCTTTTAGTCTGGTGACCACGGTGTTGTCTTTTTCCCGTGTTTACTACTATTCTCTCTTTTTCTCTGTTCTTCTGGCGGTTGCAACGGTCTGTTTGAACAATTGGCTCATACCTGTGGCAGGAATCAATGGTGCTGCGGTGGCTACTTGCGCGGCGTATTGCATCTATTTCGTTGTCCTCTTGTCTGTCGTGTGGATTAAGTTGAAAGTCTCTCCGTTGTCCCGCTCTTTGTGGAAAATTGTTGCAATGGCAGTCGTTATGGCTTTGGCAGACATCCTGTTGTCTCGTTGGATGGAAAATCTGAATCTCTATGGCAGTGCAGTGCTGCGTACTGTCTTGATTGTAGGTGGCGTATGTCTTGTCTCCTATTTTGCTCGGATTATTCCCGAACTCAATCTGTTTGTGGATAAGTGGTTGTCTCGTATAACTCATAAATCAGAAGACTGATGCGCTATTTCCTCTATTTTGCATATAATGGAACCGGTTTTCATGGTTGGCAACGCCAACCCGATGCTCTCTCCGTACAAGAGGTAATGGAAAAGGCTTTGTCGGTTTTGTTACGCACGGCAACCGCTCTGACGGCGGCAGGGCGCACCGATGCCGGAGTGCATGCTTCTTTTATGGTGGCGCATTTTGATACATTCGTGCCGATTTCGGATAAGGCGCGTTTTTGCCTTCGGATGAATAGTCTTTTGCCTGAGACGATTGCTGTTTTCGATCTTCGTAGGGTGCAAGCCGCTGCCCATGCTCGTTTCGATGCGGTGTCGCGTAAATATGAATATCGGACCACTATGCAAAAAGACCCTTTTCGCTATGGTCTTACGACGCCTTTGCCCCGGAATCTTGATTTTTCGCTCATGAATATAGCAGCGGAACGCCTGTTGAAGCAGACCGATTTCGCCTCTTTCTGCAAAGTGCATACCGATGTAAAAACCACTGTCTGCCACCTCTCGGAGGCACGCTGGATTCAGACCGGCGGACAATGGGTCTTTCATATTCGGGCCGACCGGTTCCTGCGGAATATGGTAAGAGCAATTGTCGGGACTCTTTTTGACGTCGGTTCAGGACGCACATCGTTGGACGGTTTTGAGCAGATTCTTGCCACGGCGCACCGGACCGCTGCGGGAATGTCTGTCCCTGCGCAGGGATTGTTTCTTGTGGATGTCACCTATCCCGATTCCGTTTTCTGTGTCGAAGATTGATTCTCTTTGTTTTTCTGCTTTGTTTCATTGTCTCTTGAGGTGAGCCACGTATCCTGTATTCCTCTTTGGAGAGGATATGGCGAATATCTGCCGGATTATATCTGAATGTTTTCAAAGTGTAATTTAATCCTTTGGAAACTGTTGTTTTGTGTGGATTCTTGCCAATTCCTTGCGTTAAAGTGGCAAATAATGCACGTATGCTCTTTTCTTGTTTTCTACCTTTGCAAGCGTGTAAATGGACATTCTAATGAGTATTATTTCTGCTGCTATGAAAAAACTGATTCCTATTTTTTCTCTCTTGTTTTTGCTCGCTTCGTGCGGGGAACAGACGTGTTATCAACATATATCGCAACAGCAGGTTTCTGAAATTATTGCCGCTTCGTCTGTCAGAATGCAGGACATCGCTTTGCCCGCGTTCCCTGACCGGACATTCAATGTGTTGGACTATGGCGCAAAGAATGATGGGTCGGAGTTGGCTACAGTGGCAATCCAGAATGCAATTGATTTGGCGCGCAAGTCGGGTGGGGGAACGGTTCTTGTTCCTGCGGGTGTGTATCTTACGGGGCCCATCCTCCTTCGTTCCAATGTGCGATTGTATGCAGAGCGGAATGCACTTGTGATTTTTTCTCCCGATTTCACTCTCTATCCTATTATAGACGCTGTCTTTGAGGGAGTCAATACGAAACGTTGCCAGTCTCCTATCAGTGCTTATAATGCGGAAAATATAGCAATTTGCGGACAAGGTACGTTCAACGCTTCAGGTGATGCTTGGCGGCCGCTGAAGCGTGCAAAAGTCACTGACAAACAGTGGCAGAAACAGTTGAAGCGGGGTGGAGTGGTCTCTGGAGATGGTAAAACGTGGTTCCCTGACGAAGGGGCTGCCTATGCCCAGTCTCTTTGTGTCGATCAGAATGTACCGGTCAATGTGCCCGATTGGGATTCCATTCGGTCTTTCTTGCGTCCTGTACTGCTCAATTTTGTCAACTGTAAGAATATTCTTTTGGATGGAGTTTGTTTCGAGAATTCCCCAGCATGGAATTTGCATCCTTTGATGTGCGAAAATGTGGTGCTCAACAATCTGACTGTCCGCAATCCCTGGTATTCCCAGAATGGAGATGGGATTGATGTGGAGTCTTGCAGGAATGTGCTGATCAATCAGTGTACTTTCGATGTCGGAGATGATGCTGTCTGTATGAAATCGGGCAAGAATGAAGATGGGCGTCGGCGGGCTATGCCTACCGAGAATGTATTGGTGAATGCTTGCACGGTTTACCATGGTCATGGCGGTTTCGTCGTGGGAAGTGAGATGTCGGGAGATGTACGCCATATCGAAGTGTCCAATTGTCTTTTCATCGGTACCGATGTCGGATTGCGTTTCAAATCTACCCGTGGACGGGGCGGCGTAGTGGAAGATATTTTTATCAAGGGTGTCAATATGGCTGCTATTGAAAACGATGCGCTCACGTTCGATTTGTTCTATGGTGGCAAAGGGGTAGGGGAAGAAACCGACGAAGAAATTGCAGCCAGGATGGCTTCTGAGGTTCCGGATATCACGGAAGAAACCCCGGTTTTCCGGAATATTGTCATCGAGGATGTTGTTTGCAAGGGGGCAAAACGCGCTGTCTATTTCAATGGCTTGCCCGAAATGAAGATACAAAATGTGTCTCTGAACAACATCCGGATGCAGGCACAGCAGGGCGCATTCTTCCGTTATACCGATGGACTGGTCTTGAACAATGTGGTTATCGATGCCGCGGAAGGCGGGAGTATGAATTTTGCGGATGTCGACAATGTGGTGCGGCACTAAATTCTTTTCCTGCAAATTTTTGTTTCTGCTTCTCTGCGTAGGTGCCTCTTGCGCGTTTGGTTGGGCTGTCTCTCTTGATGCTTCGCTGCATTGGCGCAGTCGGGTCTCGTTGGACGATTGTCCTGTAGCCCTCCCCTTGGATAGTTTCCCTGAGTTTGCGGCGGGTCAGCGCAGGTCTTTGTGCGTCTTTCTCAACGGAGAGGAATTGCCTTCCCAGTTGGACGATCTTGATGGCGATTCGGTTCCCGATGAGATTGCTTTTCTGCTTTCTGTCAGGAAAAACAAGTCTTATACTCTCCAACTGCGGCCGGTGCAGAAACCTCATGCCTATACTTCGGAGGTCTGGGCGGAGATGTTCTTGAAGGGGGAAATAGGAGGGGATTTCAAGGAACATACAGCCGAGGGAAAAAACTACGGAATCAAGTCTGTCCGGCAACAGACGTTCTATCCTGCTGACAGGTCTTTCCGGCTCATGCACCACCATGGGGTGGCATTCGAGTCTGCCCTCATGGCGTATCGTGTTTATTTCGATTCACGGCAGACCGTGGATGTCTATGCCAAACGGAAACCGCAATTGGAGTTGCAGCAGTCCTTGTGGTATCCCGATGATAGTCTTCTTTCTGTCGGTTATGGTGACGATGTCTTGAAAGTGGGTAACACAATCGGTGTCGGCTCGGTCCGCCCCTGGCAAAATGGGCAACTGCGTAAGATCGAACCTTTTCGTGCGCGTACACAGCGTATTCTGGCTTCCGGTCCTGTGAGGACGATTGTGGAAACGGAAGTAAATGGTTGGAAGCCTGAACCTGCTTCGGAAGATACGGTCTCGATGCGTGTGCGTTATACGCTTTTTGCTCGCCATCGCGACGTATTGTGCGAAGTCTTTCTGTCTGCACCTGTCCCGTCTCTTGTAACGGGTGTGCAGCGTGTCGGAAAGGGAGACTGCAAGGATTGGAATCGCTGTGTCGCTTCGTGGGGGACAGATTGGCCTGTAAACGATACCGTAAAGTATGCTCAAGAAACGGTGGGGCTTGCCGTCTGTGTACCTGAAGAGTGTTATGGCGGTTCTCTGTCTGATGCACAAAATGTGCTGATTCGGTTATGTCCGTCAGCCTCTCTCCGCTTCTTCCTGACGGTTGTCAGTCTGAAGGAAGACTGTCCCCCTGCTGCCACATCGCAACGTTTTTGGACTTTTGTGGATTCTTGGCGGAAGATTTTGGAGTCTGAACGATTGGTTTCTTGTCAATTGCTTGAATGTAGATGATTCGTTTTCTGCCTTGTTGCGGTGGGTCGCTTGGAAGATTGTTTGAAACTGCTTTTCAAGGGCGCGTTTTTCCCCTGAGACGGATCTCGGCTCATGGATATTCTTTCGACCCCTCGACGGGACCTCAAGCAACCCTCGGAGAGAACTCCGGGGAAGGGCTCCTTGGGCTCGCGGATAGTTTCAACCATGCATTGGTCTGTATGGCGGATAAACTGGTGAACTGCTCTCCAAACTCTCCGTTCTCTCCGTTGCATATCCTGATTATTTGTCGTATCTTTGCCGAGAATATGTAACTTGCAGCGCAATAGTATGAATAATATACGCAACTTCTGTATCATCGCCCACATCGATCATGGCAAGTCCACTTTGGCGGACCGTATGTTGGAATATACCCATACGGTGGAGCAGAAAGATATGGAAAATCAGGTGTTGGATGACATGGATTTGGAACGCGAAAGGGGGATTACCATAAAGAGCCATGCCATTCAGATGCAGTACAATGGATACACGCTCAATCTGATAGATACTCCGGGACACGTCGATTTCTCCTATGAGGTAAGCCGCTCCATTGCGGCTTGCGAGGGCGCTTTGTTGGTGGTGGATGCTTCGCAGGGAGTACAGGCGCAGACCATTAGCAACCTCTATATGGCATTGGAACATGACTTGGAGATTATTCCCGTTATGAATAAGTGCGATATGGACTCTGCCATGCCGGACACGGTAGAAGACGAAATCGTTGATTTGCTTGGTTGCAAACGGGAGGAAATCATTCGCGCTTCCGGAAAAACGGGAATGGGGGTTGATGAGATACTGAACGCTATCATAGAGCGTATTCCCGCCCCGAAAGGGGATGTCGATGCACCCTTGCAGTGTCTGGTGTTCGACTCAGTGTTCAATTCTTTCCGGGGGATTATTGCCTATTTCAAGGTTATAAACGGAGTATTGCGCACGGGGGACAGGGTGCGTTTTTTCAATACGGGCAAAGAATACGATGCCGACGAGATTGGAGTGCTGAAGTTGGATATGCAGCCCGCGAAGGAACTCCGCGCCGGTAATGTGGGGTACATCATCAGTGGCATCAAAACTTCTACGGAAGTGAAGGTCGGAGACACCATAACCCATGTCAACCGCCCTTGCGAGGAGGCGATAGCCGGATTTGAGGAAGTGAAACCCATGGTCTTTGCGGGCGTTTATCCTATTGAAACGGAAGACTTCGAAAACTTGCGGGCAAGTCTCGAAAAACTTCAACTTAACGATGCTTCGCTCACTTTCTCACCCGAAAGTTCCGTCGCGCTCGGATTCGGTTTCCGTTGCGGGTTCTTGGGGCTTCTTCACATGGAGATTGTGCAGGAACGTCTGGATCGTGAGTTCGATATGAACGTTATCACCACTGTTCCCAATGTGAGTTATTTGGTATATGACAAGCAGGGCGAGGTCAAGGAAGTGCACAATCCTGCCGGTATGCCCGACCAAACGCTTATCGATCATATCGAGGAACCTTACATTCGGGCATCTATCATCACTACCACCAACTTCATAGGTCCCATCATGACTCTCTGTCTGGAGAAACGTGGCGAATTGGTGAAGCAGGAGTACATAACGGGAAACCGTGTGGAGATTTATTTCGACTTGCCTCTTGGTGAAATAGTGATCGATTTCTATGATAAACTCAAATCCATATCCAAGGGGTACGCTTCGTTTGACTATCACCCGAACGGCTATCGCCCGTCCAAATTGGTAAAGTTGGATATCCTGCTCAACGGGGAACCTGTCGATGCGCTTTCCACACTTACACACCAGGACAATGCGGTGGATTTCGGACGGCGTATGTGCGAGAAACTGAAAGAACTGTTGCCGCGGCAGCAGTTTGATATCGCCATACAGGCGGCTATAGGAGCAAAGATTATTGCGCGTGAGACGGTTAAGCAGGTGCGAAAAGATGTGCTTGCCAAGTGTTATGGCGGCGACGTGAGCCGGAAGAGAAAACTGTTGGAGAAGCAGAAAAAAGGAAAGAAGCGGATGAAGCAGATTGGTAATGTCGAAGTACCGCAGAAAGCGTTTCTTGCCGTCCTCAAACTGGATTGATAATACGTATTGTATGTAGTGGAATTATTAACTATTCAATCATAAAAGTATGGAACAGTTCGTGTATAGTGCGTGGAGTATGATACCGTTCGGTATCATGTTGCTCATGATTGCCATTGGTCCGCTTGTCGCGGAGAAGTTTTGGGAGAAGAATGTGAACAAACTCATTGTTTCTCTCCTCTTGGGTGTACCAACCGCTGTTTGTCTTATTATGGGGGGAATGGTCCATGAACTGGAGCATCAGGTCTTGTTCGATTACATTCCTTTCATCGTCTTGTTGCTCTCGTTGTTTGTTATCACGGGCGGTATTCACCTCAGTGGAGACATCAAGGCAAAGCCATGGGTAAATACCCTCTTCTTGGCGATCGGTTGGTTCTTGGCAAGTATTATGGGTACTACGGGGGCGGCAATGCTTATGATACGTCCTCTCATCATCACCAACCAGCAGCGTAAGTATAGTGTGCATACCATCTTGTTCTTCATTGCCCTTGTGGCGAACTGTGGCGGATTGCTCACTCCGCTTGGAGATCCCCCGTTGTTTATGCTTTTCCTGCGTGGCGCAAGTTTCACGTGGTTCCTGCATCTGTTGCCTGAATGGGCATTCACGGGATTGATTCTCCTGCTCATCTACTTCTGCATGGATTCCTACTACTACAAGAAGGAGCACTGGACCGCACTCTCTGCCGATGCGCGTGAGAAAGTACCTATGAAAGTGGAAGGGACAGTCAACTTTGTCTATTTGCTGGGTGTTGTGCTTAGTGTCGCTTTTATCAACGAAGGGACAATCACACAGATGGGTGAAGCCGATGCGCCGCTGTGGCTTAAGTATCTTCGCGAAATAGTACTTTTGTCCTTGACGGGTCTCAGTCTCTATTCCACACCGAAAAAGGTCCGCTATGGTCTCAACAAGTATAGTTGGGGACCTATCATCGAAGTGGCTGTCCTCTTCTTGGGTATATTCACCACGATGACCCCTGCGCTTGCTTTCCTCAAAGCACATGCTTCCGAACTCGGATTGGCGCACACTTGGCAGTTCTACTATTCCACGGGTCTCCTGTCAAGTTTCTTGGACAATACACCTACTGCAGTCGCATTCCATAGTGTTGCAACGGGGCTCACTCCTGATCAGATGGCTGCCTTCGGAGGTACAATGGTCGCAGGTATTCCTGAGGTGTTGCTCAAGGCTATCTCGTTGGGTGCTGTTATGTTCGGGGCGATGACCTATATAGGTAATGGACCCAACTTTATGGTGAAAGCCATTGCAGAGGAGAATGGTATCAAGATGCCGTCATTCTTTGGTTATATGGTGAAGTTCTCGCTTGTCATTCTGCTTCCTGTTTACATCCTTGTTCAACTGTTGTTCCTTTAATCGGTTACCATGGAAGATAAGCATAATCATGATATGAATCTTTTTGACCTGATCGTTCTCTGCTGTAGAGCTGTTAAGAAGTTCTTTTGCAGTTGTTTCAGGTTCTTGGGCGACGTGTTGCGCCTGTCCTGGCGGCGCTGGTATATTGTCTTCCCTGTTGTTCTTTTGGCTTTGGCGGTTGCTCTTTACTGGTCACGTCCCGCCAATAGGATGTATCGGGCAGGAGCCATGGTGCATCTCAATGGAATACATGCCAATGATGTGAAGCAGCAATGGGGGAAACTGATGAAAGCGGTCCCCGTCTCGGTGTCCGGACGGCAGTCTTTGGAGCAGTTGCTGCAAATCCCCGATTCAGAGGCTGTTGCCTTGAGCCACTATGCTTTCTATAATGTGATTGACTGCAAACACGACTCCGTGCCCGATTTCGTGGATTTCCACTCAAAGTATAGCCCGTCGGATACTACGGATATTGTGATGGACGACTATCTCTATCTGCAGTTCCGCACATCGCAACCCGCTCGGGCGGCTGAAATTGGACGGGTTTCTGTCGAATTTGTGAATGCTGATCCGTTGATGCAACAGAAGTTCAGGAACTATCAGGCTGTTCTGCAGCAGGAGGTGCTGTTCTGCCGGCAACAGATGGAGATGATGGATTCCTTGACGCACGATTTCTATTTCAATCAGGCTACCGATAAACAGTTTCTGTATAGTCAGGGACCGTCGGTTTTGATAGGTCGTAGGGAATTGCGCATGCTGCATCCGCAGATATGGGAATTGGTTAATACCTCTTTGCAGGCAGAATATGCCTATAGTATTGCGCAAGCACCTGTGGTGCTGTTGTCCGACTTTACGGTCGACCCGCGTGCCGTGAATGGACCGGTTCGTTGTTCCGTTTGGGCGATCCTGCTTGGATATATAGCAGGGTGTGTGCTCGCCCTGTTTGTGGATAAACGGAGAGAGATTCATGGCTGGTTAAGCCGTAAAGACTGAGAAATGGATTTCTGGCATATATTGAGAGACGGATGGAAGAGTGTCCTTGACTTGTTCTATCCGCCTCTTTGTATGCAATGCCGCGAACGTTTGGAAGAAAGCGAACTCTTTCTCTGTGCGGATTGTCTTGAACATTTGCCGCGCACGGAAATGGCGTCAAACCGAGGAAACCGTGTGGAACAACTCTTTTGGGATATTCCTAAATTTAACCGTGGGGCGGCCTTTTGTTTCTATCGGAGGAGGGAGGCTTTCCGCCGCATGATTCATCGTATGAAGTATGGCAACAAACCGCTGATTGGAGAATATCTGGGCGAACTGGCTGCGCGGGAGTTCCTGCCTGCGGGTTTCTTTCAGGGCATTGATCTGATTGTACCCGTTCCTCTGCATCCCAAGCGGCAACGCAAACGCGGATATAATCAAGCCTGGTATATAGCAATGGGAATAAGTAAAGCCACCGCTATCCCTGTTGATGTTGCTCACCTGCAGCGTGTCATCAACAATCCTACACAAACCAGCAAAACCGTGCAAGAACGTGCAGGGAACACGCAGGGAATCTTCTCAGTGCAGACACCTGCCGATTGGAGAGACAAGCACATCCTTCTTGTGGACGACATTATTACCACCGGCTCTACATTGCGTGCCTGTATGAAAGTTATCACGCCCGTTCAGGGGACATCCGTTAGTGTCATGAGTCTTGGTGTTGCCGGCGCGTGAATGTCTTCGTTCTCTTGCCGGCGTGTGAATAGGTTTGGTGGAGTATTGTTCCCTTGTGGCAATTATTCCTTGCGTCGTCTTTCTATTATCTTCTTTGCTCCCCACACGATGATAATAAGACCTGCTAATCCCAGGATGATAATGGATAATTCGTGGCTGTACTGGCTGATAAGATCCTGTTGTCCGTGGGCGATATATCCGATTAGTGCCAATACGCAATTCCATATGAAGGCGCCCAAGAAGGTGTAGAGTAGGAATGGCAGGAATGCCATGCGGGCTAAACCTGCAGGTATGGAAATGAGTTGGCGGATACCGGGAATCAATCGGCCTATGAAAGTGGATACTTTTCCGTGTTGGTTGAAATACTCTTCTGCTTTTCTTATCTTCTCACTGCTCAAGAGTAGAACTTTTCCTGCCTTGCTGTCGGCTATCTTGTAAATAATAGGTCGCCCCAGCCAGATGGAAAGCATATAGTTTACAATAGCGCCAAGGATGGCACCGATAGTTCCGAATAATACTATCAGTAGTACATTCAAAAGGTAAGAATCTGTGGTGTTCAGACTGCTTGTTTCTTCTTCTGCTACATATACGGCAGGAGGGATAACGACTTCCGAGGGAAATGGTATAAAACTGCTTTCCAATGCCATGAGTGCCGTAATGCTGTAGTAATTCATGTTGTTGGTGTACCACGTGGTGACACGGCCCACCAATGATGTGTTGGCTGTTGCCGGATCTGTGGGGGGACAGTCTCCTGTCGTCTGTCCGGCAACTGCAGCGGTGCCGACGTAGATTAGGAATACAAGAGATAAGAGTCTTTCTTTCATATGTCTTTGTTGGGTTTTGGATCTTCCCTGTCCATGATTTCTATAATCTGTTCTGCCTGCGGATAGGTCTGAATAAATGCTTCCCGTGCCTTTGGATCTATGGTGCATGCTTTTTTTAGAGCAACCACAGCCTCTTTTTGTTTGCCTTGTACAGCCATAATGACTGCAATCAGCGAGTGGGCTTCCCAGCATTCGGGTGACATTTCTATGGTTTCTTGCAGTACTTTGATGGCGGATTTGGTATGATTGCCGTCCAATAGTGCAATGCTGTAAGACAGTCGGTATGGGATTTTATTGGGCATCAAAACCATACATTGCCGAAACTCTTTGGCTGCTGCGTCGTATTTCCTTTGATGCAGATAGATTTCCGCAAGATGTTCGTGAGAATCCACAATCTCGTTATCTCCTGCAATTGATTCTTTCAGTAGTCTCTCCGCATCTTTCCATCGGCGGCTCCTCATTTTGCATTCGGCAAAAAGACATAGTTGGATCGGTGCGAGATCTACATCTTTGTAAACGGTGCTGTATAGTCTGTTTGCCTTTTGCCATTCTCCTTGTAAGAATGCAATATCGGCGGAATAACTTTTCAGGATGCCGTTCAGTGCCACGATGACGCTGTCTCCGTTCTTCCGATCTGCTGTTTTGTGACCTGCAATCAGCCGTTCTGCTTCTGATAATTGGTTTAGAATGATGAGTACCCGTATCTTTTCTAAAAAGGCTTGTGTATGCCCGGGATATATTGCCAATACATACTCTAATTTGTCCAATGCCTCTTCAAACTTCTGTTCAAGCAGCAATGCATTGGCCTCCGTAAACCATGCCTCGAAACAATAAGGTTCATCCTTCAGAATCTTTTCGGCGCACTGGTAGGCTATATGGGATTCTTTTAGGTCTAAAGCGAGCCCGCCCAATGCCTCAAGGTCGTTTTTTTCTGTTGGGTTCAACGCTGCCGCCTTTTTCAGATACGTTACTGCCTGACTGTGTTCTTGCAGTTTGAAAAAACTCTTTGCTATATAAATCAGGTAATGAATATCAGAACCTCCTCCCGATTCAATGATATGTGCTGCTTCTTCCTTAGCTTTTTCAATGTCAGGGATATGACAGTAGGTCGAGAAACACAGACTGTGCCATTCCGGGTCTTTCTCGTCAGGATATGCCTCGAAGATTTTCAAAGCGGTTTCATATTCTCCTTTCTCGTCAAAGATGACACCCTCTAAATATCGGAACATGATGGAACTGGGATGCTGCTTTCGCCCTGTCTGCAGCACTTCGCGGGCGAGTTCTTCCTCTCCTTTGTCCATCTCAAAGTAAAACAGATCCTCTAAGTCCGCTTCATCGAAATAGATGGATTTCCGGCCGCTTTGGTACTCCTGAAAATTCTGTTCAATGCACGATAATCGGAAAAACTCTTCTGGGGAGTATGTTTCGTCCGGCATACCTATCCTAACAACTGCTTGACTTTCTCCGAGATAATTCTGCCGTCTGCCTTTCCTGCCAACTGTTTTGAAGCGATGCCCATTACTTTCCCCATCTCTTTCATGCTGCTGGCACCTGTTTGAGCGATGATTTCTTGGAGGGTGTGCACTAGTTCTTCTTCGCTCATCTGGGCTGGTAGATATTTCTCAATGATTGCCACTTGAGCCATCTCATTCTCTGCCAACTCCTGACGGTTGGCAGAGTTGTACATTTCGGCAGACTCTTTGCGCTGTTTGACCATCTTCTGCAATATCTTTACTGCCTGTTCATCGCTCAGTTCACCATTGTTGCCTTTGGCCGTTTTGGCTTCTAAGAACTCCTTTTTTATACCACGCAATGTGTCCATGGCTACTTTGTCTTGGGCAAGCATTGCTTTCTTGATGTCTTCGCTTACTTGATCGAATAAATTCATACTAATCGTTTTTATAGTGTTTTGTTCTGTTCGTGGAATCATTATTTTCGTCTCATATAAGCAGGAATGTCTTCCAACTCGCCCCATTGCTCTGTCGTCATGCCGTCAATGTCTATCACTTCCGTATCTCCGGTTTCTTCAGAGCCTCCAAAATCTATGGTTTCTTTTTGTTCTGTGTCTGTTTCTTCAATGCCGTCTTTTGCCTCGACCTCTTCTTTTTTCGACGTGATTTTGTTGTCCCCGTATAGCATTTCTATGGCTTCGTCTACTGTTTTGGTAGGCGATGCAACCACGGGTGCTTTCTCTTCGTTGTGCAGAGCCTCGTCTATTCCTGGTAAATCGCTGACACTGTATCCTGTGGCAATGATGGTTACTTTCACACTCTCTCCCAGACTTTCGTCGTATGAGGCTCCCCACTTGATTTCTGCCTCTTCTCCTACGGAATCGCAGAACGCCTGTACTTCGCTCAATTCTTCCATGCGTACTGCGTGTTCTGTCGAACAATAGAAGTTCAGCAATATGCGGCTCGCTCCGTGTATGTCGGTTGTGTTTACCAAAGGAGAGTTCAATGCATTCTCAATAGCCTTCGTGATACGGTTTTCCCCGCTGGCAATGCCCACATTCATGATGGCTACATTGCCGTCTTTGAGTGTATTATATACGTCTTGGAAGTCTGTGTTGATATAGCCGGGTATGGTGATAATTTCGGCTATCGACTTGGCAGCATTGCATACCACTTCATCCGATTTGCTGAATGCGATAGGTAGGTCAAATTCGGGGAACAGCAACTTCAGTTTCTCGTTGTTTATGACCAGGATAGCATCTGTATGTTGAGCCAGTTGGGCAATTCCTCGCATAGCCTTCCGTATGGCGCGTTTCCCTTCAAAAGCAAAGGGAATGGTTACAATGCCCACGGTCAGGATATTTAACGATTGTGCTATCTCTGCCACTACAGGAGATGCCCCGGTGCCTGTTCCGCCGCCCATGCCGGCTGTTATGAACACCATTCTTGTTCCGTCCGATAGTGCCTCCGCCAGTTGTTCTTTGCTGTCGGTTGCATATTGTTTCGCAACTTCAGGTTTTCCGCCTGCACCCAAGCCTGGACCTATCTGGAACTTGTTTGGTACGTCCATCTTTTCCAAAGCCATGTTATCCGAATTGCAAACCATGAAGGACACGTCCTTTATGCCTTGTCGGTACATATAGTTGACGGCGTTGCAGCCGCCGCCGCCTACACCTAAAACCTTTATTAAACTAACTTGAGCGGCATCTATTGCCACGGGGAGACCCTCTTCCATACTATATGCTTTTATTCAGTAAATATGTCTAATATCTTGTCTTTCAGTTTTTCGCTTAACTTCTTTTTCCCGATAGGACTCTCTGTCAATGATTCGGAGTGGTTTTTCTGATAATCTATAGCCAGGGCCAGTGTACCTATCAGGGTCGCATACTTTGGTTTGTAGTATTCCTTGTCGGTGCTTTCGTCCAACCAGTCTGCATGGGAACCGAAATCGGTCGCTATTCCTGTCTTTTCTTTTAGGTACGGAATCAATCCTTTCAGCATGGTTCCCCCTCCTGTTATGTAGATATGTCCGATTTTGTCTCTCGATTTCTCGATCTCGGTCAATATGGGTTGTACGATTTCGTCCAAACGGGCCTTTATCACGTGTGCAATCAGTGTGTTGTCTATGGTTATTGTCGGATTGTCTGGATCGGTTGATTGCATTCTCAGGCATTGTACGTTCTTGATGTATCGGGGCGATGCGTAGCCGAAACCTCTCTTTAGTTTCTCTGCGGTGTCAAAACTGATTTTCAGCGATTGTAAATCTTTGGTGATATGGTCTCCGCCGAAAGGAACCATTTTTACAAACTGGCAATAATTATTGCCATATATGCTCAACGTTGTTGTTTGGGCACCGAAATCAATGATTGCACATCCCTCCTCGCTGTCCGTTTCCGAAAGCAAGGCTGTCATCTGAGGTATTGGTTTGGCCCAGCAGTATTTGATATCCTTGCAGGCACGGTCAAAGGAACCTTTCAGTTTGTCCCATGTCTCCTTCTTGATGAAGAATACGTTGTAGTCTGTTTGCAACATTTGGGCCTTTTGTGTGGAGGACGGAACTTCTGACTGCGCAACATCGTCCAAAATATATTGAATGGGTTCGGAGTTGAATCCTGTCATGTCGGGATAACTCTCCGATATCTTCTCTATAGACTCTTTTTGCATATCCTCCAGCAGTCTCTTTGTGATGTACGATTTTGTTAGGAGGTTGCGCTTCACGGGTACGGTCTTGACTTGTAGCAGCCGCCCTCCTATGGAGACAAAAGTGGCTTGTATCTCTCTCTGCGTATGAACACGGTTGGTTAATAGCAGCAGGATTCTTCCTAATTGCATACTTGCATCGGTGGAGTTGGTAATCATGCCGCTTTTGATATATCCTTTCTTGGCTATTTCTTCAACTCCCAATATGTGTAGTGTCCCGTCCTCATTTTGAGTCGCCGCCGCGGCACGCAATGCGGAACTGCCAAAGTCGACGGCTGTGACGAATGTTTTCTGCTCTTCTTCTCTCATGATTCTCCTCCTTTTATTTGCGGCAGACAACCTGACCGTGAAAACGCAAATCGATTTCTCGGTAGGGGGTCCATCCTGTTTTGTTCATGGCTTCTGTGTAGAATGTCTTTAGTTTGCTCAGTTTCTTTTCGTAATCATTCAAATCTCCTAAGATGATGACATGGTTGCCTATGCGTGGTATCAGTTCTATTTGTTTCTGTGAAACCACATGTATTTGTTCTATCTGAGCCGACCAGAAACTGTTGCTTTCCACATATTGTACAAAGTCAAACAATTCTCCCTGTGCAAAAGACTTGCTCACCCTCCCTGTTACTATGGGAACATAGGCTGCAACGGAGGCCAGGTCGGGCATGATTTGACGGTTGTCATCCACGAAATAATTCTCCCCTGTTGCCACGCGCAGTATCGGAACCCTTTGCCGTACGTCCAGGTGCACTCTCCCTTCTATGGTCTTGTAGCATACGGCATCTTGCAGAATGGGATATTCTAAAACGCACTCTTCTATTGCTTGCGTCGAAATTGCGTTTAGTGGTTGACCCGTAGGTATCAGACCTCTTTGCTTGATACGGTTCATCAGAGTGGATACCTCTGTGAAACTCCTGTCGGTGCTGTCTGCTATCACGATGTCAATGCCTGTACACACTTGCTCTTTTTCATGCCGCGGAATAATCACATACACAAATGCCACGTATAGCATTACCAATGCCATACTCAAGCATGCAAGTGTTATGTGAGTGGTCCGGCTCATTTCAGTATTTTCGTTATCTCTGGCACCAGTCGGTCAATGTCACCGGCTCCTACGGTCAATATTACTTCGTTGTGCCGGTTGCGTAAACACTCTGCCAACTCGCTCTTTTCTGCCAACCGTTTTTTCTTGCATTGTATCTTGTCCAATAGCATCTCCGAATTGACCCCTTCTATGGGCTCTTCCCGTGCAGGGTAGATAGGGAGCAGGATTACTTCGTCAAGAGTTGATAGCACTTTGGCAAAAGCGTCTGCGAAATCCCGTGTACGGGTGTATAGGTGAGGTTGGAAAATACCTACCAGAGGTTTGTCGGGATACAGCCTGCGGATAGAGTCGATGCTCGCCCTGAGTTCGGTCGGATGATGGGCATAGTCGTCTATATATACTATGTCGGGGGTGTTTACATGTACGTCAAATCTTCTGTAAACTCCCGAATACGAGGCAAGCCCAAGCCGCAATTCGTTGGCGGTAACACCGTTCAGCCATGCTACAGCCAGTGCGGCCACACTGTTCTCTATGTTTATATAGGCAGGAACACCCAGTTTCAAGTGGGCAATCGTCTCATTCGGAGTGTGAAAATCAAAATGGATTTCTCCGTTCCCTATCTGTATGTTGTCGGCATAAAAGTCCGCTTTTTCTCCCACTGCGTACAGATACAAACGCACATTCTCTGCCAGTCTCGGTGTGATGTTTACTCCTTTTTTCAAGATAAGCGCACCGCCCTTCTGAATGAGAGAAGTGTAATGCTCAAACCCCTCGCGGAATCCTGCTGCATCGCCATATACATCCAGATGATCCGGATCCACTGCTGTAATGATTGACATATAGGGGCGGAGATGATAGAAACTGCGGTCATATTCGTCTGCTTCTATCACCACATTGTTGCTTTCTGGCGAAAGCAGCAGGTTTGTTCCGTAATTGTTGCTGATGCCCCCTAAGAAAGCGTTGCAATTGACTTCCGATTGATAAAGCAGATGAGCCAATATCGTGCTGGTTGTCGTTTTCCCGTGTGTTCCGGCTACACAAAGTGCACGCATCTGTCTTGTTACATAACCCAACATCTCCGCACGTTTATAAATGGCAAACCCTCTGTCTCTGAAGTAAACGAACTGTTTCTGCTCTTGGGGTATGGCGGGAGTGCGTACCACTACGGTGTGTATGGGGTCTCTGTAAGCCTCTGGGATAGCCTCTGTATCCTCATTCAGTACGATTTCTATACCTTCTGTTTGCAAGGCGTGAGTCAAAGGTGATTCTGTCCGGTCGTAGCCGGCAACGGAATAGCCTTTTGAACGGAAAAAACGTGCCAAAGCACTCATCCCTATACCGCCTATGCCCAGAAAGAAAATGGAGGTGGTGGCTGTTATTTTTATCTGTGTGTTATCCATAACGTTGAATGATAGCAACCTGAATTATACGTCTCAAGATTGCAAAAGTATGAAAATATTCAGACGTATGCAAGAAAAAATGAACCAAGACAAGGCTACTGTACCAAAATGGATAATACTCGAATGTCCCGATATTGAGTTCGCCTGTGAATGAAGTCCGATATAGCCCCCTCTTTGAAGGGGTTGGAGGTGTCTATTTGCTTCCTTTTTGTCATGCAAAAGAAACCAAAGATATGTCTAACTCTCTGGAACTTCTCGAACAACTGGGATCTTTATAAACACCCCTCCTGTGTTTAGTGAATTGGTAGGTCTTATGGCTGGCGTCTATAGTGCTCTCTTGGTCCTTAATTTCTATTTTCTCATCTCTATTGTGACATACTGTGGTTTTGGTGCGGTTGCCCTTTGTGTGGTTTCAATGGAACCTCGTTCCGGATGAGAGGAACACCTGTTTGCTCTTGCTTGTGCAGGGATGCTGTATTCGGCCTCTCAAGCCGCCCTTAAGCACCCCTGAACGAGAGAATTGTGAGCGGATGAATGGTTCGTAGATGGTGATGGATAGAATAGTTGAACCCGATAATGCTTTGATGGGGCTTTAATGGTTTTAATGGAAAACTCTTGGAAAGATAGTTTATGGAGCCGCAAAGTGTCAGTAGGTCTGTTTCTGTGGCATTGTGTCTGTTTGTTGAAATCGGAGTAACGGCTTATTGACGCTGATTGACGGAAAACCATCATATCCTGTGATACCTTTTTTTGTGGTCATTAATGGAGCAAAATTCTCAAGGGTTGACTGTTGATGGTAAATGGCGGTGTCGGCAAGCAGGGTGGAATATGGCGGCAACTTGCCCTGTGGAAAAGGTGCGGCCGGTCCTGTTTGTCAATCCCGATTATATTTCGTACCTTTGCCGTGCTTGGAACAATTCCCAGCCCTTGTATGTATATCGCAATAGCAGGAAATATCGGTGCAGGTAAAACCACTCTTACCCGAATGCTTGTAAAGCATTATGGTTGGGAGGCGCGCTATGAACCTGTTTGCGTCAACCCCTATTTGGAAGACTATTATGCCGACATCCCCCGTTGGTCGTTTTGTCTTGAAACCTATTTCTTGAAGGAGCGCTTCAAGGATGTGCTGGAGATTGCGAAATCGCAAAAGACTGTTATTCAGGATCGTTCCATCTTCGAAGGGGTGTATGTCTTTGTGGAGAACAACTATGCTATGGGCAATCTCTCCGACCGCGACTATGCCACCTATATGGAATTGTTCCGGTTGATGACGTCTCTCACGCGCTATCCCGATCTTATGATTTACCTCCGCAAGAGTGTGCCGGCTTTGGTGGCGCAGATCCAGAAACGGGGGCGCGATTATGAACAGACGATGCAGTTGGATTATCTGCAGGGACTGAACGAACGCTATGACGACTTTATATTCCATAAATATAAGGGGAAGGTGCTGGTCTTGGAGTCCGATAATCTCGACTTCCAGCACAATCCGTTGCATTTTCAGCAGATTGTCAATAAGATTGATGCGCAATTGTTTGGATTGTTTTAGTAAACATAATATACGAATCTTTAATTTCTCATACTATGCATATCGCTATTGCAGGAAATATCGGAAGCGGAAAAACGACGCTCACACGCATGCTTGCTAAGCATTATGGTTGGACTCCGCGCTATGAATCGGTCGATTTCAATCCCTATCTTGAAGACTTCTATGCCGATATGTCCCGTTGGTCATTCAATCTGCAGATCTATTTCTTGAATAAACGCTTTCAGGATGTGGTGGATATCTCCAAGTGTAAAGAGACGATCATACAAGACCGGACTATCTATGAGGATGCCAGGATCTTTGCACCCAACTTGCATGAACAGGGGAATATGTCCGACCGTGACTTCGATAACTATTGCGACCTGTTCGATCTGATGATGTCTCTTGTCAAGATGCCCGACTTGCTGATATATCTCCGTTCGTCCATTCCCAATCTGGTGGCGCAGATTCAGAAACGGGGACGCGAATATGAGAGTTCCATGCGTATCGACTATCTCAAAGGCTTGAACGATAAGTATGAACGTTGGATTGCGGATTATAAAGGTAAATTGCTTGTCATTGATGCCGATCATGTGAAGTTTGAGAACAATCCCCTCGATTTCCAGATTATCACCAATAAGATAGATGCGGAATTGTACGGTCTCTTCCCGTTTGAGGAAAAGCAATGAAAGGGCAGAAGATAATCCGGTTCTATGAATAGGCAGGGTGGATACATTGAGCATTTCTTGGAATACCTGCAAATCGAACGCCGCTATTCTTTGCTGACGGTCTCGGCGTATCGTCACGATTTGGAGGAGTTCTGCTCTTTCTTGCACATCGGTTTTGCCGCCCTCGATCCCGATTCTGTAACGGACGATGATATCAAAGAATGGCTCATCTCTCTCATGGACAATGGCATCTCGGCGCGGAGTGTACGGCGCAAACTCTCCTCTCTGCGCTCTTTTTGGAAGTATTGCCTTCGTGTCGGCGTTGCACATCGTAATCCTACGCAGTTGGTGCTGAGTCCGAAAATATCCAAACCGCTGCCGGTTTTCTACAAAGAGCGGGAGATGCGGCAAGAGAGGGAATTGGAACGCTTCGCCGACGATTTTATCTCCGTCAGAGACAATCTTATTATCGAAATGCTCTATCAGACGGGAATGCGTCGTGCTGAACTCATTGCTCTTTCTGATGGAGATGTCAATGAAGAGGCAAGGCAGATCCGTGTTTTTGGTAAACGCAGGAAGCAGCGGATCATACCTGTCGGTGATGACCTTTTGGAACAGATTTTGCAATATAGACAATGGAGGGATGAGTGCTATCCCGAACGTGCCGACGATGCGTTGTTTCTGACGAAGAAAGGGCGGCGTATCAATGCGGCTACGGTTTATGCAGTGGTGCATGACCGTATGATGGAGGTGAGTACGCAGAAAAAGCAGTCCCCGCACGTGTTGCGGCATACGTTTGCTACCGCAATGTTGGACAACGGGGCCGATATCAATACTATTAAAACGCTTATGGGACATGCAAGTCTCGCGGCGACGCAAGTATATACGCATGTCACGTTTGAGCAGATGAAGAAAGCCTATGCAGCGGCTCATCCGCGGAATAGAACGGGAAAGAATGGAGATACGGAATAACGGGGATTTGTAGAATATCCCTGCATTATACTTGAATCATTAACCGAATAAAAAAAGGAGGATGCTATGAAACTGAATGTTTATGCTGTCAATTTCGACATGACGGAGAAACTGAATCTTTACATCGAGAAGAAAACGAAAAAGTATAACAGAAATTTGCCGGAGGGAGCCGAGATGGAATTCCGTCTTACGGTCGTCAAACGGGAGACGGCAATGAACAAGGAGACGCAGTTGCGCATACTCGGGCTCGGACAGGAGATTTTTGCGCAAAAAGTGTGCGATACTTTCGAACAGGGGGTAGATGAAACGCTTTCTGCCGCCGAACGCCAATTGGAGAGACTGAAGGAAAAAATGTAGAAAAAGCGTTTTTTTTTACTGAAATGTTTTGGTAGTTCAAAAAATAACCGTACTTTTGCACCGCTTTTCCGGCGAGCAGTGCAAAGTACGGATTGAGCGAAGTATTGTTGGCTTGAGGTTCCGTGGTGAATCGAAGTTTGTTTTGCCTCTTTAGCTCAGTTGGCCAGAGCACGTGATTTGTAATCTCGGGGTCGTTGGTTCGAATCCGACAAGAGGCTCAAAAGAAAGCGAAATTGAGTAGGCGCAGGCGAGTGCCGGATAAAATACTGAATTTTGTGAGGGTAGTTTCCAGAGTGGCCAAATGGGGCAGACTGTAAATCTGCTGCGTAATCGCTTCGGTGGTTCGAATCCATCACTACCCACTCCTTTCGCTTGAATGAAGAATTCTTGCATGAGTCAGGATGGCTGATACAAGAATTCTTTTTGGTATAAAGGAGTTTGTTCGACGGTGTATCGGGTGGATGTTTGCGGAAATAGCTCAGTCGATAGAGCACTAGCCTTCCAAGCTGGGGGTCGCGGGTTTGAGTCCCGTTTTCCGCTCAAAATCCTTTTGTGGACGGCTTTTGTAAACGTGTTTTAGGGCGGTTCGGAATGAAAGGTGTTGCTATTGTAGCTCAGTGGTAGAGCGCATCCTTGGTAAGGATGAGGTCGCGGGTTCAACTCCCGCCAACAGCTCTGGGAAAAATAACTATGCAAGTTGAAGGTGTTTCCGCTTTGTGGGGACGCTGTTTTGTGTAGAAAAAGAATGCGTAAACTTATAGTATTAACGTTAATAACTAAATTCTAGAATTATGGCAAAAGAAAAATTTGACCGTTCGAAACCACACGTGAACATTGGTACTATTGGTCACGTCGATCACGGTAAAACTACTTTGACTGCTGCTATCTCCAAGGTTCTCCATGAGAGAGGATTCGGTAGCGAGGAAGTTAAGTCTTTCGATCAGATTGATAATGCTCCCGAAGAGAAAGAGCGTGGTATTACTATCAATACTGCTCACATTGAGTATGAGACGGCTAATCGTCACTATGCACACGTTGACTGCCCGGGTCACGCCGACTATGTAAAGAACATGGTAACTGGTGCTGCTCAGATGGATGGTGCTATCATCGTTGTTGCTGCTACCGATGGTCCTATGCCTCAAACTCGTGAGCATATCCTTTTGGCTCGCCAAGTAAACGTACCTCGCTTGGTTGTTTTCATGAACAAGTGCGATATGGTTGACGATCCCGAAATGCTTGACCTCGTTGAGATGGAAATGCGCGAACTCCTTAACTTCTACGATTTTGATGGTGACAATACTCCTATCATTCGTGGTTCTGCTCTTGGTGCATTGAATGGCGTGAAAGAGTGGGAAGATAAGGTAATGGAACTTATGGATGCTGTTGATACATGGATTCAACTTCCTCCTCGTGCTATCGACAAACCTTTCTTGATGCCTGTTGAGGACGTGTTCTCAATCACTGGTCGTGGTACTGTTGCTACAGGTCGTATTGAGACTGGTGTTGTTAAGGTAGGTGACGAAGTTCAAATCCTTGGTTTGGGCGAGGATAAGAAATCGGTTGTTACCGGCGTTGAGATGTTCCGTAAACTTCTTGATCAAGGTGAGGCTGGTGATAACGTAGGTCTTCTCCTTCGTGGTATCGACAAGAGCGAAGTTCGCCGTGGTATGGTTATTACTCACCCGGGTGTTGTTAAGACACACAGCGAGTTCAAGGCTTCTGTTTATATCTTGAAGAAAGAGGAAGGTGGACGTCACACTCCGTTCCACAACCACTATCGTCCTCAGTTCTATATCCGTACAATGGACGTTACGGGTGAGATTACTCTTCCCGAAGGAACTGAAATGGTAATGCCTGGCGATAACCTCGAGATCACTGTTAAGTTGATCTATCCGGTTGCTTGCTCGGAAGGTCTTCGTTTCGCTATCCGTGAGGGTGGTCGTACCGTAGGTTCTGGTCAGATTACCAAATTGCTTGACTGATAAAAACATCTTTCAAGGGAGAGCGGTGTAGAAACATTGCGTCTCCTTTGAAAGAGGTGAACGGAAGTAGCTCAGTTGGTAGAGCACTGGTCTCCAAAACCAGGTGTCGGGAGTTCGAGCCTCTCCTTCCGTGCAGATATATTCGTAATGTAGGGACTTCGGTTAACACAGGTGTGCTATCTGGGGTCTTTTTCAGCGAATATAAACAACGAAAAATCTACATGATATGAAGATAATTGACAACATTAAGGCGTCTTACACAGAATTGGTGTACAAGGTAAGTTGGCCGACTCGCAAAGAATTGACCAATAGTGCAGTGCTGGTATTGATTGCTTCCCTTATCCTGGCGTTGCTCGTATGGCTTGTGGACTTCTGTTTTGAGTCCCTGATGACTTTCATCTATGGTCTCTTTTAAGGTAGAGTGGTATGGCTGACAATAATCTTAAATGGTATGTCCTGAAGGCTATTAGCGGAAAGGAAGCCAAAGTAAAAGAGTATATTGAGGCTGCTTGCAAAACAACTGACTTGGGTCAGTATGTTTCGCAGGTGCTTATCCCTACCGAGAAAGTGGTTCAACTTCGTGGAAACAAACGGATAACGAAGGAGCGTACATATCTTCCTGGTTATGTCCTTGTAGAGGCTAATTTGGTTGATGAGTGTTATCCTCGTTTGCGCAATGTTCCCAATGTGTTGGGATTCTTGTCTGATGGTAAGTCGGTTGTTCCTACGCCTGTTCGTCAGTCTGAGGTGAATCGCATCCTCGGAAATATCAACGAACAGGAGGAGAACAAGTTGATTGAAATTCCATTTGTGGTTGGAGAGACGGTCAAGGTTACTGATGGACCTTTCAAAGACTTCAATGGAGAAATTGATGAAATCCTTGCCGATAAACGAAAGTTGAAAGTGATTGTCACCGTTTTCGGACGAAAGACCCCCTTGGAGTTAAGTTTCAATCAGGTGGATAAAGAGTAGGAGACTATGTTACGGGTCGTGATACTACTCAATAGTTAACAATAACTATATACAACAGTAAATTAAAAACATTATGGCTAAAGAAATTGCTGGACTTATTAAATTGCAGATTAAAGGTGGTGCGGCAAACCCATCGCCCCCGGTAGGACCCGCTCTTGGTTCTAAGGGTATCAACATTATGGAGTTTTGCAAACAATTCAATGCCAGAACCCAAGACAAAGCAGGTAAGGTATTGCCTGTTGTCATCACTTATTACTCCGATAAGACTTTCGATTTCGTAGTAAAAACTCCTCCTGTGGCTGTTCAACTTCTGGAGGCTGCTAAGATTAAGAGTGGTTCCGCGGAACCTAATCGTAAGAAAGTGGCTTCTATCACTGAAGAACAATGCCGTCAAATCGCTACTGATAAGATGGTCGACTTGAACTGCTTTGAGGTAGAGCATGCTATGAAGATGGTCGCTGGTACAGCACGTAGTATGGGTATAACGGTTAAATGATTAAACTTCAATTGAACTATGAGTAAACTGACAAAAAATCAAAAGTTGGCTTTGGAAAAGATTGAAGAAGGTAAAGCCTATACACTGGACGAGGCAGCAGTTCTCCTTAAAGAGATTACTACTACTAAGTTCGATGCGTCTGTAGATGTTGATGTCCGTTTGGGCGTAGATCCTCGCAAGGCCAATCAAATGGTCCGTGGCGTTGTATCGCTCCCCAATGGAACTGGTAAGCAAGTGAGAGTTCTTGCACTCTGTACTCCTGATCAGGAAGCCGCTGCGAAAGCCGCTGGCGCTGATTATGTTGGACTGGACGAGTATATCGAGAAAATCAAAGGTGGGTGGACCGATGTGGATGTGATCATCACTATGCCCCAAATAATGGGAAAGATTGGTGCGCTTGGTCGCGTTTTGGGTCCCCGTGGTCTTATGCCGAACCCTAAGAGTGGCACAGTAACAATGGATATTGCTAAGGCTGTCACTGAGGTTAAGCAAGGTAAGATTGATTTCAAGGTAGATAAGTTCGGTATCGTGCATACCTCTATTTGTAAGGTCTCTTTCCCCGCAGAGAAGATTGCTGAGAATGCTAAGGAGTTCATCCAGACACTTATCAAACTCAAACCCGCAACCTCAAAGGGTACCTATATCAAGAGTATCTATCTATCAAGTACAATGAGTAAGGGCATCAAGATTGACCCGAAATCAGTTGAATAAATTAACGATTAGGAATTATGAGAAAAGAAGATAAGACCGCGATTATTGAGCAACTGAGAAGTCAATTGAATGAATATGCTCATTTCTATGTGACGGATATAGAAGGCTTGAATGCTGAAAAGACAAGTGAGTTGCGTCGTGCTTGCTACAACAAGGATATTAAGTTGGTTGTAGTCAAGAATACTCTCCTCCACAAAGCATTGGAAGGAAAGAATGTCGACGAACAATTGTTCACTTGCCTCAAAGGCAATACAGCCTTGATGCTCTGTAATATGGGTAACGTACCTGCAAAATTAATTAAAGATTTTGCTGAGAAGGACAAGAAGAATCCTGATGTTAAGCCTGCCCTTAAGGCTGCTTTTGTAGAAGACGTAACCTACGTCGGGGCTGAGCAACTCAACTTCTTGACCACCATCAAGAGCAAAAACGAACTTATTGCCGATTTGGTGGCTCTCTTGCAATCTCCTGCAAAGAACGTTGTTTCCTCTCTTCAGTCGGGAGCAAATACTCTGCATGGAGTTCTCAAAACCTTGGGAGAAAGAACAGCATAATCAAACAGCGAGCAATGCCGCTTAGCATTGCATAAAGTAACTATAAAATAACTTTTCTAAAATTATACGACAATGGCAGATTTGAAAGCTTTTGCTGAACAATTGGTTAACCTCACCGTTAAGGAAGTAAATGAGTTGGCCCAAATTTTGAAAGACGAGTACGGAATTGAACCCGCTGCTGCTGCAGTTGCAGTTGCTGCTGGCCCTGCTGCAGGTGGTGCTGCTGCCGCTGAAGAGGAGAAAACATCTTTTGATGTTGTCCTCAAATCGGCTGGCGCTGCTAAACTCGCTATCGTTAAGTTGGTTAAAGAGCAAACTGGTCTCGGCTTGAAAGAGGCTAAGGATCTTGTTGACGGTGCTCCTTCTGTAATCAAAGAAGGTCTTGCTAAGGCTGACGCTGAAGCACTCAAGAAAGTTCTTGAGGAAGGCGGTGCTGAGGTTGAACTTAAGTAATAACCTGACATCAAACGTAGGTTTAGAGCCCCTGAGGTGGGGCTCTAAACCTTTTTCTCTCACTATTGTGTGGATATAAAAATTATATAAAACCAAACATGTAATAATGGACTTGTGCTAATATAGGTAAATGCGTCCTATGGTATTTTGATTACAGGCTTTGGTATGTAGCATATAGTTCACTTAATTTATCGTTCATGGCTTCAACACAAAAAACTCAGAGAGTCAGTTTCTCTTCTATGCAGAAGCAGATGCCTTATCCTGACTTTCTCGAGATACAACTAAAGTCCTTTCATGATTTCTTACAAACTGATACTGCTCCTGAGCAGAGACGTCAAGAAGGACTTTTCAAAGTGTTTTCCGAGAATTTCCCGATATCAGATACTCGGAATAACTTTATTCTTGAATTTCTTGACTATTATGTAGACCCTCCTCGCTATTCGATTGATGAATGTTTGCAAAGAGGGTTGACCTATAGCGTACCGCTTAAGGCTAAACTGAAATTGTATTGTACCGATCCCGATCATGAAGATTTCGATACACAAATACAGGATGTTTTCCTTGGTACCATACCTTACATGACTCCGAAGGGAACCTTTGTTATCAATGGTGCCGAACGTGTCATTGTAAGCCAACTCCACCGTTCTCCGGGTGTCTTTTTTGGACAAAGTAAGCATTCAAATGGTACGCAACTTTATTCTGCACGTATCATTCCTTTCCGTGGGTCATGGATTGAGTTCGCTACGGATATCAACAATGTGATGTATGCTTACATTGATCGTAAGAAGAAGTTGCCTGTAACCACTCTTTTGCGTGCCATTGGTTTTGAAAGCGATAAAGATATTTTGGAGCGCTTCAACTTGGCAGAAGAAGTGAAGGTTAGCAAGGCGGGTCTCAATAAGGTCATTGGTCGTCGACTCGCTGCTCGTGTTTTGAAGGCGTGGACGGAAGACTTTGTTGATGAAGATACTGGCGAAGTTGTAACTATTGAGCGTAACGAGGTTGTTATTGAACGCGAGACGGAATTGACAAAGGAGAACATTCAGGCCATTTTGGATTCTGGTGCTAAGTCAATCCTCTTGCACCAGGAAGGTCCTGAGCAGAATGATAGTAGTATTATCTTCAATACATTGCAGAAAGACCCGACCAACTCCGAAAAAGAGGCTGTTCTTTACATCTATCGTCAGTTGCGTAATGCCGAGCCTGCAGATGACAATACGGCACGTGAAGTGATAAACGGGCTTTTCTTCTCTGAAAAACGTTATGACTTGGGTGAAGTCGGACGTTATCGTATCAATCGCAAGTTGAATCTTGATATTGATATGGATATCCGTGTGCTCACCAAAGACGATATCATTGAGATAATCAAATATCTTATTGCGCTTATCAATTCGAATGCAGAGGTTGATGATATCGACCACTTGAGCAATCGTCGTGTTCGTACCGTTGGTGAACAATTGGCGAACCAATTCAGTGTCGGACTTGCGCGTATGGCACGTACCATTCGTGAGAGAATGAATGTTCGTGATAATGAGGTATTCACTCCGACCGATTTGATCAATGCAAAGAGTATATCTAGCGTCATTAATAGTTACTTTGGAACGAATGCATTGTCGCAGTTTATGGATCAGCAAAACCCATTGGCTGAGATAACTCATAAGCGTCGTATGTCCGCTCTGGGTCCTGGTGGTTTGAGCCGTGATAGAGCAGGATTCGAGGTGCGAGATGTTCACTATACGCACTATGGCCGTTTGTGTCCTATTGAAACGCCGGAAGGTCCTAATATCGGTCTTATATCCTCTCTTTGTATTTATGCAAAGATTAACAAATTAGGCTTCATAGAAACACCTTATCGAAAGGTTAATAACGCAGTGGTTGACCTCTCTGATAATGGTATCGTTTATATGACTGCAGAAGATGAGGAGCAAAGTTATGTGGCGCAGGGTAATGCCCCGATTGATGCACAGGGTAATTTTATCAACAAGAAAGTAAAGGCACGTTATGAGGCGGATTTCCCGGTGGTGGAGCCGGAGCAAGTTAACCTGATGGATGTGGCTCCGAGTCAAATTGCATCTATTGCAGCGGCTCTCATTCCTTTCTTGGAACACGATGATGCCAACCGTGCTTTGATGGGATCCAACATGATGCGTCAGGCTGTTCCGTTGCTCCGTTCTGAAGCACCTATCGTAGGTACAGGTATTGAAGGACAACTTATCCAGGATTCTCGCACCCAAATTACGGCAGAAGGTGTAGGTGAGGTAGTATATGTGGATGCAGATTGTATTCGTGTCCGCTACGATCGTACCGATGCGGAAGAATTCGTAAGTTTTGATTCCGCTGTTAAAGAATACAAGATGCCTAAGTTCCAAAAGACGAACCAAAACACGACTATCGACCTTCGGCCTATCGTTCGCAAGGGAGATCGTGTCGTAGCAGGGCAAATCATGACAGAAGGTTTTGCTACCCAAAATGGGGAGTTGGCTCTTGGTAAGAACTTGAAAGTGGCCTACATCCCTTGGAAAGGTTATAACTATGAGGATGCTATTGTGCTGTCGGAGCGTATCGTACGTGAAGATATGTTCACTTCGGTCCATGTCGTAGAACAACTCTTGGAAGTACGCGAAACCAAACGGGGACTTGAGGAATTCACTGCGGATATTCCTAATGTGAGTGAGGAGGCAACGAAGAATCTGGATGAGAATGGTATCATTCGCGTTGGAGCGCCTATCGTTCCTGGCGACCTTATCATTGGTAAGATTACGCCAAAGGGTGAAAGTGATCCGAGTCCTGAAGAGAAGTTGCTGAAAGCCATCTTTGGTGATAAGGCTGGTGATGTGAAAGATGCTTCCTTGAAGGCTTCTCCTTCTCTGACGGGTATTGTTATTGGCAAACGTCTTTATCAGAAAGCCGTAAAAGATCGCAAGGAGAAGATGGATGATAAACTGAAGTTGGCTGCTATTCAGGCTGAGTTTGAAAAGCAAGTGGCTGAACTGAAAGATTTGTTGATTGACAAACTTCTTGTACTCACTGATGGAAAGACATCTGCCGGAGTAAAAGACTTGATGGGAACGGATGTCATCAGTAAAAATAGTAAGTTTACTCGTGAACGCTTGGAGCAGATCGATTATAACTCTGTCATGCTGTCTAAGTGGACAACAGATCCCGAGAAAAACGAACTTATAGAGGCTTGTGTTCTCAACTATCTGCGCAAATACAAAGACTATGATGCTCAACTGAAGCGTAAGAACTTTGATCTTACTATTGGTGATGAACTCCCCAATGGCATTATGCAGATGGCTAAAGTTTATATCGCTAAGAAACGCAAGATTCGTGTCGGCGACAAGATGGCAGGTCGTCATGGTAACAAAGGTATTGTTTCCAAGATTGTCCGCGTAGAGGACATGCCGTTCTTGGCAGATGGCACACCTGTTGATATCGTACTGAATCCTCTTGGTGTACCTTCCCGTATGAACTTGGGGCAGATCTTCGAGGCCGTACTTGGTTGGGCCGGTCGGGAGTTGGGCGTTAAGTTTGCTACTCCTATTTTCGATGGTTGTACAATGGACAATCTCAATGAATGGACCGATAAGGCTGGACTTCCGCGTGCAGGTAAAACATATCTATATGATGGTGGTACCGGCGAGATGTTCGACCAACCTGCTACCGTAGGTGTTACCTACTTTATGAAATTGGGGCACATGGTTGATGATAAGATGCATGCCCGTTCTATTGGTCCTTATAGTCTTATTACTCAACAGCCGCTTGGAGGTAAAGCACAGTTCGGTGGCCAGCGTTTCGGTGAAATGGAAGTCTGGGCTCTCGAGGCTCATGGTGCTGCGCACGTGCTTCAAGAGATCCTTACGGTTAAGTCCGATGATGTTACAGGTCGTGCTCGTACCTATGAGGCTATCGTTAAGGGCGAACCGATGCCGACACCGGGATTGCCGGAGTCTCTGAATGTCTTGCTTCATGAATTGCAGGGCTTGGCTTTGAGTATCAATTTGGAATAAGATTCGTTAATTAGTAAATCATTTAAACATGGCTTTCAAACAAGATAATAAAAAGACTGGTTTTAGTAAGATCTCCATTGGTCTTGCCTCGCCTGAAGAGATTCTTCGTCTGTCAAGCGGTGAGGTGCTGAAACCTGAGACAATTAACTATCGTACATACAAACCGGAACGGGATGGTTTGTTCTGCGAACGGATCTTTGGTCCTACACGTGATTATGAGTGCCATTGCGGTAAATACAAACGTATTCGCTACAAAGGTATTGTCTGCGATCGTTGCGGTGTAGAAGTTACGGAAAAGAAAGTGCGCCGTGAACGTATGGGACATATCCAATTGGTAGTGCCTGTTGCGCATATTTGGTATTTCCGCTCCCTTCCCAATAAGATGGGCTATTTGCTCGGCTTGCCTACAAAGAAGTTGGATTCAGTCATCTACTACGAAAAATACATCGTTATCCAAAGCGGTGTGCTCGCAGGAGAAAAAGTAAACGATGAGCAGGTGGTTGAAGACAATTTGCTCCTTTCTGAAGATGAATATCTCGATTTGTTGGAGCGTCTCCCGCAGGGAAATCAGCAACTCGAAGATACCGATCCTCAGAAGTTTATTGCAAAGATGGGTGCCGAGGCTATCTACGATATGTTGGCACGACTCGATTTGGACGCCCTTTCTTACGAACTCCGTGATAAAGCAAGTCGTGATTCTTCCCAGCAACGTAAGGCAGAGGCGCTCAAACGCCTTCAGGTGGTAGAGGCATTCCGCGCTTCGCGCAATCGCAACAAACCGGAATGGATGATTCTGAAGATTATTCCTGTTACGCCTCCCGATTTGCGTCCTTTGGTTCCGTTGGATGGCGGACGTTTCGCTACTTCCGACCTTAACGATCTCTATCGTCGTGTTATCATACGTAACAATCGTCTGAAACGCTTGATCGAGATTAAGGCTCCTGAAGTGATTTTGCGCAATGAGAAACGTATGTTGCAAGAGGCTGTCGATTCTTTGTTGGACAACTCTCGCAAGTCCACTGCTATCAAGAGTGATGCTAATCGTCCTTTGAAGTCCCTCTCGGATTCTTTGAAAGGAAAGCAGGGACGTTTTCGTCAGAACTTGTTGGGTAAACGTGTTGACTATTCTGCACGTTCCGTTATTGTGGTTGGTCCTGAGTTGAAGATGCACGAGTGTGGTCTGCCTAAGGATATGGCGGCAGAACTCTATAAACCGTTTATTATCCGCAAACTCATTGAGCGCGGTATAGTTAAGACGGTTAAGTCTGCAAAGAAGATTATTGACCGCAAAGACCCTGTTATATGGGATATTCTGGAGCATGTAATGGAAGGACACCCCGTTCTTCTCAACCGTGCCCCGACTCTCCACCGTTTGGGTATCTTGGCGTTCCAGCCTCGTATGATTGAGGGTAAGGCTATTCAGTTGCACCCCCTGGCTTGTACTGGTTTCAATGCCGATTTCGATGGTGACCAGATGGCTGTTCACTTGCCTTTGTCCAACGAAGCAGTCTTGGAAGCGCAACTGCTGATGCTGGGTTCCCATAATATTCTTAACCCTGCCAATGGTGCTCCTATCACGGTGCCCTCGCAGGATATGGTCTTGGGACTCTACTATATCACCAAAGAGCGTTCCGGCGCAAAAGGTGAAGGATTGATTTTCTATTCTCCTGAAGAAGCGGAGATCGCTCTCAATGAGAAGAAAGTGGATATGCATGCCAAGATTACTGTCCGTACGCAGGATATAGAAGATGGTAAGCAGGTAACAAAACTTATCAATACTACTGTCGGACGTATTCTTGTCAATCACTTCGTTCCCAAGGAAGTCGGTTATGTCAACGAGGTCCTGAAGAAGAATACATTGCGGGACATCATTGGTAAAGTGATTAAGGTCTGCGGTGTGGCTCGTACTGCGCAATTCTTGGATGATATCAAGAATTTGGGTTACAAGATGGCGTTCCAGGGTGGTCTGTCTTTCAACTTGAATGACATTATCATTCCTGAGGAAAAAGCCAAGTTGGTCGCAGAGGGTAACGCCGAGATTGAAGAAATCACAGGTAACTATAACATGGGTCTTATCACCAACAACGAGCGTTACAATCAGGTAATTGATACTTGGACACATGTGGACAATGCCCTTACGCAGGTGTTGATGAAGGAAATGGCTGATGCTGACCAGGGTTTCAATGCCGTGTACATGATGATGGACTCCGGTGCCCGTGGTTCCAAAGCGCAGATTAAGCAGTTGTCTGGTATGCGTGGTCTTATGGCTAAGCCTCAGAAGGCTGGTGCAGAAGGCGGTCAGACTATCGAGAACCCTATTCTTTCCAACTTTAAGGAAGGTCTGTCCGTGTTGGAGTACTTCATCTCTACCCACGGTGCGCGTAAAGGTCTTGCAGATACCGCTCTTAAGACTGCCGATGCAGGTTATCTGACACGTCGTTTGGTGGATGTATCACACGATGTCATCATTACCGAGGAAGACTGTGGAACGTTGCGTGGTCTGACGGCTACTGAGATAAAGAAAAACGAAAACGTAGTGGCTTCTCTCTACGATCGGATCTTGGGACGTGTCAGTGTACACGATGTAACCGATCCTCTCACAGGTGAACTGATTGTTGAGGCTGGTGAAGAGATTCGTGAAGATGCTGCAGAACGTATCCAGAATTCTCCTATTGAGTCTGTCGAGATTCGTTCCGTACTCACGTGTGAGTCAAAACATGGTGTATGTGCTAAATGTTATGGGCGCAATCTTGCAACAGGTCGTCTTGTGGAAAAAGGCGAGGCTGTCGGTGTCATTGCTGCACAGTCCATCGGTGAGCCGGGTACACAGTTGACTCTTCGTACATTCCACGTCGGTGGTGTGGCTGGTAACGTGGCTACCGAGAGTAGTTATACTTTGAAATATGATGGTATCGTCGAGTTGGACGAACTGCGTACCGTTGAGGCTATGGAAGATGGCAAACCGCAAACTATCGTGGTTTCACGTCAAACGGAGTTGCGTCTGCGCGACGAGAAGACAGGTGTGGTTCTTACTACGTTCAATATCCCGTATGCTTCCAAACTCTTTGTCGAGAATGGAAAGGCGTATGCAAAAGGACAGAAGATTTGCGAGTGGGATCCTTTCAATGCAACAATTGTTATTGAGAGCGAAGGTACCGTTCGTTATGATGATGTTATTGAGAACGTAACTGCTAAGACGGAAACCGATGAGGCTACGGGTCTCCGTGAGACTATCATCATCGACTCCAAGGATAAAACCAAGATGCCTTCGGCGGTTATCCTTGACAAGAGTGGTAATGTTCTCCATACCTACAACTTGCCTATCAATGCCCACCTTGTTCCTAAGGATGGTGAGAAAGTGAAAGTGGGTGACCTCTTGATTAAGATTCCTCGTACGGTTGGTAAAGCCGGCGATATCACGGGTGGTCTTCCCCGGGTAACCGAGTTGTTCGAAGCACGTAATTCTTCCAATCCTGCAATTGTCAGCGAAATTGATGGTGAGGTTACGTTTGGTAAGATTAAACGCGGTAACCGTGAACTGACTATCACTTCCCGCCTCGGAGAGGAGAAGAAATATCTTATCCCTCTGTCAAAGCAGATCTTGGTTCAGGAAAATGACTTTGTTCGCGCTGGCACACCGCTTTCCGATGGTGCCGTAACGCCCGATGATATATTGGCTATCAAAGGTCCTACTGCTGTGCAGGATTATATCGTCAACGAAGTACAGGATGTCTATCGTCTGCAAGGTGTGAAGATTAACGATAAGCACTTTGAGATCATTGTGCGTCAGATGATGCGCAAGGTCGAAATCCTTGATCCGGGTGATACGCGTTTCTTGGAAAAACAAGTGGTTGATAAAAACGACTTTATGGAAGAGAACGATCGTATTTGGGGGAAGAAGGTTGTTGTAGATGCTGGTGATAGTGAGGTTCTCAAGCGTGGTCAGATTGTGGCTCCTCGTCGTTTGCACGATGAGAACTCAAGCCTTAAACGTCGCGACAAACGTCTTGTAGAAACGCGTGATGCTATGCCTGCAACTTCCTCGCAGATCCTGCAAGGTATCACACGTGCCGCTCTCGGAACCAAGTCCTTTATGTCGGCCGCGTCATTCCAGGAGACCAACAAAGTCTTGAACGATGCTGCCATCAATGGTAAGGTCGACTACTTGGAGGGAATGAAGGAGAACGTTATCTGCGGTCACTTGATTCCTGCCGGTACAGGTCTTCGCGAGTTCAGCCAGTTGGTTGTACACAATAAAGAAGAATACGAACATCTGCAAGCCCTGAAACAAGAGGGCGAAGATGTAGAATAAACATTCTTTGTTCAATAAAAAGAGAGTGGGTAATGCTGTCAAGCATTGCTCACTCTCTTTTTATTGTTATCTGTAACGTATCTTCCTTGAAAAAATGCTATGTAATGTGCTGTTGTATTGGCAAATGTTTTATTCTCCTGCAAAAAAAATGTACATAGTGTTGCTTTATTTGAAATTATACCATACCTTTGTGCAGTGGTTTTTTGTGTTTTTGGGGGTTAGGTCACATATTTGTTTTACATAGACCAAAAATCTCTTTTTATGAATAAAACTATATCAATCAATCAACAATCCTGTCTATATAGGATAGGTCTTTTGTTCGTATTCTTAACGGTATTTTCTTTACACCTTTGGAGTGTTCCTCTTTCTTCTGTCTTGCATCCGGAATATACATTGTCTGTTGATGCAGATCAGTATATCATTGACTTTGTAATGCCGGAATATAGGATAATGCGGGAAGATTCCTTGGATTCTGTCGAAGAACAGCACTTTGGACCTTGGGTGAGCATGAAGGAGGATGATTGTCCTGTTTTCGATATTATAGATGTGAGAGCCGATTGCGATTACACGGACATTACATCATATCCCGAACTCCCGTTCTTTTCAATAGATCTGCTTATCCCTTATAATGCAAGAAATGTCAGAGTGCGTTTCTTGCCGGATGACATAGAGGAAGTGTTTTTCAACCATTATGTTCAGCCTGCAATTTCTGGGATTGATTCCGAAGAAGATTGTTTTAGTTCTCAATACTATGCCAAGGGTTATGATAGTACATATCCAAATGGGTTCTATAAAAATTACTATGAATTGAGTGATATTTATACTTTGGATGCTTGGCGGGGAGTCACTTTGTCCATATTCCCTTTTGCCTATTATCCTAATATCGGTACCGCAGAAGTTCTCAAAACGGGTCGTTTTATTGTTGATTTTGATAGTGGAAGCCTAAGGGATGAAATATCGAATGTCTTGCAGCACTCCGATATTTCGGCAACAATGGCAAAACTGACTTTCAATACTTTCGATGATTACGCAGTAGAATTGGACGAACGTCCGTCCTACCTTATAGTGGCGGCTCGGGAAGCAATGGCTTCTTATCTCCAACCCTACATGAATTACAAAATAGGGCAGGGATATAATGCACAAGTGGTCTATTTAGACCAATGTGGAAAATTAGGGTATAAGGAAGATATAATGGCAGATTTTATCAATAAGAATAATGGTGTATGCTCTAATCCTGATTTTGTCTTGTTGGTGGGTGATCTGAAAGATATACCGCCTTATTCTGGGAAAGATGTGGATACAGACCCTTATACGGATGATCCGTACCACCCTCGTATTAGCCGTTGGATTGTAAAAGAAAAGGACGGACGATTTCCGGATCTTGCTACGGTCATAACGAAAACGATGAACACGGAGTATGAATATACCCAATCTAAATCTTCGGCAGTATTGTTCTCGGGTATAGATCAAGAAAGCAAGAGTCGAAGTAGGAGATTCTTTAGACGGATTAAAGTGGCTGCGAGGCAAAGTTTTTCTAAGATGCAACTGTCATATACCTTATACGATGGACGCAGTGTTGCGGTGAACTTCAATTCGATGAAATCTGCATTGCAGGCAAATCCGCGTTTTTTTGTGTATTCTGGACATGGGTATCCTTCCTCTTATTCGGGTATAGCGCAGCCATATGACATATTTCCTTCTAATCTTCAGTTGACAAATAGTATTTTATCTCTCCAAAACATATCTGCTCCATTCCCGATGGGATTTGGTTTCGCATGTACATTGAATACGTATGGAAAAAATGAAAGTTTTGGTGCAAGTTGGCTTTTTGAGCAAAGTGGAGGTGTATCTTTCTATGGTGCAACGACGGTATCTCGCACTACTTCCAATTACTATTTATGCCGTCGGATGTTTATTACCTTAAAGCAATTAACCTGTCGTATGGGGAACTTTCCTATCAGTGTATGGATTCAAACGGCGGAAACAAAATACAAGAATGCGTTGTGTACTGAAGATCGTAAAATTCAAGCATTGAAGTATAGTTTGATAGGCGATCCGACTCTGTATGTCTATGGTCGTAAAGATAATGGACTCATTGTACCATTCCATAGTCCTCGTAAAAATTATTATGAGGAAACGGATGGTATATCCACGGACAAAATCTTGGTCTTTGATGTAATGGGTCGCTTGCTCTATCAAGGTAAATCTGAAACTGATTTATCCCTTCCAAGTGGTTTGTATATATTGCAACATATCACCGATTCCAACACCTCTTCTGAAATAAAATATATCCAATAATCTGTAATTGAAAATCTTATGAAAAAGTCTTTCATATTATTCCTATTGTCTCTCTTGTTTTGTGCATGCAACTACGAGTTGGATCCTTATGATTTACAACCTTGGAAAGATCAGATGAGCATGTATATGGGAACATCCGTATATAATCCTGGCGATTCAATTTCTTTTCTTCACAATGAGGAGCAATGCCAATTCGCTATTAGAGACGTTAATGAAAGCCTGTTTAGGAAACATGATCATTCGCTATTTCCTTCCCATAAAAAGCAACCGATAAATGGTGCTTTCCTAAGGCTTCAAATTGGTAACGAGGAGAAGGGAAATGTCTTCGAGTTGGAAGTTTTTAAAGTTTATGAAGAAGATTTCGATCCATTAGGTATGAGGATATCATTGTATGGGAATGATAATAGTTCTGTAGAATTGAACAGTATTGTTAACGATATGGATTTTTCAAATGATACATTAACTTTGAATAATAAGTGTGGTCATTCTGTCACTTTGGTGCGTCATATCGGCATCACCGAAATCAAATTTGCGGATGGAGATATATGGAAATTGGAAAGGACAAATATGTAATGTCTCGATTTCTTGTTCGCTATTGAATGTTTGGTAATGATTAAAACTTGAATCCTTATGAAAAAGTCTCTTTTATTATTTCTGTTGCCTCTCTTGTTCTGTGCTTGCAACTATGAAATGGATCCTTATAACTTGCAATCTTGGAAAGACCAGATGAGTATGTATATGGGGACATCCATATATAATCCTGGCGATTCAATTTCTTTTCTTCACAATAACAATGAGCAACATCAGTTCGCTATCCAGAGGGTTGAAGAATATCTGCTACGAAATCATCCGCGATTTTCTCCTTATGATGGAGATTCGGATGAGAAGGGATCTATATATTGGGCCGCTCTGATCCTTCAAATTGGTAATGAGGAAAATGTATTTACTTTCAAATTGAATAATAGAGAAAATAAATGTTTGGATGTGACGATATTATTCAATGATGACTATTATGCTCCTTCGATGTTGGAGGAAGTTACTAATAATATAGATTTCTCTCAAGATACGCTCGTTTTGAATGATAGGCAAGGTCAATCTGTTACTTTGGTACGTAGTGTCGGCATCTCTGAAATCAAAACCGCAAATGGAGATATCTGGGAACTTCTGGAAAGACATTGAGTAGAATCTGGCATCGTAATTTGTTCGACCCCTCAAGCCGATCTCCACGACCCCTGAAGCACCCCGCAACAGGAGAATAAGAACAGAGTGATAAAAATCCTATAACTTCTTGGTAAAATAGGACGTCTATTTGAAAGCCCCTTCCTTGGAGGGGTTGGAGAGGTTCTTCCTCTCTTCTTTGAGGAGGATTGGGGGTGTCAACCCTCTACCTCGGACGTCTCGGATAACTCGAACTTCTATAATATATTCCTCTCTTGGCGGCATTTGTTTGAAGCGGGACGGATTCTCTTTTATAATAATGCCGTACCTTGTGCATGTTAAAAACTTGCATTACCTTTGTGTCATAAAAATACTTGTCGCATGAAAAGGATATTGTTTTTTGCCTGCCTTCTTGTTTTGTGGACAGGCTGCCAAAAGAAAGTGGAGATTGAAACGCATCAGTTCACGGCTGCCGAAACCATCTATCCGGCTGGCGAGAAAACCGATAGTATGGTCGTGGAGATAGATATGGAGATTCCTACCATTCTTCCGGTGGATAGTGCACTTCTTCCTGTTCAGCAGAATATCTTGGAGCAACTCTTCGGCAAACGCTTCTCTGCATTGTCTCCCGATGAAGCGATGTGGGCGTATATACGTATGAATCAGGACGAATACCGTCAGATGAATCGCGAACAGTTGGAGTCCCGTGCAGAGGACGAGGAATCGCAATCCGATATACCCGATGATAGCGGGGAGGAATTGGATTACACATTCAGTGAGGAAAACTATATCTCGGCACGGGTTATGGAGGTTGTCGGAAATGTCCTGTCCTATAGCGTGGAGCAGTATGTCTATATGGGAGGGGCGCACGGCATAGGAACGCGTTTCTTCTATAACTATGATATCACCACGGGAACGCTTCTTGATGAAGCCTCTTTGTTCTCGGAAGGCTATCGTGACAAACTGACTCATATCCTGCGGCATAATCTTGTGTTGCAGACCGAAGATTTGCATTCCGATGCCGACCTCGCCAATTCGGAATATCAACAGGAAAGTATTGTTCCCAATAATAATTTCTGTATTCAGTCCGGCGGCATCTCGTGGCACTTCAATCCCTATGATATTGCGCCTTATGCCTATGGCGATACCGACATTTTTGTTTCCTCGGACGAACTGACACCTTTGCTTCGCGACGGAGTTGCCATCTGGTAAGTCCTGTTCTTCGGAAGATGTTTTGAATATTGTGTGCCCGATCGGAAGAAGCAGGAGACTTTTCGGTCGGGCTCTTTGTTTCCGGGAGGGAAATGTTTGTGCGATGTGTCCGGAAATAAAAAAGGTTTCATGCGTAATGAAACCTTTTGGTGGATGGGAGTGCTGACACCCTTGTATTTTTGCAACGCTCCGGTTAAAGCAGGAAATTGCTGTCGGTGTTTGGAAGTCCGTCTGCAAGGTTTTCTGCATTGGTGATTCCGTCGTTTTCGGCTGGTTCTGCTGCTTCCGGTGTTTGGTTCTGGGTTCTTTCCGGACGGTGCAGTATCATGATGTTTTCTGCTATGATTTCCGTTTTGTTCCGTCTGATACCTTCTTTCTCCCATGTGCGCGTCTGCAGATGACCTTCAACATACACTTTCATGCCTTTGCGAAGATTCTTTTCTGCCCATTCCGCCATGTTGCGCCAGAGCACTATGTTGTGCCATTCGGTTCTGTCGGGAACTTGTGTGCCGTTTTGCATGGTGTAGCCGCGTTCTGTTGTGGCCAATGGAAAATTGGCAATGACTACACCTCGGTCAAGATAGCGGACGTCAGGGTCTTGCCCTGCGTTGCCTATCAGAATAACTTTGTTTACAGATGACATTCTTTATCGTGTATTATGTGTTTGTATTGAATCGTTGTTGCTGCAAAGATACTCAAATTATTTGCATAACCAAAAAGATTGTAGTATTTTTGCAGTGCTAAATTATAATCTCAGAAGTAACCAAAAGTGCTACAGCACGTAAATGAAACCGTTTCCATGAAAAGAACTACTTTGCTGATGATGGCGGTAATGTTGTTCGCCTGCATTGCTTATGCCAAGAATCCGAAAAAGGTAAACACTACGGCTGACTATCGTGTCAGTTGCATCGCATTCTATAATTTGGAGAACTTGTTCGATACAGTCAACGATCCTCTCGTTAACGATGAGGAATATCTTCCTGAAGGAGGTATGCACTGGACAGGTCTCAAATATACCAATAAGGTGAAGAATATGGCGTATGCGCTCTCCGAGATAGGCAAGGATGTCGATCCGCGTGGAGCCGCAGTGATTGGTGTCAGCGAAATCGAAAATCGGGGCGTGATGGAAGATGTTGCCGCTCAACCGGTTTGGGGCGACCGCAAAATGGAAATCGTGCATTACGATAGTCCCGACAGACGGGGTGTCGATGTGGGATTGTTCTATAATCCTGACCTTTTTATGGTTACCAATACGGCTTCTCATCGCTTGTATATGGAAGATAACCCTGATTTCCGTACGCGCGACCAGTTGGTTGTATCGGGCTATCTGAAAGAAATGGGTGAGAAAATACATGTTATTGTGAACCACTGGCCTAGCCGCTATGGAGGGGAAGTCGCTTCCCGCCCGAAACGTGCTGCCGCCGCTGCGCTCACGAAACACATTGTTGATTCTATCTATCAGCGCGAGCCGAAGGCTAAGATCATTATTATGGGCGACCTTAATGATGACCCGTACAATATCCCGTGCTCCGAAGTCCTTGGGGCAAAGCGTACACGGGAGGAAGTCGGAACGCAGGGACTCTATAACACAATGTGGCAATTGCTCGATCGGGGTATAGGAACGCTCTATTATAACGGCTCGTGGAATCTCTTCGATCAGATTATCATTTCCGAACCGCTTCTTAATGCCGACCCTGCCAAGGAACTTTCTTACTATAAACCTCAAATATTCAATAAACCTTTCCTCACTATTCAAGAAGGAAAAGACAAAGGTTCACCAAAACGTACTCACAAGGCGGGTGTTTGGTTGAACGGATACTCAGACCACTATCCCACGATGATATACCTCATCAAACAACGCTGATTCATGACGTTGGGAAGTGATTTACTATAATTCTTTTTTATGACAACTTTGCAGCAAGACGCAACCGAAGAAACAACATCCCGTTTGATAATGCCCGAATATGGGCGAAATGTGCAGCACATGGTGGAGTATGCACTCACCATTGAGGACAAAGAAGAGCGCACACGCTGTGTGACAGCGATTATGCAGACGATGGGGAACCTTTTCCCGTATTTGCGTAACGAGGAATCCAAGCACAAAATGTACGACCATTTGGCGATGATGTCCGATTTCCGTTTGGATATCGATTCGCCCTACGCCAAACCGGAACGCGATAGTATGAAGTACGTGCCCGAACGTCTGCCCTATAATACAGGCAAGACAGTGGTGAGCCGTTATTATGGACGTGTGCTGGAAGAGATGATTCAGCAGGCTGCGGAGGAAACCGATGAGCAGGCTCGTAAGCAACTCATCCTTTTTATAGCCTCTCGTATGCGCTACAATTATTTCCTTTGGAATAAAGACGTAGTGGATAGCACGCATATCAAAGCGGACATACATCGGTTGTCGCAGGGGAAACTCGATTGCGATTTTCCCGAGTTCGACAGGCTTTTCACCCGTCCCGTCATGCAGCGGCCTCAACAAAAAAACAACCACAACGGAAGTTGGTTGCAAAAACGCAACAAGGGTACTGTGCGGCAGAAATAACACGCACCGCCGTTCTGTATAGGTCGGACGGTTTGATGGAAAAAGATAGAGGGACTTGCCTGGGCAAGCCCCTCTCTTCTTATCCTGGGTACTGCGATTATTCTTCCTCTTTCAGACTTTCGCTGTACTCCTTTAGCAACTTCTCTTGTACGTCCGTCGGAACCAACTGGTAACTGTTGAACTTCATCGCGAAACTTGCCCTGCCGCCGGTAAGCGACGAGAGTGTCGTCGAATAGTTGGAAAGTTCTTTCAAGGGTACCTGGGCGGTAAGATGTTCGAAACCCTTCTCCGAGTGCATACCCATAATCATTCCGCGCCGACCCTGCAAATCGCTCATCACGTCGCCCATCTTGTCCGATGGAACGAAAATGTCCACATCATAGATAGGTTCCAATATCTTCGGACCTGCGTTGCGGAATGCTTCTGCAAATGCGTTTCTTCCGGCCAGGCGGAATGAAATCTCGTTGCTGTCAACGGGGTGCATCTTTCCGTCATAAACGATTACGCGGACATCGCGGGCATACGAACCGGTCAACGGACCTTGCTCTATTCTGTCCATGATTCCTTTCAGGATGGCGGGGATAAAGCGGGCGTCAATCGCGCCGCCCACAATGGAGTTCACCAATTGCAACTTCCCGCCCCATTCCAGAGGTATCTCTTGGGTGTCGCGTACGCTGATTCGGTATTCCTGACCGCCAAACTTGTATACATCCTTCACGGGGACACCCTCTTCGTAAGGCTCCACGATCAAGTGTACTTCGCCGAACTGACCCGAACCGCCCGACTGTTTCTTGTGGCGGTAGTCTGCACGCGCCGATTTGGTGATGGTTTCCCGGTAGGGTATCTTCGGTTCGTCATACTCAATCATCATCTTGTCATTGTTCTCCAGTCGCCATTTGAGGGTGCGGAGATGGAATTCCCCTTGTCCGTGTACGATGGTCTGACGGAGTTCCTTCGACTGCTCTATGACCCATGTCGGGTCTTCCTCGTGCATACGGGTAAGCAGTGCCGAGAGTTTCTCTGAGTCGCTCTCCGTAACGGGACGGATGGCGCGGCGATACTTCGGATCAGGATACTTGATGCTTCCGAAGTGGAAGTCACAGTCTTTTGAATTGAGAGTATTGCCTGTGCGGGAGTCTTTCAGTTTCACGGTCGCTGCAATGTCGCCTGCACATACTTCGTCTATCGTGGCGCGCATCGAACCTGCCACGGTGTACAGTTGCGAGATGCGTTCCTTCGAACCGCGGTCTATGTTCTGCAGGTCATCGGCTGGATGCACCGTGCCCGACATCACCTTGAAATAGTTCACTTCGCCGATGTGGGGTTCTACGGAAGTCTTGAATATAAAGAGAGAGGTTGGCGCTTTCGGGTCGCATGCCACTTCTCTGCCGTCCAAGGTCACGGGTACAGGTGCTTCCGATACGCTTGGTGCAATGCTTCCTACAAACTCCATGAATTTTCTTACGCCCATATCTTTCAAGCCGCTGGCGCATAATACGGGGAACATGCTGCGCTCGGCAAACACTTTGCGCAAGCCGTCGCGGGTCTCTTCCTCCGACAGCGAGTCGCTCTCGAAGAACTTCTCCATCAGAGTCTCGTCGGCCTCGGCTGCCATCTCAAACAAGGTGGAGCGCAGTTCGGCTACTTTCGCCTCCTCGGAGGCGGGAATGGGAAGCAACTCGGGCTCTCCGCCTTCAGGCTTCCATTGATACATCTTCATCGCCAATACGTCCACTACGGCATTGAAACCCGTACCTACCGATATCGGGTATTGTATCACAACCACCTTGTTGCCAAACGATTCACGCAGTTGTTCCAGCGATTGCTCGTAGTTTGCATTTTCATGATCCAACTTGTTGATAACGAAAGCAACGGGCTTCTTGTATTTCTCGGTATAGCGGAAGTGATTCTGTGTCCCTACTTCCACTCCCTCATTTGCAGCCAGCACGATTACTGCCGTATCTGTCACGTTCAGCGACGTTACCACGCCGCCTATGAAATCGTCCGAACCCGGGCAGTCTATGATGTTTAGTTTCTTCCCTGCAAATTCGATGTTGCATACGGTGGAAAAAACAGAATACCCGTACTCTTTCTCTACGGGGAAATAGTCACATACTGTGTTTTGTGCGTCAATGCTGCCTCTGCGTTTGATTACACCACTCTCAAAGAGCATCGCCTCCATGAGAGTGGTTTTCCCGGAGCCGCTTCCACCCATGAGAGAGATGTTCTTAATCTCGTTTGCTTGATAAGTCTTCATAAGTATTTGTTTTAAGTTGTTAGTATATTTATAAGGTATATCTCTTGGTAGTTTTTCCTTTCGTGTCGGTCTGCCCGAGCCGCCGTGGGCGGGTGATTTCAATAACCAAACAGAGCCGCAAGGTACGATTTTATTCTGTAAATATCAAGATGGTAAAATATGTTTTACAACATGTTTTTCCTCTGTTCCATTCCTCTCGGCAGCCGCCTCTTGTAAACGGAACAGGATGTTATTCAGTATGCGATATTGTGATAGTATTCTCTTTGCCCCTCCTGTCGCGGGTGTCTCAAAAGCCGGATAGGGTGAGTGGGGTGCTCTTGGAGGAGCGGGGTTGGTCTTTGCTTGTTTCCCGCGACCCCTCAAGCCGACCTGATGCACCTCTGGACGGGAGATGACCTTATTTGTCTCATTCGGCTGATATGCCCGATTCGTCCAATCGGTCTCATGTACTCAATATGCCCAATCTGCTCCTCGAACGTCTCGAACAACTGGAACGTCTATAATAAATTACCCCTTGGCAGCAATTTACGGAGAAATTGAGTTAGATGTTGCTTTAATGGTTCCTTTATATTGGTTTAACGGATAAACTCTTTGCTGAAATTATCTTGAAAAGCGAGAGTCTGCGGGTCTGCTGCTTTTGGCATTGTGTCGGTGCGTCAAAAATTGAGCGAGGATTTCGGGAAGCGGAGATACTGTCTGAGCGCAGCAAGTTGTGTCTCCGCCGAAATCCGAGTGAGATATATTTTTGGCAACGCCCGACCCCCGGTGGCTAATGGTTTGAGTTCGTGATTGTCCCCCTCTTTGAGGGGGTCGGGGGAGTCCCATTGGTTTCTTTTCTTTTGGTCATGCAAAAGAAAAGAAAGAACTATCCAACTCCCTGAAACATATAGAACATCTGGAATTTCTATAATAACTGTCATCAAACTTTGGTACAAGGGTCAATGAATTTGCCGCTTCCGGCATCGATAGTCCCTTGCTTGGAGGGGGCATGGAGATCTATACTTGCTGCCATGTGTCAATTACTGCCCTTATTGCGTCAGTATCTGCACAATCCTTTGCATAATCCGAAGTACTTTTGTAGCGTGTAAAATCTAAAATCAGGTCTCTCCATGAATCGTTTCAGGGTAATACATCGCTTCGCAATGTTTCTCATAATGTGCTGCAGTTCTTGCCTTTGGACTATGGCGCAGAACTATTGTACAGCCAAGGCTGTCGGTTATGGAGAGAACGCTACGGGCGGCGGCAGTGCTTCGCCCGTATTGGTGTCTTCTGTCAGCGAACTGTGCTCTGCATTGTCGTCTTCGGGGAGCAAAGTGATTGTCATAACGGAGAATCTCGCCTTCACTTCCTGTCTCAAGGTGAAGGCGGTCAACAAAACACTGTTGGCTCTGCCGGGTGTCGTGCTGAGTTCTTCCAAACAGGATAAAAACAATTCCGGAATACTCTACTTCCAAAGCGGTTCGGAGAATGTGATAATTCGCAATCTTACGTTTGTCGGTCCGGGAGCCTACGATTGCGACGGGTGGGACAATCTCTGTTTCGATGGCGTCAAGCGTGCCTGGGTCGATCACTGCGATTTTCAGGATGGTTGCGACGGAAACTTTGACAATAAGGGAAACACGGATAATATAACCGTCTCATGGTGCCGTTTCCGCTATCTCAAAGAACCGAAAGTAGGCGGACCGGGTGGCTCCGATGATCATCGGTTCACGAATCTTATAGGCTCAAGCAGTAGCGACAAACCTGTCGACGGTACTTATAACATGACGTGGGCATATTGTTGGTGGGACGAGGGATGCGTGGAGCGGATGACGCGTTGCCGAAATGCTTCGTTGCATTTCCTTGACTGCTATTGGAACTCTTCCGTGGCACACTGTTATGTCGGTCCCGAGAATGCCGATTGTTTCTTCGAAGGCTGTACCTTTGAAGGTGCACCTGCCAAGAAAAAGATATTCTACGAGAACTATAAGGGCACCAATGGTTCTAAGTTTGTTGATTGTGTTGCCTCCAAAGGGGTACCAAGCGATGTGACAAACCGTAAGGTGACCGTTCCTGCCTACGCATATTCGTCTCTCGGTGCGGCAGAGGCAAAAGCGGCTGTGACCAACCCGACGTGTGGCGCAGGAGCAACGCTCTCTGTCACAACGCAAGGTCGCGTCTCATCGTCTTGTGACGGAGATACGCCTAATCCGCCTGACCCGCCGGATCCTGTCCTTTCCGATACGGTTATGGAGAGTGTTTTCTGGAATTTCTCGGATGCCGACTTTGCCGGATTGGGTACCATACAGGATGAAACGGTGGTACGCAAACTGCACATGCTGGCTACATCGGAGAAAACTATGACCATAAATGGAAACGTAGCCGTCTGCGATGATGTCGCCTTTACGCACTGTCTGAAACTCGGTGGTGGAGGGGCGGCTGCCTACCGGCAGGTTTATTTCACAGTAAAAGGGGATTGTCGTATAGAGGTTTATTTGGTATCGAGCGGTGCCACAGAACGGACGTTGAATCTTTGTGCGGGAGACTTCGGGCAGGTGCTGTCTTCGTTCACGGCTACCACGGTGTTGCACAAGGAAACCTGTACCTATTCGGGTGTTGCCGCCACCTTGCGTCTCTATTCTGCGGGGAGTGGTATCAATCTGTATGGAATCCGCCTTATATACGGCAACGATGGTACTTCTGTGCCTGTGGTGCGGCAGCAGAAAACGGGGAAACGGTATAATGTGCTGGGGCTGCCGGTGGACGATACCTACCATGGCTGGGTTATCATGGATGGTGAGAAACATTGGCAACCTTGAGAGTTTCCGATGACTAAAGCCCAGGAGCATCTCGATTGACCAGAACGTCTATGTTAATTCCCTCCTTGTATTCCTATTGAACTGATTAGTCCAATCCGTTCAATTCTTCTATAGCCAGGAGTCTCACCTCCTAGGATGTCTCGACTAACTAGGACGTCTATGATAAAATTGCCTTTTGCCTGTGAGGATTGACCTCGTTCGTGATGTTCAACGCCCGTCATTAGGTCAAATTGTCCTCGTTTTTATGGCAATATGTACACAATATCTTGTCGCTCTATGTCTAATTTTGCATCGTGAAAGTTTCCCCTTGCGGGCGGTTGTGCACATGGAAAACGGCAAAATCATAACATGGGGAAAATATGGAGACTGCTGCTTTGGGCTACAGCGCTGAAACCCGCAAATCCGTCGGGTGAAATCGTGCAAAGAAGATGGCTGCCTCGTAACAAAGAAAACAAACACATAAACATAGTACCATGAAACATTGCTACTCTTTCTTCAAGAGGGTAAGTACTTCTCCCTCCGCTTTACACATCTTTTTTTTCTTGTCCTTTATATCCCTCATTGGTAGCCTGTCTGCTGCTAACGCAGATATAGTCTTGTCGTTGACGGGTGCCCAAAAAGGACAAGATTCTTCGAATGCTACTACGTATGAATGGTCTGGTAGTTGGAAACAGAAAAATGGAATAACGTATGTGGAGTTGCCCGCAAATGTGCAGGAAGGTTCCGTTGCATGGAAGTGTGGCAGTGCCAATCCTGCTCGCTTCCTATATATATATACGGATGCAGGTAGCACCAAAGATGAAAGCCGCTCTATTGTTATGGCAAGGACTTATCAAAAGATCTCGTTTACGAGTACTGATATTGTCTCTTACAATGATGCGCCACATCTTAAATTTGCCACCACAGACGATTTCAAAGGAACGGGAGTACTACTCATCGTACCACAAAGTGTGTCCGCCTATACCATCACCTACGAAACCAATGGCGGTAATGCCGTTCCGCAGACTACAGGCGTAACCGCACTGCCCGATCCGCTGCCGACTCCGACAAAGGACGGTTTCACATTTGCAGGTTGGTATATGGATGATGCTCTTTCAGTCTCTGCTGTGCCGGGTACTTCCATATCAACCGATGTTACGCTCTATGCGCAATGGATCACTATCTCCGACGTGGATCCTTGCGAAACGCCGGCAATTTCAGTCCATCCGTTGTCACATACCTGGTGCGGTAATGAAACAATTGACCCCCTCACTGTTGCTGCTTCGGTAACCGACGGCGGAACCCTCTCTTACCAATGGTTGCTCAATGGTTCGCCCGTTTCAGACGCAACTTCCAATTCCTACATCCCGACACAACAGGGTACATACAAATGCTCCATAACCAATACAAAAGAAGGATATAAGGACGTGACGGTCGTCTCGGTAGAGGCTGAGATTGTGATAGATGCTGTTCCTTCTGCAGTCACAATCGCTGGAGGGAAAAGCGAATTGAGTCTCGGCGAGTCGGTAACGCTTACCGCATCAACCGATGGAAGCAGCGTTACTTACCAATGGTATAAAGACGATGTCGCTCTGTCGGGAGAAACCAATAGTGCTTATGTCTACACGGCTGCAGAAACCGACCTCAATGAAGAAGTGCAGATACGTTGTGAGGTGAAAGGTTGTGACGGCAATGCGGTATCTTCGGGTGTGGTACGTATCAGGGTGGTGTATAGTGAGTGCAACTACATAGGATCGAATGCTGGAACACTTTCCGCCACAACGGGATACGACTTTGGGAACCATGTACTGTACATATCCAATAGCGGTAATGACTATAAGACAAACTCAAAGAATGTATGTTCTTCCGCAACTTACCGCTACTATGCACATTCTGCTACCGTGGAACTGAAAAACTATGGCGTAAGTGCCATTCGTTTCCAAGGAAAGCAAGATTATGATGTTGTTGTTGCAAAGGTGGAGTTGGCAACGGCATTGGATGGTGATTACATCGAACTGACCGGATATACTAAGATTGACTACAAGAGTAAAGAATGTGGTGAACTCGGAATAGAGAACATTGCAATACCTGCAGGTCGGTTTGTCCGCTTCACCTTTAGTGGAAATACCAAGGGTGAGTTCCGTATCAGTGGTCTTTGTGTCGAAGGTCTGCAGTGCACAACGCCGGAGTTGCAATATAGCGAGTCGTCGGTGACGCTGGATTACGACGATGCTGCCGCTGCAACGCTCCCGACATTGCAAAACCCGAGTGGAGTGACATTGACGTATGGCAGTACCGACGAATCGGTGGCAACCGTGAATGATGCCGGTGATGTCACAATAGTCGGTGCAGGAACCACCGTCATCACGGCGGAATATGCAGGTGACCCCGCTAACAAACTATGCAGCACCTCTGCATCTTATACCCTGATTGTCAATTGTTCGGACGATACACCACGTATTATCCCCGCAACAGGAACGGTACAATGTTCTTCCGTACTGCTGCAACTTGTGGCTTCCGATGGCACAACGCCTGTAACTGCCGGCAAGGTTGAATGGTACAAAAATGGGGTGGTGATACCGGATGCAACGGACTATACTTACCTGGCGACTTCGGCAGGTATCTACACGGCCATACTGCAAGTGACTTGTCCTCGGCAGACAAGCAACGCGGCGGAGATAACCACTGATGCCGCTTCCGCCCCGACGTTGCAACGGTTGGTTGACAAACACTTCTTCCAAATAGAGAGACGTGACCTGCGCCCCTACACATCTGGAACCCGCTATCCGCTGTTCCTCCTGACGAAAACGGGCACCACTGCCGATGGCAGGCAATACAGCGTGAGTGCAACTGTTCACAAAAACGATGGAACATTCTCCGAGGCTCTCACCCCCGTCAATTGGGTACGCATCGACCGTGAGGCAAATGACACAATCGTCTTGGGTGCCGACTATACCAAACTGGCAGCATGGATAACTCAGGAAGGACAGGTCTCCGCAACGGGAACATTGCATGTTGGAGACACTGTCTTCATAACGGTGGTTCCTGCCAATGCCTGTGACGAAATAGATGCCAATATACATGATTCCGTTCCCGTCATACTGACGGACAAATATAGTCTCGGTTATATCGTTACAGGTACTAACAACGGAACCATTATGCAAGTCACGAGGGAAAACTTGACGGACAATCTCTACACTGGCTTGTGCGATGAATACAATGTCGTGCCGCTGAATGCGTATGCAAAGTACGATTACATGAACTACGAACCCTATGACATTCTTCTTCTGACTGACTATCCGAAGGCTAAAGATAAGAATACCAAGCCTTACGTGAATGCCTTGGCTGACTTGGTGGACAGGAAACCGATTCTCTCCTTGAAAGCCCACATGTCATCATTGGAGTCATGGAAAGCAAAGGGCTTCGAAGCCGACCCTATTGTGCCGGGAAGTGGAAAAGAGAAAAATGCCCAAAAGACACTGACGGTACTCTGCTTTACGCACGACATCTTTGGAGGTGCCGCATGGGACTCTGAAGAAGACAGAACGATTACCATTTTGGATAATGTCTATAAAGATGGCAAGAACTACAAAGGTATTCAAGGCTTCACGGCACTCTCAACGAGCAACCTGATGAATATCGCAATGGTGTACGACTCCACAGGTAATCGCAGTCTTGTAGCTTGCTGTGAACGCCAAGAGAAGGTGGAGGCACGCTTTGCCATGCTTTCTGTGAACCAGGGAGCCACGAAGTTCATCAATGCAGCGGGAATAAAGATGATCGACCTGCTGCTTGAGTATCTCTTGAAAACAGATGAAAATAGTGTCAGTGATTGCGCCTTGACATTCGACAATGGAGATGCCGATGGTGATGGACGGGTGGATCCCGATCGTGTGGGTGCCGGTGACAAACAATGGGGCAACAAAGCCAACTGGAGCAGCAACTCAGTGCCGTCCCAGTTGCACAATGTCCGCATTGAAGCCGACTGCGAAGTGAGCGGTAATATCTATGGTGTCGCCAATGTGCGCATCAATGAGAACTATAATCTCACCATCAAATCGGATGGAGGCTTGATATCCACAGGCAAGTTCTCAAAGTACGAACAAGGTAAACCTAAAAACATAACACCGATTTTGGATACACGCCATATCATGGTCTGCGCAGATGCCGACCATACAGGTATGCTGATGCATAGTCACGCCGAGCAGTTGGCGGCTACCGTGCAGATGTACTCGCCTGCTTACTATAGTGGTACTCTGCCTTCGGGCAAACCCAAACGTTTTTGGTCGTATGTGGGCATACCGGTTCGTAGTGCCGACATACCGCAGTGCTTCAAGGGGGCTTTCACGTATGTGTGGAACGAAAACAATGGTTGGACACGCCGTGGTGATGGCACAACCGTCAATGAATGGGAGGGAATCGGATTGTCTCAACCAACACCGATGATCTTTACTTTCGCAGGCGAACTTACAGCCGCTGAAGATCGGATTCTTACGCTCACAAATACGGGTACCGACTACAAAGGCATGAATATCATCGGCAACTCATGGACAGCGCCCATTCAGATAACAAAGATGAAAACCTCTGACTTTGGAGAGGGACTCGAACCTACTGTCTATATCTACAACACGGGACGCGACCCCGAAGACGGACCTGCAACAAGTGCCGACTTCACTACCGCAGGGCAATGGATGGTCATACCTGTTGAGTCGGCTAAGCAATCAGGTTGGCAGGGACCGAAGGTGATCCCTGCTATGCAGGCGTTTGATGTCAACTTCGTGGATGGGGCTACCCAAACAAACGCAACGCTGACATTGGACTATGACACGCTCGTACGTTCTGCCGCATCGGATTTGAACCTTTATACGCAGAAATTGTATAAACCTCGACGGAATACAAACGGTGGTTGGGAGGAAAGCACGGCTGAAGTCCTGAAACCCTCTACCGAGGAAACGGTTGTAGATGAACCGTTGATGTTGCGTATCCGTTTGGACAATGGTACGAAGAAATCCGATGTCTATCTTTTGGAAGATGAACGGTTTTGTGCAGGTTTCGACCTCGGTTGGGACGGCTACTGGCAAGCAGGTGATGATCGAGCCATTGGTATATATGCCATGACACCGCAAGGTAATATGGCTGTCTCGGCACAAGACGACTTGGTCGGAACAACGATAGCCGTCTTCTCCGAACCCGAAGAGGATTGCTTGATTACTTTTGCATGGTCAGGTGGTGAGGGGGAAACGCCTGTTCTCTACTTGAATGATATGCAACTGCGACGTTCTGTCCTTATCGATAAGGATACATGGTACACTTGGCGTAGTGCAGAGGGGGATATGCTTAACCGCTTTGTTGTCTCGAAAACTCCTGTGGAATCAACTGTCGGAACGGGAGTGGCAGATGTCGTGAACGATGGTGGAGTCTGGATTGTGAGCAACCCTGCAGGAGAATCAATAACGGCTTGTGTTTACGATGCGGCAGGGCGTCTGTGCGGGTGGCAGCAAACTGTGGATGCTTTC
>JBNMIS010000001.1:0-95205 GCA_050873385.1 Bacteroidales bacterium | reverse complement strand
GTATGTTATTCGGCGGTTTATTTCAGAGACGAAACGCATAACATACAAGCCTATATCATCTGCTTTATATTCTCCCTTATATTGGCATCAATCATGATGTTCCTCCCTCCGAAAAACTTCCCTTCTTTACTTGTTGTTTCCTGTCTGTCGCTGACTTGCCTATCAACTTATTACTACAACAGAAGCCACTCCGTTCTTTCGGGCATATTGTTCATCCTGCATACTTTGGTCTGGCTCACCATATCCGGACTGTCATTACACTACCAGACAGCGATATAACGATGACGACCGTTGCGGCAAGAAGACACAACGACACGATTCAATCAAAAAGTTCCTTCAAAATATCCAATGATTTTGGAGTATGGAAGTCGGTGACATGCAGTTCGTAGTATCTGCATAACTTGTCGAGAAGCACCTGCCGTTCCGTTCGTGACAACGATACACAAACAGATTCGTTCAGTCCGTTCAGTATTTGCATTTCCCTCTTAGAGAAACAATCCTTGTGTGACGGCAGTACAGAAACAGGCAGTCCTGTCTGCATATCCAGCCATTCGGCTTGCAGATCGACGGACGGCGTTATCCCCAGGAAAGAAGTAAGGTTGAAAAGAAACTGCAGATGAAAGTTTTCGATGCTTTCTTTCCGGTCAATCTCCTGAACAACCGATGACAGGTAGTCAAACAATTCGGCATCAGCCATAGGATGACGCAGGATTCTATATAACACTTCAGACAGGAAGATATTTATACTGAGGCGATAGAAATCCGTTTTCTTAGGCACATAGAGGAGACGGACCGACTTGAGATGCCGGAATTGCGAATTGCCATTCGGTACGGATTCCTCTATTTCCACATAGGAAAACGGCTGTAATTGGCTTACAAGGCTTCTTTTTTTACCGACATGAACAATGTATTGCATTCGCCCGTTATTCTTCGTATAAGCGTGTAAAATGGACGTATTATCGGTATATTTGGCAAGATGCAGTATGATTGCTTCGGTAGTTGCGTACATAAGCGGACTTATTTACGAGTACAAAGGTAAGGAAAATATCGGAATTCTGTTTATGACAACAGACACGCTGACCATTGCATTTGAACTGAATGCTGCTTATTATAGACGTTCTAGTTGATCGAGACGTTCTAGGGGGTGAGCCTATTTGTACTTCATCTCTCGTTCAGGGGTCGTTGAGGTCGGCTGAACAGGAAGAAAATTCAAAGGACTACTTACAGAAATCAAACCCGTCATATAAGTACCTAAACGTGAATAAATCAGAAAATTATTGTCAGTGTTCGGTATTTGTATTATTTTTGCAAGGATTGGACAGACTAATTTACCATTGATATGAAAAAACGATGCAGCATACTCATTGCCGGTTTGTTAACTCTGATCGGATATTGTTTTGCACAAGAGCCAAAAGACGATTTTACCGTATTCAGTAATTATCCTGCAGAGGAAGCAAAGAAAACAACCGATTACTCATTCTCAACGACCTACAGAATCGAGGCAGGATATGCGCAAGACTGGCAATACAGCAAGAATACATCCTATCCGGATACATACCTCCATGGGGTCAAAATAGGTGCTACAGTTGATTTCAACCTACCTTATCACTTGTCGGTGCAAACAGGATTGCTATATCAGATAAGTTACGGAAACAACCAACAGCATTGGCCCACGATGAACAGTGAATCCATATCGGAAGAGATCGCGGAACACCATATATTGAAGCAGTCGATAACGATTCCAGTATATGCGACTTACACTCAAAAACTATGGAAAGAGTTGGCTTTGTATTTCTATACAGGTCCACAGTTTTCTATCGGTATAGCAGAAAAAGACAAGATAGTGACCAACTTGTCGGAGGAGACAAAAGGCTGGCTGGAAGCAAACGACATTCCTACCCAGACATATGACAAATACAAGGCAGGAGAACTACGACGATTCAATCTGCAATGGGGTTTAGGCGGCGGAATCCAGTGGGCTAATTACAGGCTTTACAGCGGATATAACTTCGGATTGAACAACCTGGTAAAACCCGAAAGCGGTTACCTAAAGAACAGCCACTTATGGGAGTGGAACTGGTTTGTATCGTACTCCTACTCATTCTGAAAACAAGCATTAAACAAAAAGCAGGCAACTCAATAGAGTTACCTGCTTTTTTCATTTCAACCTATCCAATTCAGAACGGGAGATCGCTTCCATCGTCCATAGAATTGGCAGAATCAAACGTTTGTACGTTTGCCGCAGGGGCGGGATTAACGTTTTGATTGTTCTGCGTGGCTACAGTTGCGTTCTGCTGTTCGGAAGCAGCACCTTTAGATACTTTCCAAGCGCGCACGCTCGTGTACCAACGACCGTTAAACTCACGGCTTTCCAAATCGAAAGATACAGTGACCAAATCGTCGATTTGACACGCATTGTTCTTGATACGATCCTCACCGAAAATTTCGAAGCAGACTTTTCTTGGATACTGTTCCTGTGTTTCAAGTACGTAACTTTGCGACTGCCAAGGATTTCCCGCTTTGCTTGTACCCTGCTGCAGCGGCAATACGGAAATTATTTTACCGGATACTTCCATAATCTTATCCCTTTATAGCAGCAATACCCGGAAGAACCTTGCCTTCGATAGCCTCCAACAAAGCACCACCACCAGTGGAAATATAACTTACCTTGTCTGCCATGCCAAACTTATTGATACAAGCCACAGAGTCGCCTCCACCAATCAAACTATATGCCCCATTGGCAGTAGCCTTGGCAATTGCTTCTGCAATAGCCTTGCTTCCTTCAGTGAATTTATCAAACTCAAATACACCAGCAGGACCGTTCCAAAGGATAGTTTTGGCATTTTCAATCACGGCTGCAAACGCTTTCTGAGTCTCAGGTCCAGCGTCCATACCTTCCCATCCGTCAGGTATATCATTTGCCGGAACAATCTGAGTATGAGCATCGTTTGAGAAATCGTCAGCAGCAACACAATCGGAACCAAGAACCAAGTTAACTCCTTTTGCCTTTGCCTGTGCGATAATATCCAAAGCCAACTCCAACTTATCATCTTCACAGATAGACTTTCCGATTTTTCCACCTTGTGCCTTTGCAAAAGTATATGTCATACCCCCACAAAGGATGAGATTATCAACCTTGTCCATCAAGTTCTCAATGATACCAATTTTGGTAGATACCTTACTTCCACCCATGATAGCAGTGAAAGGATGTTTGATATTACTCAATACATTGTCAACAGCCTGCACTTCCTTCTCCATCAAATAGCCCAACATCTTATTGTCGGCATCGAAGTAGTCAGCAATGACAGCAGTAGATGCATGTTTACGGTGAGCAGTACCAAAAGCATCGTTTACATAGCAATCAGCATAACTTGCCAACGTCTTTGCAAACTCTTTCTGTCTCTCCTTCATTTCTTTCTTAGCAGCCTCGTAAGCAGGATCTTCTTTATCTATTCCGACAGGCTTTCCTTCCTCTTCAGGATAGAAACGAAGGTTCTCCAGCAACAATGCTTCACCCGGTTTGAGTTCAGCCACAGCATCGGCAGCCTTAGCACAATCGGGGGCAAACTTTACCTTCACACCAAGCAATTCAGAGACAGGTTCTACAATCTGCTTTAACGACATCTTCGGATTCACTTTACCCTTTGGTTTACCCATGTGGCTCATAATAATCAATGCACCACCATCGTGAAGAATCTTCTTTAACGTAGGAAGTGCACCTTTAATACGGGTATCATCAGTAACTACACCATTCTCATCGAGAGGAACATTGAAATCGACACGTACGATCGCTTTCTTACCTGCGAAATTGTATTGATCAATTGTCATAATACAGTTTATTTAATTGGTTATTAATCGGCGCAAAGTTACGAAATTATTTGCTCATTTCAAACATTCTTTCTATCGGAATAATCGCCTTCCTTGCTATTTCACTATCAACTTTGATTTCGTTGATTTCATCCCGAAGGCAAATATATAACTTTTCCAAAGTATTCATACGCATATAGTTGCACTCGTTGCAAGCGCATGTTTTGTCCCCCTCGGTCACTTCGGGCGGAACAGGAATGAATATCTTGTCCTTACATGCTTTTTGCATTTCGTGGAGGATACCGCTTTCCGTTGCGATCAGAAACAGATTATCATCGCTTTCAACAGCGTAATTGAGCAAACGCTTTGTACTACCGACCACGTCAGCCATTTCTACAACAGGTCCTTTACATTCGGGGTGTACAAGCACTTTTGCTTCAGGGTACTTGTTCTTCAGTTCTATCAACTTCTGCAGCGAGAACTTCTCATGGACATGACAATAGCCATTCCACAAGTCCATATGTCTTCCAGTTACACTATTGATATAGTTACCCAAGTTTCTGTCGGGGCCAAACAAAATCTTTTGTTCCTTAGGCAATTGCTCCACTATACCCAACGCATTGGAAGAGGTGACCACAATATCCGTTAACGCTTTTACCGCTGCTGACGTATTCACATAACTCAATATCAAATGCTCAGGGTGTTTCTCTTTCCATACTCTCAAATCTTCCGCCTTACAACTATCCGCCAATGAACATCCTGAATTCATATCGGGTATCAATACTTTCTTTTTGGGACAGATGATCTTGGCTGTTTCACCCATAAAGTGTACACCACACAAAACTATTATAGATGTATCCGTTTTCTTTGCCTGACGTGCCAATTCCAAACTATCCCCCACAAAGTCGGATATATCCTGTATCTCCGGTATCTGATAGTAATGAGCCATTATGACTGCATTCTTCTCTTTCCGAAGTCGATTTATCTCTCCTATGAGCACTTCTCTATCCATTTCCAATAACAATATAATTTATTTTTCTTATAATTCTTTCTTTGTTATATATCGTTTCTTTTGTTGATAAATAGTGTATTTCGCTTACAAGCAACGTATTATACTTGTTTATAAAATTACGTCTTCTGTTATTTATGTTCAAAATGATGAGTTAAAAACAGTACTAAACCACTTTTTAACACTTATCAACACAGTTTTCAACACCTTTTTTGCTATAACCACTTCTTCAATTTGAATATACCCAATACCAGCAATGTAAACACCACCATCAGACCTATGGAATACAAATAGCCGTATTTCCAATGTAATTCCGGCATAAATTCGAAGTTCATACCATACATACTTGCCACTAAAGTAGGCGGCAGGAATATGACGTTTACCACTGTGAATATCTTGATGATTTTATTTTGTTCAATATTGACCAAACCAAGGAAAGTATCCTGGAGGTAATCGAGACGGTCGAATCCGAATCGCGTATATTCAAACAATGAATTGATATCCTTTATAATCATTGTCAATCTTGGTTGCAGTTCGCTTGGTATGAAGTCGCACTTCAGCATATTGGAAATCACACGCTGCTTATCCATTATGTTCTGACGAATGACAGTTACCTTTTCCTGCAGGTCCTTGATTTGTATAAGTACGTCTTCGTCCACATGGTCGCTCGTCTTGTTTATTTCCGATGACAGGTCGGTAATCAGATCGGTTGTATCCTCTATCATATCAGCATCGTATTCAACACGTGTTTCCATAAGCGCGACAAACACATGATAGCCAGACGGGAAGTTTCGTGTGTTGACAAACATCTTCTTTACCGTATCATTGAAAGAATTGAGTTCCGCGTCTCTGACCGTAACCAATACCCCGTTCTTTATGATAAAGTTTACAGGTTCTATATCGAAGTTGTTCTGAAGGAAGTTTGAGTTAGCAACTATAGAGTCATCTGTCTGCATATAACGACTGGACATCTCAATCTCCTCCATTTCTTCATCTTCCTGTATGTAGATTTTCAAAAATTGTTCCAGTTCACTTTCCACTTCCTCCTTGACATCCAACAGATCTATCCAAATAATGTCTTTCTTATCTATTCTTTTCAAGATGTCCAATGTTTTTGATATCTTGATTTTTTCCGTTTCCTTATAGAATATTCTCAACTCCGACATAGTGGTATGCTATATTAATGCTGTGATTCAATTAGATTAGTTAACTCCACAAACTCTTCAACCGACAATTGCTCAGGGCGTTTGTCAAATATGCTTGACGTACTGTTTTCTTTGCCTATAAGCGACTGAAGCGAATTTCTCAACTGTTTTCGCCGTTGATTAAAGGCAGTCTTGACAACTACCTTGAACAAATCCTCGTTGCAGTCCAAACATTTCCGTCCGTTTCTACTTAGCCTCACGACTGCCGACTTTACTTTTGGAGGCGGCAAGAATACGTGTTCATCCACGGTAAACAGATATTCTATGTTGTAATACGCCTGCAGCAGTACAGACAAGATTCCATATGCCTTTTTCCCCGGTTTAGAAGCAATTCTTTCCGCCACCTCTTTCTGAATCATTCCCACACAATAAGGGATATGATCTTTGTGTTCCAATACTTTGAAGAATATCTGCGAAGATATATTGTAAGGGTAATTACCTATGACACAAAACTGCCGATCAGGATACAATTTATCCAAATCCAATCGTAAAAAATCGCCGTATATAAGGTCGAGAGCGGGATAATTGACTTTCAGATAGTCCACGGACTCACTATCCAACTCTATGGCAGTAAGGTCGAAAAGAGGATTCTGGAGCAGGAATTGGGTCAACACCCCCATTCCCGGTCCAACTTCAAGCACTGGCATTCGCGAATCGAGTACCAAACTCTCTGCTATGGCTCTTGCAACATTCAGATCTTTCAGAAAGTGCTGCCCTAAAGCCTTCTTCGCACGAACTTGTTGCATCTTGGTGATAGTCCATCTTTTTTTTATTTGGTTTCTATTCGCAATTACTGAACTCGTAATTCAATAATTCTTAGTAACTTTGCAGCGACAAAAGTACAACAATTATTCTATAAATGCAAAGGTTGGCCTCTACAATAACCAAAATTATAGATTTTTTCTACAGACCGTTCAGAAATATCTGCTCTGAACAGTTCTTCCGTTACGGTGCCTGCGGGGTCGGAAATATGGTATTAGACTGGTTTCTGTATTTCATAGTCTATAATTTTGTATTACGGCATAATGATCTCCACTTGTATTTCATTACCCTATCCCCGCATATCGCTGCCCTTTGCATGGTATTCCCCATCACTCTATTTACGGGTTTTTGGCTCAACAAATATGTTACATTCAAGCAGTCTTCACTCAGCGGTTTGAATCAGTTGTTCCGATACATTCTTATTGTATTCTGTAATTTGTTAATCAACTACTTAGGACTGAAGTTATTGGTGGATATTTGTGGTGTCTATCCAACCCCTTCCAAGATGATTGTGACTATCATAACAGTGGCTGTTTCTTATTTCGGACAAAAATACTTTTCTTTCAAACAATAGGTGAGCCCAATATGAACAGCAAGCACTTACCATACAGGAACCTCATCAATACAGTTCTTCTTATAGCGGCAGCGGCTTACCTGGTTTACCGGTTGTGTACATTTGATGATTATTCTTCTTTTTCCACACACTTTCAATCTTCTTCAACCATTGACTATTGTTTTCTTCTATTTGCTATCGTTCTCTTTCCAGTCAATATTCTGCTTGAATCCATCAAATGGAAATACCTTCTGCAAGATGTGGAAACACTTTCCATAGCGGAGGCACAAAAGCAGGTTTATTACGGATGCGTTGGGGCTTTTGTGACGCCGAACAGATTAGGAGAGTTTCCGACAAGAGCCTTGTTACTGAAAGACACCAGTAAGATTATAGAATGCGTAACGCTCGGATTTGTAGGCAGTTTTGCCTTGATTTGCACTATTGAAGCCCTTGGTATTTCATCCGTTACCTGTTTTTTTCTGCATTATTTGACTGATTTCTCAAATCGCCTGATCGTATTTTCAGTCTATTTCCTTCTTGTTTTTTGCGTGATACTATGCTTGGCATGTTTTCCGCGTCTTAAAACACTGCTTGAAAAACATGTCAGCGGAAAAGCAAAACAAGTCTTGGACTCTATTTCAAATTCAGGTTACCGAAGTTTTTTTAGCACATGTATTCTCTCTTTCTTTCGTTACCTTGTTTTCTGTATCCAACTCTATTGCGTTTTGTATTTTTGCGGCGTTCATCTGGATATTGCTCAGGCAATGGTTTCGATACCCGCTTACTACGCTCTTGTCACATTAATGCCTTCGATACCCGTTGCCGATACTGTTTTTCGCGGAAGTTGGGCAATTGCCGTTTTTTCATTCTTTACGCCCAATATAGCCGCAGTAGCGGTGGCTGTTGTTTTGATATGGGTAATCAATACGGTTCTCCCCATGTTGACAGGAATGCTTGTTAATGTGCGTTCAATTTGCAGGGCAGGGTAGAGTAAGGTCCCGACCAGGTGTGCTTCAGGTCCCGAAAAGAGATTGTATATCCAAACGGTGCCCAAGCAACCAGACAGGAACAAATGAAGAATTTCCGAACAGGTTCACGCAGCCTCTCCGGATTTTTCAGAAAACAAATAAAGAACCTGTTTCAACATGGACCGCAAACAGAAATGCAGTTTACTTTTTATAATAATTTACAAATAAGATTTTTTTCGGATTGTTGCAATGTTTGTACGCATAAATCAGTCAGAAAAACGATGTTTTTCCTGAGCAACTTCACAGAAAGTTGGAAAATTTTGAATTCTCAGAGGGATAAATCGTTATGAAAATGCCTATAAATAATTGATGCTCTGTGTGTTCCAATTATTTGCTCGATTTCTTCAAAAGTTGCCTCTTTGATACGTTTTGTACTTTTAAAGCAGGTAAGAAGAGTAATTTTTGTTTTTTCACCGATTCCTGTAATTTCATCCAACTCACTTCTTGTTTGCTGTTTGCTTCTCTTCTGTCTGTGATAGGTGATGGCAAAACGGTGTACCTCGTCTTGAATCCGTGTAAGAAAAAGAAAGAGTTCGTCGGTAGGTTTGAGGTCAATTTCCTTTGGCGGGAAACCGTATAGTAGGGTAGAAGTGCGATGTTTTTGATCTTTGCTAAGCCCTGCAACAGGAATCTGCAAGCGGAGTTGTTGCAAAGCATCTGAAATGGCATGCATTTGTCCGACTCCGCCATCGGCAATGATGAGATCCGGAAGATTGCCATTCTCTTCCATCACCCGATGATACTTACGATAGACAACTTCTCGCATTTGGGCATAATCGTCGTTCCCATCGGCATATTTGATAGCAAATTTTTTGTAGGCACTCTTAAGCGGCTTTCCCATTCGGAAGACAACACAACCAGCAACCGGTTCTGCACCTTGGATATTAGAGTTATCAAAACATTCAATGGTAGCCGGCAAGGAGGAAAGATGAAGAAGGTTTTGCAGTTTGGTCAGGATACGTATATGCCGTTGGTCAGGATTGAGTTTATCCTGTTGCCGGCGGCGATCCGTAATATACTGTTGCGCATTTTGCATAGCAAGCAAGAGAATCTTTTTATTATCTCCCCGTTGCGGGACTGTATAGGTGACAGATTCTTCCATATAATCAGGAAGGAACGGCACGATGATATTCCTGCTTTTGCTTTGTATCTGTGTACGCAATTCTTCGATGGCCCTGCCTAAAGTTTCTTCTTTTTCTTCGATGTCGGTGATGGTTTTGTATTCAACGGTTTTTCCCTGCACAATGGAACCTTTATGAATCTTCAGCATAGAGACGATGATACTATTGTCTTCTTCGACGTAACCAAAAACATCGGTATCTTGTATGGAAGTGTTAGTGATGATAGTTTTGCTCTTGAAACGTTCGATGAGTTCGAACTGCTCTTTAAGTTTTTGTGCTTTTTCGAATTGCATTTGTTCGGCACATTGCTTCATTTCATCGAAAATACGCTTACTAATCTCGTGTGCATCACCTTGGATAATCTTTCGTATTTCCGTGATATAGTTTTCGTATTGCTCCTTAGTGGCATAGCCTTCACATATTCCACAGCATTTGTGAATATGGTATTTCAGACAGACCTTGTATTTGCCTTCTGCGATATTTTTATCGTTAAGGGATAATGTGCAGGTGCGAATAGGGTAGAGTTGGTGAATCAGTTCGAGTACAAGATCGACGGTATTGCCAAACGTGAAAGGACCATAGTAGTCGCCAAGCGATGGTATAATCCTGCGCGTTTTGAATACACGAGGATATTCTTCCCGAGTGATACAGATGGAAGGATAACTTTTTCCATCCTTAAGAAGGATATTGTACTTCGGCTGATATTTCTTTATCAGATTATTTTCCAACAGAAAGGCATCTTGTTCACTCTCGACAACAATATACTTGATGTCGGCTATATTCTCGACAAGATGCAGCGTTTTCCGAGACTGATGATCCTTTTGGAAATAACTTGTAACCCGCCGTTTCAGGTTCTTTGCTTTTCCGACATATATAATCTCTCCCGTTTCATCGAGATGTTGGTATACTCCCGGTGAAGAAGGCAACCCATTAAGGATCTCTTGCAGATGATTACTAATTGGCATGGTTCAGCAAAGAGAGACGGCAGTATCAATAATGGAGGAGAGAATAAATATCTATATCAGCATCAAATATGTCTCTTCCTTTAAGCGCATCCAGTTCAATGAGCGTATTCACATAAATCTTCTTTACGCCCATTTTTTGTACAAGACGAACCGCTGCTGCCAATGTACCTCCCGTAGCCAAAAGGTCGTCATGAATAAGTACTATATCGTCCGTACTGATGGCATCTGCATGGATTTCGATAGTATCGATACCATATTCTTTATTGTAACTCTCAGAGATGGTGTGATAGGGAAGTTTACCCGGTTTACGGATAGGAATAAATCCTGCATTGAGGTCGCGAGCGACGATAGAACCGATGATAAATCCGCGTGATTCTATTCCGAGCACCTTGGTAATTCCTTTGTTTTTATAATGTTCAATGATATTATCTGTAAACCACTTGATACATTGCGGTTCAGAAAGTGCGGTTGTGATGTCATAGAAAAGAATTCCCTTCTTTGGGAAATTCGGAACTTCGCGGATGCTGCTTTTAACTTGTTGTTCAGTCATATTATTGTATATTTTTATTGTTTCACGTGGAACATTATCTTCCCATAAGGACCAACAGGACGCTTATATCATTAGGCGATACTCCGGGTATGCGGGCTGCGTCACCAATGGTTGCAGGGCGGATTTTGCTCAATTTTTGCCTTGCTTCCGTGGAAAGAGAAGCGATGTCTGTGTAGTTATAGTCGAAAGGAATTCTGACCTCATCAAGGCGTTTGGACTTTTCAGCAGATAAACGCTCTCTTTCAATATATCCTTTGTATTTAATATTAATTTCGGTACTTTCAACAATTTCTTCTTGCAGGAGGGATATGGTATTGATTTCTTCCTGCAAGGCGGGCAAAACGGCAGATAGTTCTTGGAGACTGACAAACGGACGAGCAAGTACTTCGGCTATTTTGCACTTTTGGCGGATGGGTTGTGACCCTTTCCTCGTGAGATAATTGTTGACTTCGTCCGGTGTAACGGAGTGACTCTTGATGAAATCAGTGAGTCGCAAAATATCTTGCCTTTTATTTTGATACAAATTGAACCTTTCGTTGTTGACTAACCCGATATTGTAGGCTTTTTCAGTGAGCCGAGCATCGGCATTGTCTTGCCGCAGGAGAATACGATATTCGGCTCGCGAAGTGAACATCCGATAGGGCTCATCCACTCCTTTGTTTACCAAATCATCAATAAGAACACCAATGTACGCTTCATCGCGGCCCAATGTGAAGGGAGTGCCTCCATGGCATGAAATGTGTGCATTGATTCCTGCAATAATACCTTGTCCTGCGGCTTCTTCGTAGCCTGTTGTCCCGTTGATTTGTCCTGCGAAAAACAGGTGCGCTATCTGCTTTGTTTCCAAAGAGTGGGTTAATTGCGTCGGATCGAAGAAATCATATTCAATGGCATAACCTGGACGATACATGACAACATTCTCTAAACCATGGACGGTTTGTAAGGCTTGCAGTTGGATATTCCAAGGAAGGGATGATGAGAAGCCGTTGACGTAATATTCGTTGCTATCGACTCCTTCCGGCTCGATGAACAATTGATGCGTTTCTTTCTCGGCAAAGGTGACAATCTTGGTCTCTATACTCGGACAATAGCGAGGTCCGATGCTCTTTATTTGTCCATTGTAAAGCGGACTGTCGGTAAGATGAGTGCGCAATATGTTGTGCGTTTCGGGATTAGTATATGTTATCCAGCAACTCATCTGCTTGAGGTGGCGCTTAATAGTCGGGAGATAGGAAAAATGGTGGAAGTCATCATCTCCTTTTTGCTCGATCATTGCATTAAAATCAATGCTTCGTGCATCAATCCTGCACGGTGTACCCGTCTTCATTCGATCGGCTTTGAAACCAAAGTTTCTGAGTTGTTCCGTGATTCCATAAGAGGCATTTTCGGATATACGCCCACCATGCAATTGTGTCTTCCCAAAATGAAGCAGTCCGTTGAGAAAGGTGCCGTTAGTCAGAACAACAGAACCGGCTTCGAACTCTATCCCCAATGCTGTTTTTACGCCTTCTATCCGGTTATTTTTAATGATCAAACTGCATACAACATCTTGCCAGATATAGAGATTGCCGGTTTGACTCAGGTGTTTTGTCCACTCCTCAATAAATTGTTTCCGGTCGCTTTGTGAACGAGGACTCCACATGGCAGGTCCTTTCGATGAATTGAGCATACGAAACTGTATGGCACTGCGGTCAGTTATGATGCCCATCATTCCTCCCATGGCATCAATTTCCCGAACTATTTGTCCTTTTGCAATACCACCAACAGCAGGGTTACAACTCATCTGACCGATCTTATTCATATCCATAGTGATAAGCAGTGTTTGACTGCCGAGATGTGCTGCTGCGCTGGCGGCTTCACAACCGGCATGTCCTGCACCAACCACTATTACATCGTATTTGAAAATCATAGACACTATTATATCTTATTGATGCGCGCAGCATCCAATTTGAGCAATATAAACAGCAAAATAGTGAAACCAAGCAGAGATGACCCGCCGTAACTGAAAAATGGTAGCGGTATTCCGATGACGGGCATAAGTCCGAGAACCATTCCTATGTTGATAGTCAGGTGGGCAATAAAAATAGATGCAACGCAATAAGCATAGACGCGACTGAATTTATCTTTCTGCCGTTCTGCGAGATAAATAAGGCGCAGAATGAAGATAAGATACACTATCAGTACTCCTGCCGATCCGATGAACCCCCATTCCTCTCCCACTGTGCAGAAAATAAAGTCGGTTGCCTGTTCAGGTACGAACTTCATCTTTGTTTGTGTGCCTTGAAGATAGCCTTTGCCGAGAAAACGGCCAGAACCGATTGCAATTTTGGATTGATTGACATTGTATCCGGCTCCGGACGGGTCGTTGTCCAATCCAAATAGAATCTCAATGCGCTTTTGCTGATGGGGTTGTAGTATGTCCGTAAAGATATAGTTACAACCAAAACTATACAAGAGTATGCATAGGGAACAGATAGTGAGGACGGCTATATATTTGATTCGGTAGAAAAGCGCGAGGACGGCAAGATAAACAATCGACAGACTGACAATAACGGTTGATACGATGTCAAAATTGATTGTAAACCAGATGTTTATAATAATAGTAACGGCATATAGAAAGATTGTGCCTCCCATCAGAATCCATGCATGTTTCTTTAGGTTTATTTTGAAGAACAGGAAATAACATTCTATCAAGAGTATTGAAATACAATCAATCAGCAGACCTAATTTCCCTATACCCAGCGGCAGGGCAGTCTGGCTGAATTTGATGGTCGCTACAAAGAAATAGACAGCCGTGGCGAACAAAAGCAGTACGTATTTACTCATTCCCTCGCGATAGAGGACAAAAACGAACGCTGCAAAGACGAGCGCAGAACCTGTTTCTTTTTGAGGTACCATGATGATCGCCATCGGGAGCAGAATGATGGCCGCAGTGATTACAATATCTTTGGTACGATGGATATTGTAGCCGTATTGACTCATATATTTAGCCAATGCGAGCGCCGTAAAACATTTGGCAAACTCGGCAGGCTGGATGCTGAAACCACCCAAACTAATCCATGAGAAGGAGCCTTTGACATCGTTTGCCAGAAAAGGAGTGGCAATCAGCACAAGAATCCAAACCGCATAGAAAATGTAGGCGAAAATGTCGTAGATCTTCTCATCAATCAGCATAATAGCGAAGCCTGCAAGCAATGATATATTCATCCACAGAAACTGTTTGCCTGCCCGGTTGCTTATATCGAAAATGGCGGTTTGGTCAAAATTGTAGTCGGCACCATAGATATTGATCCACCCAAAGCAAACCAACAGCAGATACAGGACAACCGTGACCCAATCAATTCCCTTGATTATATTCGTTTCGTTTCTTGACATTCTCATTCAATACTGATATGCGGATACGTTCCCGGAGTGCGGTTCTCGTGATCGTATCCGTCAGATACTCTTCTATCATAAGGCTGGCAACAGGTGCAGCCCATGTGGCTCCAAAGCCTGCGTTCTCAACAACTACTGCAATTGCTATCTGCGGGTCGTCCAACGGTGCAATGGCCACGAAAATGGCGTGGTCTTTTTTACCTTTTCCAGCCTGTGCCGTTCCCGTTTTACCTCCGATTGATATATTATCCAATTTATAGAATCGTCCCGTGCCGTTTTCCATGACCCGCTTCATACCTTCTTTGACATATTTGTAGTAGACAGCATCAATGCCTGTTGTATGCCGACGGGTGAGCATTGTATCGTTCTTATTGAGGTGTGGAGTGATGTAATAACCATCGTTTGCGATGGTAGCCGCCATATTAGCCAATTGCAACGGAGTGACTGTAATCTCTCCTTGTCCTATTGACAAGGATCTAATTGTCAGTGCTTTCCATCCTGTTTTCCCATAGTACCGGTCGTAAAAAGACGTGGTAGGTACATTGCCGGAACTTTGTTCAGACAGGTCGGTATCGGTAAATTTATGCCCAAATCCGAAGAGCATGACATCATTGCGCCATAGTTCATATTGCTTGCGGAATTCTTCGTTTTTTTTGCCATATCCGTTGACTTCCAAGAAATCCCGAAACAAGCACCAATAGTAAGGATTACAACTTTGTTCAATTGCCGTGAAAAGGTTGACCGGAGATGTATGGGTGTGCGTACAACTGATAGGGCGAGTTCCTTTTCCGCTACAGGTGTATTTCGTTTCAGGAGTTATTATGCCATGCTGAAGTCCAATCAATGATTGCACTAACTTAAAGGGGGAACCAGGCGGATATTGGGCTTGTGTCGCCCGGTTGAGCAGTGGTTTGGCAGGATCGCTTTGCAGTTCCCTATAATGTTCGGAACGTTGTTTCCCGACTAACAGCGCAGGATCCCATGTCGGATTTGATGCCAAAGTGAGAATCTCTCCCGTTTTAGGTTCAATAGCGACAACACTGCCAATTTTGCCGGTAAGCAATTCTTCAGCCAAAGCCTGCAGGCGGATATCCAATGTGAGCGTAAGATCCTCGCCTTTAACGGCATTTTTGTCCAATTCTCCATCATTGTAACTGCCTTGGATACGTCCCCGCACATCACGCAGGAGCACCTCAGTTCCTTTTTCTCCCCGTAGCGATTTCTCATAGGTACGTTCGATTCCATCACGCCCCGAATAATCGCCTACAGCATAGTAATCATCTTTTTCCATGTCGCGTTGGGATACTTCTCCAACGCTTCCAAGCACTTGTGCGGCATAGGGATAAGTGTAACCCCGCAGGGTGCGTTGCCGTATATGGATTCCCGGGTATTTATAAAGCGTTTCTTGCAGCGGAGCAATCTCTTCTTTGTTCAGTTGTGACAGGAAAACTTGCGGTGTATGTCTGGAATATCCACGATTCAACCGCCGGTTCTTAATCTGCAGTACACGCTCGTTGAAGTAACAGGTATCCATATTGAGCGTATGGCAAAAGCCGATGGTATCGAAAGTTTTTCCCATCTCCTGCATCGTCATGGTCACTTCGTAGACCGGTTGGTTGTAAACAAGCAGTTCTCCGTTTCGATCGTATATGAGACCCCGCGGAGCATATATGGTCTGCTTTACCAGAGCGTTGTTTTCGGCTTTGTCAATTGTGCTTTTGTCGATGACTTGCAAATAGAATAACCTGCATAAATAAATAACCACTACCACAATAATGATAGCGGAAATGACATACCGGCGGTTATAGTATTTGTCGTTAATCATGATCTATGCAGCAGTAAATCATATACTACGATGAATCCGATGGTGAACAAGGAACTAACAATGATTTGCAACAAAGTAATCCACCAATTGCTCCACGTGAAAGCGGAGAGAATGAAGACCGTGCTATGGTGTAGCAGTACGAGCAGTGTTATAAGTTTGAAATATACGATGAAACCGAGTGTCTGACTACTCGGCTCACTGAGTACCTGTTTTTTTTCGAGTACCATCTTTTTGAGGAATACAGGTCGCAAGAAGGCTATCAACGTGCATGCTGCACAATGTACTCCGAGACTATTGCACGCAACGTCAATGACGAGACCCGTCATGAAACCGATTAACAATTCCGCCCACCGAGGCAGTGTCTGCGGGAGGGCAATGAGAAACAAGACGTACAGGCACGGATGGCAAAGACCAAGGAAGTGCAGATTGTTGACAAGCAACAGTTGCAACAAAACCAGCACTACGAAACGCAGAATATTATCTCTCCAAAGTTCTATACCATTCATTGTTTTACATATTCTTCCAAGGTTTTTATCTCCTTCAAATCGTTACGGCTGAGGATACTTACGTTTTGCAATTTTTTGAAATCAGTTGACAATGCGACCGTGATGTGATGAAAGGAATCACTGTCCGACAATTTGTCGTTTTCAACAGTGCCTACCGTTATGCCCTTGGGGAAGATAGCCGAGACCCCGCTGGTAACGACAGTGTCTCCTTTATTGATTGAAACATGCCGGCCAATATCGTTCAGTTGTGCATAGTGAACATTTTTGCCATCCCACTGCAAAGTTCCGATATACCCATCATTTTTGAGCCGGCAACTGATGGTGAGTGCGTTGTTAACAACAGGAATCGCCAAAGAATAGCGGTCGGAGACAGTGACGATGATTCCGACGACTCCTTCTTTGCAAATAACCCCCATGTCTTCAGTTACTCCGTCTTTTGCCCCCTTGTTGATTGTAATGTAGTTTTTTTGCAAGTTTCCCGTATAGTTGATTATCCGTGCAGGTATGACAGAGAAACCGGAGTAGTGTATGATGGTATCGCAATTGTCTGCGAGCATTTCCTGCGAGGAAATCAGTTCCTGCCTCAGTTGTGCATTTTCGGCTATGAGGTTTTCATTTTCAGTCCGCAGCCGGAAATAGTTTGCGATGTCGTTGCAACAAGTGTAGCAAGCCGAAGATATCCGATTGACAGAGGAGAATGTCGCACTTCTCGGATAGCAACTATTACGCAGAATCAGTACGAAAGAGAGTCCCTCCAGCAAAATGAACAAGAGGACCACACCATTCCGTATGATAAACCGTAGAAGAGTCTTCATTTTACAAGCAGAGAAGGGAGTGCGTCCCTTCTCTGTTATTCATGATTAGCGTATCAAGAAATTGAAGTTGTTGACATTTTTCAGCGCGATACCCGTACCCAATGCTACAGAGTGTAACGGGTCTTCCGCTACATGGAAAGGAATCGTAATCTTATCGCTCAGACGTTTTGCCAATCCATGCAAGAGTGCACCACCGCCCGCCAAGAAGATTCCGTTTGTGACGATGTCGGCATACAATTCAGGAGGAGTCCCTTCCAATGCTTGCAGTATGGCGTTTTCAATCTTAGAAATGGATTTCTCAAGGCAGTGTGCAATTTCCTGATAACTAACCGGCACTTCCATAGGAAGAGCCGACGTTTTGTTAGGTCCGATGACCATGAAATCTTCAGGCGGATTATCCAGTTCGGTCAGTGCAGAGCCCACTCTCATTTTGATTCTCTCAGCCGTAGGTTCGTCGATACGCAGATTGTGCATCCGTCCCATGTATTCGATGATGTCGGCATTCAACTCGTCCCCTGCAATCTGTATGGACTTGTTGGTTACGATACCTCCCAGAGAGATGACGGCAATCTCGGTAGTACCACCACCGATATCCACAATCATGCAGCCTTTCGGGCTTTCCACGTCAATGCCCATACCGATAGCCGCCGCCATAGGCTCGTAAATCATATAAACTTCCCTTCCTCCGGCGTGCTCGCTACTATCGCGCACGGCACGAATCTCGACCTCCGTACTTCCAGAAGGGATACAAACCACCATTTTGAGTGAAGGCATGAACAATTTGTTCTTTCGAGGAATCATCTTGACAAGCCCGCGAATCATCATTTCGCAAGCCTGGAAGTCGGCAATCACACCATTCCGCAGCGGACGAACCGTGCGTATCATATTACCGCCCTTACCTATCATTTGTTGTGCTTTGCGCCCCACAGCGACCATTTCGTTGGTCTGCATGCTTATAGCCACCACAGATGGCTCATCTACCACAATCTTGTCGTCGCAAATAATGATGGTATTTGCCGTACCCAAGTCAATGGCAATCTCTTGTGTAAACGAAAAAAGACTCATTTCTTCACTTATTGGTATTTAGTTAATTATATGATCGGCATCAAACACAAAAAGCAAGAGCACAAGCCCCTACCTAACCGACCGCAAAACTAATTATATTTCCTGATATACACAAGTTAACGGAATTGATTTTTTATGTCCTGTCATTTGTGTTTTTCGGGGTACCCGTCGAGGTCGGCTTCGGGGGTCGTTGAGGTCCCCTCGATTTTCCACAACGAAGAGCGATATGAAGAACAATCCGAAGCAAAGACGGAGGCACCTCTGCCAAGCAGGTTAAAGAGTTGGTCATTGATTGCCGGAACGGCGGCGTTCACTCACGATAAGGAGCGCTTCGTCGCGCAGTTCATCCGGCAGAGCGATGTTGCGCAACTGCAGGCTTCTAAGCCAACCTGCAACATCTTTTTCCTGAAGAGTATAGAAGACATCTTCCAATTCGTGCAATTGTTTTTCATCGTATTCATCGGGAGAAATACCCGACAGAGCATCCAATTCATCATCATCATAATAGATTATCTCATCTTTTTTGTTCAGGAGGAGATCGCGTTCACACACAGCATGCTGCCCACAACATTCCCCATCTGAGACTGACGACTTAGCGGCGGATCCGGAATTTTCCACGCAGTTCCGGCTTCGTTTGCGTTCTCTGAGTTCCAAGGCAACGGCTGTGGCCAGTCCCAACCCTACAAATATGACAACAGGAATCCACCACATAACCTAATCTACAGCATCTTCCTCCACGACAAGATTCTCAATGATGAAGTTTTGGCGTTCCATAGTGTTTTTCCCCATGTAAAATTCCATAAGGTCGCTTACAGCATCCTCCTTGCGCAGCGTGACTTGGTCTAACCGGATATTTTTTCCGATGAATCCCTTGAACTCATCGGGAGAAATCTCTCCAAGTCCTTTGAAACGTGTAATCTCCGGATTGGGTTTCAGGTCTTCAATAGCCTGCAGGCGTTCTTCTTCGGAATAGCAGTAGCGTATTTCTTTCTTATTCTTTACCCGAAACAGAGGGGTTTGCAAGATATATACATGTCCTTTCTTGACCAGATCGGGGAAAAACTGCAGGAAGAATGTAAGCAAGAGCAGTCGGATGTGCATGCCATCGACATCCGCATCCGTGGCAATAATAACCTTGTTGTACCGAAGATTATCCAGCCCGTCCTCGATGTTCAGCGCCGATTGGAGACAGAAGAACTCTTCGTTTTCATAAACGATTTCCTTGGTCAGCCCGTAACTGTTTTTTGGTTTTCCGCGCAGAGAAAAGACCGCCTGTGTATTCACATCCCTGGATTTTGTGATAGAACCCGATGCAGACAAGCCCTCCGTGATGAAAATGGAACTGAAGTCTCTCAGGTCTTCGTCGGAATCTTTGCTCACCCGTGCAGGCCGTGTATCATTCAGATGTATCCGGCAGTCGCGCAGTTTAGGATTGTTGAGATTATTCTTTTTTGCGCGTTCCCGTGCGACCTTGGTGACACTCAATATGGCTTTTCGCTCTTTCTCCGAATCCTGTATCTTCTGGAGCATCACTTCCGTAATCTCCGGATGTTTATGGAGGAAGTTGTCCAATTCCTTTTTAACGAAATCGTTAACGAATTTGTTGACAGATATGCTGCCTTCTTTTGGTGAGATGTCGCGAGATCCCAACTTCGTTTTTGTCTGGCTTTCGAAAACGGGTTCTTCGATGTTAATGGCAATCGCCCCAACGACTCCGTTGCGGACATCGGTCAGATCCATATTCTTTCCAAAGAACTCTTTAATGGTTCTTCCGATTGCTTCCCTGAAAGCGGCTTGATGGGTTCCTCCCTGTATGGTGTGTTGCCCATTGACGAAAGAATAGTATTCGTCGTTGTTCTGATTGGTGTGCGTAAGTGCGATTTCAATGTCTTCGCCTTTTAAGTGAATAATAGGGTAGAGCGGTTCTACCGTCATGGTCTCCGTGAGCAAGTCCAACAGTCCTCGCTTTGAACAATACCGCCGTCCGTTGAAGTTGAGCGTGAGTCCCGTATTGAGATACGCATAATTGCGCATCATGGTTTCAATATACTCCTCTCTGAATGTGTAATTTTCGAAGATACCTCGCGATGCATCCGGTTCAAATTCGATAAGAGTTCCACGCTGAGAGCGGTTGACATCATCAATGATTCCGCTATCTTGCAGCAACTTACCCTGTTTGAATTCGACCCGCCGCGTTTTGCCATCCCTAAATGCCTGTGCCACGAACTTCCACGACAACGCATTGACAGCCTTGAGACCCACTCCATTGAGTCCGACGGATTTCTTGAAAGCCTTTGAGTCGTACTTGGCTCCCGTGTTGAGCAGTGAGACAACATCCACCAATACTTCCAACGGAATCCCACGTCCATAGTCCCGAACGGCAACTTTCCCGTCATTGACATGCACGTCAATGACTTTCCCAGCATTCATTCGGAACTCATCAATGGAATTGTCAACCGTTTCCTTGATGAGTACATAAATTCCATCATCGGAATGGGATCCATCACCTAATTTTCCGATATACATACCCGGCCGGAGACGAATGTGCTCTACATCGTCAAGGTGCCGGACATTATCTTTGGTATATTCAGCCGTTTCGGGAGTAAGTTGTAGTTCTGCCATAATGAGATAAGGAAAACAAAATCTGCACGCAAAGGTAAGTGAAAAGTTTCGGATATACAAGAATTGCGGCGCACCCCGCCCAGGATACGCCGCAATGAACAATATCAAAATATATGGAAGATGGCTTTTTTAGTTTTCGCTTGATTCGTTTGCCATTTCGGGATCAATGAGGATACGTCCACAATATTCACACACGATGATTTTCTTACGCAAACGAATATCCAATTGGCGTTGTGCCGGAATCTTATTGTGGCAACCACCACATGCATCGCGCTCAACCGTAACAACGGCCAAGCCATTGTGCGCATTTTTACGTATCCGTTTGAAAGCCGTAAGCAACCGCTCGTCTGTCATTTGTTTTTCCAAATCCTGCGCATGAAGCATCAGTTGCTCAGTTTGTCCTTTGGTCTCGCTCAGGATGTCGTCCAACTCATGCTCTTTCTCTTTGAGGTCGATTGTGCGTTCTTCGATTTCCGCAATTGTTTTCTGTTTTTCAGCCTGTTTTTGCTCCAAGGCAGCGGAGTATTCTTTGATACGCTTTTGGCATAGTTCAATCTCAAGAGTTTGGTATTCAATCTCTTTTGACAGGTTGTCGTATTCCCTGTTGTTACGGACATTTTCCTGCTGCTCTTTGTAGCGCGAAACCATTGCATTGGCAGTTTCTGCCTGCACTTTCTTTTCACTTATATGATTCTCCAGGTCTTCAATCTCTTTTTTGATGTTTGACAAACGGCATTTCAGACCTTCGACTTCATCGCCCATATCCTTTACTTCTCCAGGTAGTTCTCCCAACAGAACCCGCAGTTCGTCAATTTTGGAATATACCTTCTGCAAATCGTACAGGAGTTGCAATTTTTGTTCATTGGTCAATTCATTTTCTTTTGTTGCCATACTACTTTAGTTTTTAATTATTGTTTATGTTGTTATTTGCAATATATGTATGAATAGGGTTGATGTCGTTTTCTGCCATCAACAGATTGATAGATTTTTTGTAAGGCTCTAAAATAGAGTAAAATATCTCTTTGGTGAATTGTTCGCTCTCAAAATGTCCGATATCCACAACAGCAATTCGGGGAACTGCATCGCAAAACTCGTGATATTTGAAATCCGAACTTAGATAGACATCCGCTTTTTGATCAATCGCCAATTGCATAAATTCACTTCCTGCTCCGCCGCAGATCGCAATATGTTGTACAAACTCTTTTGCAGGCAGAGTATAGCGAATGGTCTCTACTTGAAACGCCGCCGCAACTTTCCTAAGAAAAGCAGAGAAATGCATAGGTTCCGGAAGGTCTCCGATAACACCTAATCCTGCAGGCGGTTGTGTGAGTGCGAGGACGGTGTAATCACGGATTCCCAATTTATCCGCTATGTGTCCGCTGACACCATGCGGATATGCATCCATCGGAGTATGGGATGAATAGATGGATATATTATGTTCTATTGCAAAAATAGCACAACGCTCTTGCATTGTGCTTCCTTGAATAGTTTTCAGTCCACGAAAAAGCAATGGATGGTGAGAGATAACCAATTGGCATTGTTTCTCATATGCCTCCCGCAGGATATTCTCCGTTATGTCTGTACACAGCAAAACGGAACGGACTTCCTGCTCCGGTTTTCCGATCTGCAGCCCCGAATTGTCCCAATGCTCTTGCAATGACAGCGGTGCAACAGATTCTATTTTTTCAGTGATCTTTTTAACCCTCAACCATTAACCCTTTTTGGTACCCACATTGGAGCGTGTATTATTTACAGCCGCTTTACGTATTTTTCCTTCAGTTTTTTGGATAGTTTTCTTCTCTTCAAACGTATTGTTGTCGGTTGTTGTCGCAATATCGTGATTATCCTCTTCCTGCTCGCTGAAATCGGTGATACCTGCTTTGATCAAGGTATTATACCATTGTACTAATTTGCGGATATCAGAAGGATAGACACGATCCCGATCGAAATCGGGAAGAACTTCAGCAAAGAAAGAACGGAGAGATTCTGTATCCATTTTTTTTACATCCAATGGACACTCCTTTAAACTCTCTTTTTTTCCAAGACTCTCCAATACCAAACGCAACGGTACATCTTCTCCTGTTGTAAACATAGAGATGTCGGCAAGGCTTACAATTTTATCGCGCGCATAAGTTGGCATACGTTTACCGTCTTCGAGAGATTCTACTATCAGCATTCCATTTCCTCTGCTTACCAAGCGAAATAGACCGGATTTCCCTGTTATTGCTAAGATGTTTTTGAGCATAATAAGTTTGTTTAGTTTGTTTGCAAAAGTACTGCTTTTATTTCAATCTACAAATCCGGAGACGATATTCTTGCAGCATATATGGCATGGTGATCAGATGATGTCACATGGAAGAAGATTTGATTGATGATGATTTTGTTGTAATGATGCATGAAATAGATGTGTATTATTTCAAATTTGTTGTATCTTTGCAATGTGTTAGAAATAGTTCTTTTAATGAATGTGTAGGTCGAAGTGGCAGGAGTTGTTGAGTATATAAAAAGTGTGTGGAACCATGTGTGGAGAATATTATTGTTCCCTACGGAAGAATGGCGGCAAATATCAAAAGAAAAAGTTCCAATCAAGCGGATTGTAATGGGTTATCTGTTGCCATGCGTATTTTTATGTGCTATATTTCACTTTACGTGTACATTGTTTGATGGAGAAGAACCATTTGGTTTGATACATTCTTTTGGGGCATTTCTGCTACCGGTTATTTTTTATGGAATATTCTACTATTTTGCCGTGATAGTTGGAAGTGTATTCTTGTTTGGAAGCGGAAAGGAAAAATATGCAACGGAGGCGCTCTATACTTTGATTCCATATTCAATGACAATTTATATTGTGGTGGATATATTATTGACCATTTTGCCGGAGATGGATTATTTGATTGTCTTGGACATATATGTGGTGTACTTGATTTATACGGGGTGCAGGGCACTTGGAATTGAATCGAAGGGCTCATTGACTCGTGCAGTTGCCATATTGTCAGTGGTTATGATACTTTTGCCTATTCTTTTGTATTTGGTATTGAATTTGTTACTCCCGAATATGTAGTTATGCATTTTAAGTCAGATGTAAATATAAAGAACAAAAGGGCACTGTTCGATTATGAGGTTCTGGACCGATATGTGGCAGGTTTGCAATTGTATGGTACGGAAATAAAGTCTATACGTGAAGGCAGGGCGGGTCTGAATGATACATATTGCTTGTTTTCATCGGGAGAATTGTGGGTGAAAAATATGCATATTGCGGAATATGCGTTAGGGACGTTCAATAATCATGTTCCCCGTCGGGATAGAAAACTTTTGCTGCAACGTAAGGAATTGATAAAATTGCAACGTCAGACCAAAGAGACGGGGAAAACAATTATCCCGTTGCGTCTTTTTATAAACGAGAGAGGATTGGCAAAATTGGAGATAGCGTTGTGTCAGGGAAAGCATATGTATGATAAGCGTCAGACTCTCAAAGAGAACGAAGACAAACGTATGATGGATAGAGTATTGAAAGAGAATAGATAAATAGTAATAGATATGAAAAAAGCATTATTGATGATTCTTGACGGCTGGGGAATCGGAGACAAGTCGGCAGCCGATGCAATTTATTCAACCCCGACTCCCAATTGGGATAGATTGTTGGCGACATATCCTCACTCTCAGTTGCAGGCTTCGGGAGAAAATGTAGGTTTGCCCGATGGACAGATGGGGAATTCGGAAGTCGGACACTTGAATATTGGCGCAGGGCGGATTGTTTATCAGGATCTTGTGAAAATAAATAGAGCTTGTAAGGATAATTCAATTCTTCAGAATCCTGAGATTATCTCGGCATTTGCCTATGCCAAGCAGCATGGCAAGCAGATTCACTTTATGGGGCTGACCTCGAATGGTGGAGTGCATAGCAGCCTGGAACATTTGTTCAAGTTGTGTGAGATTTCAAAGATATACGGTATAGAAAAGACGTATATTCACTGCTTTATGGATGGCCGCGACACCGATCCTAAGAGCGGGATTGGGTTCATTCGGGATTTGCAAGAACATTGCGCCGCTACGGCAGGGCATATTGCTTCCATCTGCGGTCGTTATTATGCTATGGATCGTGATAAACGCTGGGAGCGCATAAAGTTAGCATATGATTTGTTGGTGCACGGTGAAGGGAAACCTGCTGCTGATTTATTGCAGGCAATGAGCGATTCTTATGCCGAAGGAATAACCGATGAATTCATTAAACCCATTGTTGCCGTGGATGCTGATGGCAAACCGATAGCCACCATCCAGGAAGGCGATGTGGTTATCTTCTTTAACTATAGAAACGATCGGGCTAAGGAGATAACTGTCGTTTTGACGCAGAAGGATATGCTGGAGATGGGGATGACGACTATAAAAGACTTGCAATATTATTGCATGACTCCTTATGATTCTTCCTTCACGGGTGTACATATCTTGTTCCCGAAGGAGAACGTGGAGAACACAATCGGTGAGATTGTATCCAAGGCGGGAATGAAACAGTTGCGTATTGCTGAGACTGAAAAATTTGCACATGTCACATTCTTTTTCTCCGGAGGTAGAGAAGCACCGTTTGAAGGCGAAGACCGCATACTGATACCTTCTCCCAAGGTGGCAACCTACGATTTGCAGCCGGAGATGTCGGCTCCGCAAGTCACGGAGGCATTGGTCAAGGCGTTGGATACAAAGAAGTACGACTATATAACGCTCAATTTCGCTAACGGAGATATGGTCGGACATACGGGTGTTTATTCTGCCATACAAAAAGCAGTCGAAACGATAGATACCTGTGTGGGAGAAGTAGTGGAGGCAGCCCGTCGCAATGACTATGAAGTCATCATCATTGCCGATCATGGGAATGCCGATCATGCCAAGAATGCGGATGGTACGCCTAATACGGCACACTCGCTCAATCCTGTTCCGTTTGTTTATATAAGTGAGAACAAGGATGCCCGTGTGGATAATGGTATTTTGGCAGATGTTGCGCCCTCCTTGTGTCATATATTGGGATTGAAGCAACCTGCTGAAATGACGGGGCATAATCTGATTCATTAGAATTTCTTGAAAAGAATACGGACATATATTCCGACGATTCTCGTGGCAGGTTTGATCCTTTATGGGTCACTGCTGCGAGATGTTCGTTTACCGTTGGTGGGTTCTTTTCCTCATATCGACAAGGTGGTGCATCTCTTGATGTATGCTTTGTTGTCCATTGTCTTTTGGGGCTCTTTGCGGAGAGACGGCGTGTCCGTCGTCAAATCAGCGGTATTGGGTATCCTGCTTCCAGTCTTGTATGGTGGGTTGATAGAAGTCTTGCAAGAATGTTTTTTTCCTCCTCGAACCGGTGATATTTTTGACTGGTTATCGGATATTATTGGCGTTTTCATCGGCTATTTTACGGGTGTTATGTTATGCAAAATGAAGAACAACTGAGATATCAGATAGCGGTTGGTTTGTTGCCCCGTATCGGCTTGAGACATGCCAAGGCTCTGATTGAGTTCTTTGGTTCTGCTCGTGATGTGTTTATGGCATCTCAGGAAGAACTGGAATCAATCCCTAACATACGCCCGAGTTTGGTACAAGATATTCTCAGCCAACGCGAGAATGCTTTGAGAAGAGCGGATAAAGAGTTGGATTTCATATTTTCTCACCATCTTTCCACATTTTACTATCAAGACGATAACTATCCTTACCGTCTTCGGGAATGTCCGGATGCTCCGCTGCTCTTGTTTGCCAAGGGGAATATCAAGCCGAATGAAGGACATTTCTTGGCGGTTGTGGGAACGCGGGTTCCTACGGAACGGGGGAAAGACGAATGTCGCAAGATGATTCTTGAGATGGCTTCTTTGACGAAAAACCTCACCATTGTAAGCGGTTTGGCTTATGGTATTGATATTACGGCGCATCGTGCTGCTATTGAGGCGGGGATTCCTACCTTCATTATTCCGGGGCACGGATTGGACCGGATATATCCTGCTGTGCACCGGAAAACGGCTGTAGATGCGTTGCAAAATGGGGGAATACTGACAGAATATATGGCTGGTACCAATCCTGATCGGCAGAATTTTGTGGCAAGAAATCGTATTATAGCAGGATTGAGTGATGCTATTCTGGTGGTCGAATCCAAGGAAAAGGGTGGGGCTTTGTTGACTGCCGAAATGGCGAATTCGTACGACAGAGATGTATTCGCGGTTCCCGGTCGGATCGATGATATTTGTTCCCGGGGTTGCAATGCGCTTGTCAAGCAAAATAAAGCGATGTTGGTGGAAAATGGTCATGAGATTCTGCAAGCGATGCAGTGGGAGACTGTTGCCTCACTGGCATCTTTGCAAACGAAATTGTTTACCGATTTGAGCGATGAGGAGAATAATCTGTTGCGTTTGCTCCATGAAAATATGGAAGGCTTGCATATCAATCTCTTGGTAATGGAGACAAAAATGCCTTACTCAAAGGTGGCTTCCTTGTTGCTTCAGATGGAGTTCCGGGGAATTGTCAAATCGCTTCCGGGCGGTGTCTATCGGGCATTGGAGTGATTATCTGTGGCTTTTCTTCTGTATGTGTAATTCTGTGCGGATGATTGTAAATCCGGCGGAAGTGAATAACTTACTTGCGGACAACGGGCTGATTGCTTTTTTTGGAAGATGTTTTATGTAAGATTTTTCCGCGGTTTCCTTTTGTTGGAAACGTGGGAAAAGGTGGCTTTGTTTTAGCCGGTCTCATCGAGACCTGAAGCACTCCTGAACAGAAATTTCCGACTCTTCCATGGTGCTGTCCCTCCGGCTTGTGCCGCTGTCATCGACGGAACGGGTTGTCTATATTGTAGAAATGGAAAATATGTAGTACCTTTGCAAGTATTAAATTTCACCGCTATGCAAAACGATATTACTATTTTCTGTAAGAATACACGGCAATATCACAATGTTCCTCGGGGCAGTTCGGTATTGGAAGTGTACAAAATGTTGGGTATCAAGTTACCGTATCCCGTAGCGGCTGCTCGAGTGAATTACAAGGTAGAGGACCTCAATTTCACGCTCTATCGCCCCAAAGATATAGAATTTATAGACGTCAGTTGCCCCAGTGGAATGCGCTGCTATGTGCGTACGCTGAGTATGGTGCTCAGTTGTGCAATACACGAGTTGTATCCGCGTGCTGATTTGCGGATAGAACACCCGATTTCCAAAGGATATTATTGTACTGTTCAGTGGCGCAAAGATGGGGAACCTCATCCTGACTTGGATGAAAGGATGATTGCTGATATCCGTCGGAAGATGCAGCAGATTGTGGACGAGGACCGTCCTATCATTACGGAAGAACGCCGGACGCAGGATGTCATCGAGATGTTCCATGAACATACGGATGGGGAATCCAATTTGTTCGAGACCTTTGGCGAACCTTATACGCGTTATTTCCGCATGGGTGACTATATCGATTATTATAATGGCGTCTTGATGCCCAGTACCGGTTATATCTCCCTCTTTGATTTGGAACCATACTATGATGGTATGTTGCTGCGTATTCCTAATCGGGAAAAACCCGTACGGCTGGAGGATAACATCCCGCAGGAGAAAACCTTTGGTATTTTCAATGAATACATCGGATGGAATCAGTTGATGCATATCAACAATGTGGCAGACTTCAATATTGCATGCAAGAAGCATGAAGCCTTTGATATGATTAAGTTGTCCGAGGCGCTCCATGAGAAAAAGGTGGCTCAAATTGCGGATATGATTGCCAATCGGGAAGGAGGAAGACCTAAATTCGTCCTGATTTCCGGTCCCAGTTCTTCCGGTAAAACCACTTTCTCAAAACGACTCACCATACAGTTGAGGCTCAACGGTATTACGCCCGTCGTCATTAGTATGGATAACTATTTTGTGAATAGGGAAGATACTCCTCGCGACGAGAACGGCGAATGGGATTTTGAAGATATAAATGCGTTGGACTTGGACCTTTTCCGCAGTCAACTTTCCGATTTGTTGCAGGGAAAAGAAATAAGCCTTCCTACGTTTAATTTTGAGGATGGTAAACGTCATTACTTGGGAAACAAACTGAAAATGGAGCAGGACAATATTGTCATTCTGGAAGGTATTCATGCCCTCAATCCGTCTCTTATTCCTAATATACCCAAGGAAGCGACGTTCAAGATTTATGTATCGGCGTTGACCACGATCAATCTGGATAACCACAACTGGATTCCGACCACCGATACGCGGTTGTTGCGCCGCATTATCCGTGACTATCGGTACCGCAACTATTCGGCGCGGGAAACCATTGCGCGTTGCAATAGTGTGAAGCGGGGTGAGGAAAAGTGGATATATCCCTATCAGGAAAATGCCGATGCCATGTTCAATTCTGCTTTGCTCTTCGAGTTGGCAGTCCTGAAGCGTCACGCGGAGCCCATTTTGGCAGAAGTACCTAAACATTGTGAGGAATATACGGAGGCGCATCGTCTGCTTAAATTCTTGCAGTACTTTGTGAGCATACCCGAAAAGGAAATCCCGCCTACATCTCTCTTGCGGGAATTCGTCGGAGGAAGTTCATTCCGCTACTAATAATGGAATTGCCAATGAAGCGTTTGTTCATATTTGGTTTATTGTTGCAGGTGTCTCTGCTGTTCTGTGCTGCGGCTGACGAGGTCCGGACGGACTCGATAGTACCGCAGCGTGCGAGCATTTTTGAGGCAATGGGCGATGATGTAATGGTCATCTCCGATCCCGCGATTGATCGTGTATTGCTGGATAAGATTAACAATGTACAGCGTGAACAGGTCACTGTGCAGGGTTTTCGTGTGCAGGTCTTCTCCAGCAATCGTCAGAAAACGGCGAAAGCGGATGCGTATAAAGTGGAAAAGTTGGTCAAGGAGTCAACGATCGAAGTCCCTGTCTATGTTCTTTACAACCCGCCTTTCTTCAAAGTGCGGTTAGGTGATTTCCGCACAAAAGAGGAGGCGCAGGCGTTTCTTGAAGAGGTGGCACGTACGTTGCCGCAGTTGCAGGCCGAGACCTACATCGTACGCGACCAGATACAGGTTATACAATAAAGAGACTACAGACCTATGGATATGCAATCTTTTACTCCGTCTTCGGAGTTGACTGGCGAAATAGCAAACCCCGTAAGACAGATACTCAGGCTGCTTGGTGAAGACACTGAACGGGAGGGGCTCCTGAAAACCCCGCAACGGGTAGGGGAGGCTTATCAGTTCCTTTGCAAAGGGTATGCGGAAGATGCAGTGGCAATTCTTCGTTCTGCTCTCTTCCATGAAGACTCCAAACAAATGGTATTGGTGAAAGACATTGAGTTCTATTCCCTGTGTGAGCACCATTTGTTGCCTTTCTTTGGGAAAGTGCACGTCGCCTATATTCCGGATGGAACCATCACGGGATTGAGTAAATTGGCACGCATTGTGGATGTGTACGCACATCGCTTGCAGGTGCAGGAGCGCATGTCGCATGAGATATTGGATAGTATCAACACCGCATTATCCCCGATGGGGGCGATGGTTGTCGTGGAAGCGCAACACCTTTGTATGCAGATGAGAGGTATACAGAAAACAGGTGCTGTCACAACTACGATGCAGTATTCCGGTGCGTTCAATCAACCCGAATTGAGAGAAGAGTTCCTGCAGCAGATTAGGTTGTAATCTGGACTGCAAGATAAGAGGTTGCTCTGCTGTTTGGCTTGTACTTCGGTTATTATTGCAGGAAGAGGATCTTGACTAGAGCATATTCGTCTCCGGCTTCGTTGTTGCAGTGGGCATAATAGATTCCGCTGCGGACTTTCTTTCCGTATGCATCGTTGCCGTCCCAGATGGCGATACCTCCGTTTGATAAGGTGGTGCAAATGAGGTTGCCTGCCGTGTCTGTTATCTTGACGGTCGATTTATCCGATAGTTTTGCAATGGTAATCACACCTTCAAATCCCGGTCTTATAGGGTTGGGGTAAGCGTATGCTTCGCTCAGGTTGTCCATGCTCTTGGCAGCATCACTTTGATAAGACACCAATCCGCCGTCTGTTCCTATGAACACTTCGCCGTTCTCGTCATTGGTGGCAATTGCTGTTATGTTGTTGGATAGCAGTGGAGAGTTCTCCGCGGTGAAGTGCTCGATTGTCTCTTTTCCGTCTTCCGACATCAGATACAGACCGGAAGATGCTGTGCCGATCCACTTTCTGTTTGCTCCGTCCACGGCGATGGCATTGATGCTTTCGTCGTTCAAGAGGTAGTCGGCGAGATTTGTCCCGTCGTTTCTCCTTATCTTTATGCGCGTGCAGGCATTCGACGAGAAGAGACTCTCCGGATTTTCAAATGTCAGGATGCCGCTGTTTGTTCCGACCCATAGAGCGCCCGATTTGTCTTGGGCAATGGACAGAATCAAATCGGGCGTGAGTTCGTTGCCGTCCTGATCTGTAAAGGTCGAATGGAATACGCCCTTGTCGTCTCTGCTGTTGTCTAGGGTTCCGTTATCATCGAATATACCTATTCCCGCTGCTGCTCGGGCACTGTTTAAAATCTTGACATTCTCGTTTTTATTCCATATAAGCAGGTTCTTGCAACGTGATAACTGGTTGGTGGCGGCATTTTCGATGGAATACCATTTTCCGTTGCTGGTTAGTACTTTCACTCCGTCTGTCGCTTTGTTGTACATCCAGAGATTGTTGTTTGCATCAACGGCCAATGCGTCCACCCACGTGTATTTTTCCGGCTGATCTATCTGGGGCACCAACGGGCTGTTGAGTTGGTTGTAACGGGCATAAAACTCGTTGTCCCTGAATTCTATCAGACCATAACCGAACGAGGCGACAAAGAAATGTGCAGGATCTCCGTTTAGACAGATGACGTCGCTATAATCTTCCGTGTATACACCCGTCTTTTCCATCAGGTATGTTTGTGAGAAGTTTGTCCACTCGCCTGAGTCATATATTGACACACTGCCACTTCTGTTGTAATATACGCTCAGGTAGCCGCCTGGAACAATAAAGACTCTGTTCTCTTTCACTCGGATTCTATATGCGCTGTTATTGATTGGGCCTGAGGGAATATAATGGTTTACGCTCATATCCCTTGTATCATATTTCCCGACTCCGTCAGCATAATAAGCAAACCAGTAGGTTTTGTTCAATGCATCATATGTCACGTCTGTTGCACCGATAAAAACGGGAAAGGCAGATGCTGTCATGTTTTCATCTATTTCATATACTGATTGAGTCGTCAGGGCATACAACTTGTTTCCGTTCGTTTTTATGCTGTTTATTTTGTCTATTGCAGAATATGCAACCCATCGATTCTGTTCTCTTGTGTACAATATACCGTCTCTCAAAAGACATAGTTGGTCGTTGAATACGATGATTTGGGCGATTTCTCCATGTCCTGACAATCCTTTTAGGGTTTTCCAATTGGCGTAATCCACCAGGTTGTCATCCAGTTTTGCCGTATATATGGAATCTGAAGAGACTGCATAGATGGAATCTCCGGCAATGCAGATGGAATGCACTTTCACCTTGGAGGCTTTGTTGCCGATGTAGTATGTGTCTTGTATCTCTTTTCGTCTCAAGTTCAACACCAGTATACCGAAATCCATAGATATGTATGCTCTTCCCTCGTGCAGATAAATAGAATTTGCACGTTTGCTCATGTTTATCTGTGCATTGTATAGATCGGGTATGTTGTAAACGGAATTATCATCATAGAGAATGTCTATGTTGCCGTCGGCATACAAGAGCAACAGACCGTGTATATCTTCTGAATAACGCATTTGAACAATGTTGACATCATTCAATCCCATGAGTTTGTCGCAGCGTTCTATGCTTTCTGTCTCTTTTTCGGTATAGAATAATGCGCCATCACTCAAGGCGTATACGCGGTTCTCGTTTTGTTCGATGGAGGTCACGTCGTTGTAGGCATAGTGAATGCGCCATCCGTGCATTTCTGTCTGTGACCAAACCTGTGTACAAAGAAACGTCAAAACAATAAACAGATATCTTTTCATAAGCAGTGATGATTGATATATTCCCACAATGCAGCCATAGCCTTGCTGCGGTGACTTAGCCGGTTTTTCTCACTGTTCCCCAATTGGGCAAATGTCTGGGTGTATCCTTTGGGGATGAATAGTGAGTCATATCCGAAACCTTGTTCTCCGTTCTCTTGGGTGCTTATCTCTCCTTCTGCAATCCCTTCAAACTGATGCACTTCCCCTTGGATAATCAGTGTGATAACGGTTCTGAACCGTGCTTTCCTGTTTGTGTGCCCCTCCATTTCCTGTAACAGTTTCTTCCTGTTCCGTTCCGGATTGCTTGGCTCTCCGGCATACCGTGCCGAATACACTCCAGGAGCGCCGCCTAAGGCTTCCACTTCCAAACCCGTGTCGTCTGAGAAGCAATCCATGCCGTACTGGTCGTAAATGTAGCGGGCTTTCTGTAATGAATTCTCTTCTATCGTGGGCGATGTCTCGGGTATATCCGCAGTACAGCCGATTTCTTTCAAACTTGAAATTTCCGCTTTTCCTTGGAACATCTCGCGGACTTCTTCCAATTTGTGGGCATTATTGGTGGCGAATACTAATTTCATACGCCTGCAAAGATACCACTAATTATGCACTCTCGGAATAAATACGTCAAAAAAACTGTTTTCTGTTCTTCCGTTTGCTCAGGCGTATAGCGTTGATTTGCCGCACATTGTGTCTTGTGAGGGTGATTTGTTAAATAATTCCACAAAAAATGTCAGTTTATGGGTGCAGGCTTGTTGGTTTAGTAGTACTTTTGCAGCGTTCATAAAGCCCTGCTATGGGTGGTAAATGGCGAATGTCTGTAATATAAAAACAACTAACATGAAAGCATTAAACAAACTTACGGCTCCTAAGAGTGTTGCTCCGGAGCGAGTTATCCAATTTGGTGAAGGTAATTTCTTGCGTGCATTTGTTGATTGGATTATCTATAACACAAACCGATGCACCGATTTCAATGCAAGTGTAGTCGTTGTACAACCTATCGATAAAGGTATGGTCGATTGGCTCAACGGGCAGGATTGTATGTATCATGTGAACTTGCAAGGGCGCCTCAATGGTGAGGCCGTCAACACGATGACTCGTATCGATTGCATTTCTCGGGCTCTCAATCCTTATTCTCAGAATGCCGCTTTTATGGCATTGGCTGACCAACCCGAAATTCGTTTTGTCATTTCTAATACAACCGAAGCAGGTATCGCTTTCGATCCTGAATGCAAGTTCTCTGATGCACCGGCGGCTTCCTATCCCGGAAAACTCACTCAACTTCTCTATCGGCGATTCAAAACTTTCAATGGCGCGCCCGACAAAGGTCTTATTATCATGCCTTGTGAGTTGATTTTCCTCAACGGACACCATCTCAAAGAATGTATATATAAGTATATCGAACTTTGGAAAGAGGATTTTGGTGCTGATTATGAAGCGTTCAAACAGTGGTTTACGGATTACAACTATGTTTGTGCCACTTTGGTCGATCGTATTGTACCCGGATTCCCTCGTAAGGAAATTAAGCAAATACAGGAAAAGATATGCTATGCCGATAATCTTGTGGTGCAGGCGGAGATTTTCCATTTGTGGGTCATAGAGACTGCAGAGAATTTGCCGCTTGAACAATTGGCAAAGGAGTTCCCTGCCGATAAAGCGGGCTTGAATGTACTCTTCGTGAAGTCGGAAGCGCCCTATCACGAACGCAAAGTGACGTTGCTCAATGGTCCTCACACGGTATTGTCTCCCGTCGCATTCCTTTCCGGAGTGGATATCGTGCGGGATGCTTGCAACCATCCTGTCATTGGGCGGTATATTCACAAAGTGCAGTTTGATGAACTCATGCAGACGCTCAATCTTCCTATGGATGAATTGGAGAAATTTGCAGCCGATGTTCTGGAGCGGTTCAATAATCCGTATGTTGACCATCAGGTCACATCCATTATGCTCAATTCTTTCCCGAAGTTCCAAACGCGCGATTTGCCTGGTCTGAAAACCTATCTCCAGCGCAAAGGAGAACTGCCTAAGGGACTTGTTCTTGGACTGGCTGCAATTATTACCTACTATAAAGGCGGCGTAAGAGAGGATGGCACACCTGTTCAGCCTAATGACGACCCGCAGATAATGGAACTCTTGAAGCAGTTGTGGGCTACGGCTGACTACCACAAGATTGCAGAAGGGGTTTTGGCTGCCAAAGACCTGATTTGGACAGAACACGGAGACCTCAACCAAATACCTGGACTCACGGCCATGGTGGAGCAATTCCTGCGTGATATCCAGAAGAAAGGTATGCTTGAAACTGTTAAATCTATTCTATAACATCTTTTTGCAACAGGGAGAGTGTTGTCTCTCCCTGTTGTTTTATCTGTTTCTATGACACCTGTTTTTCGTATCAACCCTGTCGATAATGTGGCGGTGGCAATTGTTCCTCAAACTGCAGGTTCTGTAGTTTCTGTCGATGGAATCAGCATTGTTTTGCGTCAAGATATTCCTGCGGGGCATAAAATCGCATTGAAGGATTTCGCCGAGGGGGAAAATGTAATCAAGTATGGTTACCCCATTGGGCATACACGCTGCCGGATTTCTGCAGGAGATTGGGTGAATGAACATAATATTCAGACCAATTTGGCAGGACTGCTCAACTATGAATACAAGCCTGTCAAGTTCGAAAAACCTTCATTGCCTGCAAAGAAACTTTCTTTCAAGGGCTATCGGCGTGCTGACGGGCAAGTCGGTATCCGCAATGAAGTTTGGATAATTCCTACTGTCGGTTGTGTGAATGGTATCGTTTCGCAGTTGGCGGAACGTCTCCGTCAGGAAACGAAGAGCCGGGGTGTGGACGCCATTGTTGCTTTTCCGCACAACTATGGCTGCTCGCAATTGGGGGATGACCACGAAAATACCAAAAAGATATTGCGTGATATGGTGCTTCATCCCAATGCAGGAGCCGTATTGGTGGTAGGACTCGGTTGCGAAAACAATCAGCCTGATGTCTTCCGTGAATTTTGCGGAGATTATAATACGGAGCGCGTCCGTTTTGTGGTGGCGCAGAAGGTACAGGGGGATGAGGTGGAGTATTGTATGCCTGTCTTGAGAGAATTGTACAGAAAGGCGGCTGAAGATAGGAGGGAAGATATCCCGTTGTCCGAATTGAAGGTGGGGCTTAAATGTGGCGGATCCGATGGTTTCTCTGGAATAACGGCGAATCCTTTGTTGGGCATGTTCTCCGATTTCTTGGTGGAACAGGGAGGTACTACGGTTCTTACCGAAGTTCCGGAAATGTTTGGAGCGGAAACTATTTTGATGAACCGTTGCCGTACGCGGGAACTGTTCGACCAAACAGTGAGTCTTATTAATGATTTCAAGGCATATTTTCTTTCCCATGGTGAACCTGTAGGTGAAAATCCGTCTCCGGGTAATAAGGCAGGCGGCATATCAACATTGGAAGAAAAGGCGTTGGGATGTACGCAGAAATGCGGGAAGGCGCCTGTATCTGGCGTCTTGGCTTATGGTGAACGGCTGGAAACGAAGGGGCTTAATCTTCTTTCTGCACCGGGTAATGACCTTGTTGCGGCTTCTGCTCTCGCGGCGGCAGGCTGCCATCTCGTATTGTTTACAACGGGAAGAGGCACGCCGTTTGGTACTTTTGTGCCTACGCTTAAGGTCTCGACCAATTCTGCTTTGGCAAACAATAAGCCTGCATGGATTGACTTCAATGCAGGGACGATGGTTGAAGATGAACCTGTTATGCAGGTCTTTGAACGTTTTGTGGACTGTGTTGTCAAGGTGGCGAGTGGCGAATATACCAACAATGAGCGTAAATCCTACCGTGAAATTGCAATCTTCAAGAATGGAGTGACATTGTAGTTTCATGTCATAATTGATGTTATTTGTTGTTTGTGTCTCCCTTTGTAAGACTTGTCTTGCAAAGGGGATTTTTTTGCTCTGTTTCCGTGTGTACGGATCCTTGTTCTGTTTGCTGGCGGTGCCCCGTTGCGGATAGCCGTCAGCGGGATACCTCCTTGTTTTCCATGAGGGTGCCTTGCTTTGGATTGCCTGCCTTTCTGTCACGTGTTCTTCGACTCCTCAAGCAGGTCTCGTCGACCCCTCAACGGGAGACAGAGGGGCCAAATCATACCTCGTCAAGCCTTCCGGACTGTTCGCGGCGGTCTTATGGAGGGGGAACATTTGCCAAACTATGGCTTCTCTTTGCCGATTTCCAGGGTGGTTTCTTGTGTAACTATGGAAAATATAGTAATTTTGTAACATGAATTTTTGGCTCTGTCTTGTTGATTGAAGCCGGATAGTAAGAAACGAATTACGACCCTGTATGTCAATAAACTCCATCTTTTCCATCTTTCTTCCTGAAGAGGATAAGTTCTTTCCGCAATTCCGCCAGGTATCGCAAAACATCGTTGAGGCGGCGGACTTGTTTGCTCAAATGATTTCTGAAACGGATTTGGCGCGGCAAAACGACCTGTATGCAAAGATTAAGGCGCTGGAAACGGCTTGCGATGATATCACGCAGAACATCTTTGTGGAACTCAACGATACGTTCGTTACGCCGTTTGACAGGGAGGATATGCACAAATTGTGCGACATGGTGGACGATGTGATGGATTTGATTAATTCGTCGGCAAAACGCACGATGCTCTATCAGCCCAAGAGCATGCCGAATAAGGCAATGCACATGGCTGAGATTATTCTGGAAGGGGCAAAGGCGATCAATGTCGCTTTCAAAGAACTCAGAACTATCAACAAAAAGCCGCAGGTGGCACTCGAGCAGTGCAGCAAACTGCATACACTTGAACACGAAGGAGACGATGTGTACGATAATTTCGTGAAAGACCTGTTCGAAAACGAAGAAGATGCGCGCGAACTTATCAAGATAAAGGAAATAATGTCATGCATGGAGGAGGCTACCGACCGTGCTAATAGTGTGGGTAAAACGTTAAAGACTATAATTGTAAAGTACGCATAAACAGCAATCCCTGCTTGACGTGGTGTTAAGCAGGGATTTGTTTTCTCTGATTGTGTTATGGGACTTCTTATTGCTATCATCGTTCTTGCTGTCTGCTTCGATTTTATAAACGGTTTCCACGATAGTGCCAATTCTATAGCCACTGTGGTCTCCACGAAAGTGCTGCGTCCGTTTGTTGCCGTGGTGTGGGCTGCTTTTTTTAATTTTGTGGCTTTCTTCATTGCAAAGTATGTCATTGGGGAGTTCGGGGTAGCCCGGACGGTGCAGAATACCGTGGTTGAAGAGTCTGTGACGCTTCATCTCCTCGTCGCGGGGATGGTTGCGGCTATAATATGGAACTTGCTTACTTGGTGGAAAGGGATTCCTTCTTCTTCATCGCATACGCTTATCGGCGGGCTCATGGGAGCCGCTGTTGCAGCACAAGGTTGGAACGCCGTGCATTGGGGAACGGTCGGTTTTATTGCGCTTTTCATCTTTCTGGCGCCTATGATTGGTTTTGTGGCGGGAAACTTGATAGCCATTCTCACTTATTGGTTGGCGAAAGGGGTCAAACCGCATAAGGCGGATAAGTGGTTCAAACGCCTGCAACTTGTTTCCTCTGCAGGCCTCAGTATTGGGCACGGGTTGAACGACTCGCAGAAAGCGATGGGCGTGGTGGCATGTGCCTTGATGGCATACTCCAATACGTATGGAATAGGTCTTGACGAACTGCCGCATTGGCTTACTCCTATGAAGAGCCTTCCTGTTCCCGAGTGGGTGCCGTTTGCATGTTTCTTTGCCATGGCTGTAGGGACGATGTCCGGCGGAATGAAGATTATAAAGACAATGGGCAACAAGATAACCAAACTCACACCGGTAGAAGGCTTTTGCTCGCAGACTTCAGGGGCTGTCACGCTGTTAATTACGGAAATCCTTAAAGTCCCCGTTTCCACCACTCATGTAATAAGTGGCGGTATCATGGGTGTAGGGGCTGTCAAGCGTCTTTCGGCTGTCCGTTGGGGAGTAACCTTGGAATTGCTTACGGCATGGATTATCACTATTCCTGTCAGCGCCTTGATTGGTGCCGGGGTTTATGGCATCATGTCACTTTTCCTGTGATATAGTGCTCGATGTTGAGGTTCTTTGCACACTCTCTGAGTCGTTGATAGGCATAGGTCTCTTGCATGGCGGTTTGTTTGTCTGTGTTTGCGGGGTTGATGCAAAGCACATCGGCAAAGCCTGCGGCGGATAATGCTTCTTTGTCTCTCACCTCTCCTGCCATGAGGATTACGGGCAAGCCGTAATGTCGGGCATGTCGGAGCACGCCGGAAGGAACTTTTCCGGATAGAGTTTGCTTGTCCGAACGGCCTTCTGCCGTGATGATAAGATTCGCTTCTTTTGCCAGTCGTTCAAAATCCGAGAGATGTAGCAGATAGTCAATGCCGGAACATAGATGGGCATCAAAGAATGTCAGAAAGGCATACCCTAAACCTCCTGCGGCTCCTGCTCCGGAAGTAAAAGCGTGTTCTTCTCCGTGTAATCGGGCGAACTGGCGGAGATAGTCATCCAATATCTTCACTTCCTCGGCATTGGCTCCTTTCTGAGGCGCAAAGACGTAAGCGGCACCGGCTTTGCCATACAGGGGGGTGCTTACATCGCATAGTATTGTGTATGTGCAGTTCCTGAGTTGTCTGAGCCCCTCTTCCCCTATTGCTTCTATCATTCCCGCACCCGCATCACACGTGGCACTGCCGCCCAGTCCTACAATGAAGTGTCTGTTGCCTTCATTGTAGGCTGCCATCAATTGCTCGCCCAAACCGGCTGTCGTTGTTTGTATGGGGTCCCTCTCTTCCGGTGACAATAAAGTCAGACCGCACGTCTCGGCTGCTTCTATGGCGGCAGTCCTCTTGTCGGGTAGTTGCAGATAGCGTGCTGCGCGTTTTCTGCGGAGCGGGTCGCTGGCTTCTGTTTTTTTGTATTCACCGCCGCATGCAGAACGGATGGCTTCCATCGTACCCTCGCCTCCGTCTGCTAAAGGCATTTCCCTGACGATGAGTTCAGGGTCAGCCTGTACGAGCCCCTCTGCTATGGCGCTGGCGGCTCGCTTGGCGGAACAACTTCCTTTCAGGGAGTCAGGAACGATTAGGATAGAGCGTCTCACAGAGATTACGGATTATTTGGACGGTTGTATCCAAGTCAATGGAAGTGGTATTGATGCATAAGTCGTAATTACCGGCTTCACCCCACTTCCTGTTGGTGTAGAAATTATAGTATGCCGACCTTTTCTTGTCGGTCTTTTCTATCAGTTCTTCCGCATGCTTGGCTGATATCGACAATCTCTCCTCCAGACGCTTGACCCGTTCCTCTTTGTCGCAGGAGAGAAATATGTTAAGACAGTCTTTTCTGTCGCGAAGAATATAATCTGCACATCTGCCTACAAAAATACAATCCCCTTCTGCGGCTAATTTTTGAATGACTTGACTCTGAATCTGGAACAAATCGGGGTTCGCGCCCCCGAGAGCGTATATATAGGGGTTGCAGACTTCGTCGGCTTGGGCAAACAGGCCGGCATCGAAATTACTTGCTTTTGCAGCCTCGAAGAGAAGTTCCTTGTCATAATATGACAAGGAAAGAACTTTGGAAAGCGCCTGACCCACGGCCCGTCCGCCCGCAGCAAGTTCTCTGCCTATGTTGATGATCATATGGTTTTTGTGTAGAGTTACATTTGCAAAGATAATAAGTTTTTCGTAATTTCGCACCCCCGAACGAAGAATACGAATGAGAGCAATGAAGCGGAATGTACTGTTAGGTATTGGTTTGTTGGTTAGTCTTGTTTTGACGGCGCAGACAGAGCCTCTGCAGAAGATTCTGTCAAACGAATGTACCAAGAATGCCAATGTGAGTCTCTGTGTGCAAAATCTTTCCACTGGCAAAACGCTAATATCCTGTCGTCCACAGGCCGTCGTGCCGCCCGCTTCGGTTATGAAAGTTGTCACGTCGGCAACCGCATTGGAGTTGCTTGGTGAGAATTTCCGTTTCTCTACATTTTTGGAAACCGACGGTATATTGGAAAATGGTGTACTTAAAGGTAATCTGTACATAAGGGGAACGGGCGATCCTACTCTGGGTAGTGCGAAACTGGGCGACCGTTCTTTCTTGTACAAATGGGCTAAAGCGCTCAAAACTGCCGGAATAAGGGAAATCCAAGGTGATGTTGTTTCTGATGTATCCTTCTTTGATGGCGACGCAATCAATCCGCAGTGGATATGGGAAGATATTGGCAACTATTATGCACCGGGCATATATGCTCTTCCTTACATGGACAATACTTTGAATGTCCAATTGCGTAGTGCTGCTGTAGGGAGTGTGGCAGAAGTGGTGAAGACTATCCCTTACATTGAAGGACTTTCTTTTGAGAATCACATCCGCTGCACTTCTATCACTTACGATGGTGCCTATATTCATGGAGTACCATATAGCAACGTCCGCTATTTGGTAGGGAGTGTTCCGAGCAATCGTGGCATATTTGGTGTCCGTGGGGATATTCCCAATCCTCCTCTTTTGCTGGCGCAACACTTGTGTATGCGTCTGCGTGAGATAGGCATAGTCGTACGTGGACAGGCGGATTATCAAACGGAATCTTCTCTCGAATCTCGCACTGTTCTGTATACACATTTGTCCGAACCTCTTTCTGGGATAATTAAGGAGGTGAATCAACATTCCAACAATTTGTATGCGGAGCAGGTCTTTCGGTATCTTGGCAGTGTGTTGTCAACGCCTTGTACCATTGCCAATTCGGTCGAAGTGGAACGTAATTGCTGGAGGAATAGGGGAATATTCTTGAATTCATCGTTCATTATGGATGGTTGCGGGTTGGCTCCGCAGGATGCGCTTTCTGCTGAGATATTGGTGCAGATACTCTCCTATATGTGGCGGGGAAACCACCGTCAGTCGTTTCTTGAGTCTCTCCCTGTTGCAGGGCAATCCGGTACACTGAAATCTTTTCTTTCAGGCACTCCTTTGGAAGGGAAAGTGCAGGCTAAAAGCGGAACTACCTCTCGCATAAAAAGCTATGCAGGATATATCTACCTGCCTAATAATCAAACATTGGCATTTGCTGTCATCGTGAATAATGCGAATTGTAAACCGAAAGTTGTGCAACATATCATAGAATCGTTTCTTATAGATGTTTATCAAGCAAACCAATAGCACCAATTCTTTGTTGCGCGACTTGTCTGATGGACAGGAGTTGCCGGAGGGGTTTACTATATATACCGATTTTCAGACATCGGGGCGTGGACAGCAAGGTAATTCGTGGGAGAGTGCAGATGGTGAGAATCTCCTCTTTTCAACCTTGTTTCGTTTGCATGATATCCCTGTTCAACGGCAATTTCTTCTTTCAGAATTGGTTCCTTTGGCTATAGTGAATGTATTGACGCAGTATGTGTCGGAGATTACTGTCAAATGGCCCAATGACATCTATTGGAGAAATAAGAAATTGGGTGGCATTCTCATTGAGAATTTTCTTCAAGGAGGCCATATTGAAAAGAGTATTGTCGGGGTCGGACTGAATGTCAATCAAGTGAAATTCCTTAGTAATGCGCCTAACCCTACCTCTCTGAAGTGTATCCTCGGCAAAGACATGCCTCGGGAAAAACTATTGCAAGAAATCCTCGATGAATTCAAGAAATTACGTCCTCTTCTGTATCAGCCTGAAACGTTGAAACAATGTTATATGGAGCATCTTTTCCGCCGCAGTGGCTATTTCCCTTATGTGGAAGTGCCATGCTCTTCTGCTCCCATGAAGATTGCCTGCCACGATATTGATGGTAGTTTCTTGGCAAAAATTGTGGATATTACAGAAACTGGCTGTTTGGTGCTTCAGGATCAACAAGGTAAACAAAGAACCTGTCATTTCAAAGAAGTACGATATATTATCGATCCGAAATCACCACAGGAAAACGCTCTCTGATTGTTTTCCCCGTGCTTGGATTGATGAATTCGCATTGAACTACGTATACACCAACCTCTCCTGCATGGTTGTTTGTGAGTGTCCCGTCCCAAATCAGCACTCCCTCTGTGGATACAACGCTGTTCTTGTAAGGATATGCCACTAATATGCCTCGGGGGGTAAAGATACGCAAGGTGATGGTATATCCTTCCGATGGTAGCAGATAATGAATAAGGCAGACATCTTCTGTGCCGTCTCCATTGGGTGAGAAACTCTCTTGTTCGGGCCATGCATAGTGCTTGCTGTCGAAAATCTCTGTATTGGATATATCTCTATATTGTGAGTTTTGTGCTCCTGGGGTGGCATAGGCTCTGTCCTTGCTTGCAGAATGCCATGAGGTGGATTCGTTGCTTGGCAGATCAGGGTTGATTCTTTCTAGCGAAACGCCCTTTGTCTCGTCCAGCAATGGGTGATGCCATTTCGGAGAATAACAGACCGAATCTAATACAAGGATGCTGTCCTTGTTTTCTTTTGTCTTGATTAGATAGATCGTTGTTCCGTTGTTTGACAGTTTCCTTGACCAATTGCTTGACCAGATGTTGTCAATTCGTTCAGGTTGATGAAACTGTATCAAACTGTCTGCATCTTTGCATAAAACGGCATAATCGTTTGCCTCTATAAATGAAAAGAGTGGAAATTTGTTGGGTGAAAGAAACTCTCCGTCAGAGTTTTTGGTTGCTAACCTTATTTGTGATAAGTCTGCAGAAAGGCTGTCTTTGTTGTATATCTCTATGTATTCCTGTCCACCCTCTGCGGGGTCAAACATGATTTCGTTGATAACTAAATTCTCGTTTGCTGATTCCGTTTCAGCCGCATCATTGATGTCTCCTTTTGCTACGATGTCGTCCACATAATAACAGTCTCCTGTCTGTTTTGTGTTTCTTACGAGAATGCTGAACCATTCGTTCTTTCCTGTTTTTCCTAAGGCACATGTTCCTTCCTGCATATAGTCTGTATCTATGCCAATGACCTTGCTATATAGATGCAAATTTCCCTTTTCATCGATGGAAATTCTTACCTGTACTTTATTGTCTTCCTTTGATAGTATCTGTTTGCGTTCATCGTTGGCGATGAGTAATTTTCTTGCATCGCCGTGTTGTTGATAGAGGGTGATGTTCTTGTCTGCTCCTCCTGCTTGCACATATAAACCGTCGCCTGTGGCTGGGTCCTCAGTGGTGGACACAATGTATATACGCAGGTAGTTATACGATGATGGCTCGCACGCAATTCTGCACCAGAACGACCATTCGGCTTGCGAATTGACCCTGCATCGGGTGGATAGGTAACTGATGGCGGCTCCGTTGGCTTTGGTTTGTAATTGCTTCCATGGGTTGATGGCAAAGTTTTCATATTGCCCTGTCCATTGTGGCTTGTTCGTATAATCACCGTCAGTAAAACTCTCGGTGAACTGACCGTATAAAGATGTACATAGGGTCAATAGTATGGGCAAACAGAATCTCTTCATGGCGTGATATTCAGGGTGTCTTGTTTGATATGCATAAGGATGCCGCAAAGTTCGATAAAGTTCTCCATATTTGCAAATGGCACAAGCCTTAACCTGCGGTGGATTATGATTATGTCTGTGTCGGATTGTCTGTGTTGTATGTTGAATGATAATTTGCTTTGTGGCGGAGATTTCTGAGGGTGGAAATACAAAAGTGGTAAGTGGGTGGTGTTTTTCGTTTGTTCTGTTTTCTGTTCTCGCAAACTGTTAGGCGTCTTTCTTGCTACAGGGGAACCGCATAAAAAGGATAGTACTCGGATGGTTGTTCCGATAATTATAGATGAATTCCCGAAGAAAAACAAGTGCAATTATGCGGGTTGTCGGTGCTGCTGCTTCTGGCATTGTGACGGTGCGTCTTCTTTTCACCCGACATGGAGTTTTCTGATGAGTAAAGTGGGATATAATTCCCCTCTGTAGGAAGTTGTGGAAGTCCCCTTGGTTTCTTTTCTTTTGCTCACACAAAAGAAAGGTCTGTTTAATGTCATGGAACTTCTCAGACAACTAAGATTTCTATAACCACCTCTCCTGTGTGTAATGAAGTAGTATGTCCTATGGATAGTATCTATATACTCTCCCGCTCTCCAATCCCTACTCTCTATTACGTCTATACTTTGGTTTTGGAGCGATTGCCATGCCTTTATTATGGTATGTCGGTTTCCCTGCCATGATGTATTGTATGTTGTGGATAACTTGTCCGTAAATACTTTGGTGTTTCAAGGCAACCTCAACGGGACCTGAAGCACCCCTGAAGGAGATGTTCTGTATATTGTAAAAAAACTGCCACCATCCTTTTGAGGAGAGTGGCAGCCTTTTTTTCTTTGACTTCTGGAAAATCTTTAATAGTTGCGGTAGTTTCCGCGATACCCGTCTCGACAGATAACGCAAGCCTTGCGCTCTGGCAATTGGAACAATACGGTGAACTTTACACCTACCAGCAGGTTGTTTACGGCTTTTGGTGCACGGTCTGTTGATAAAACGTCATTCATGCCGATATAATTCAAGCAGTCATAGTCTATCACGGCGTCTGTCCATGTGAAAAATTCTTTCTGACCGCGTTGGTGTAAATCCAGCAGACCATAGTCGGCAAACAAAGCGATTCGATAGTGAGTCTTAGGCTTTGGAACATCATAACCTGTACCTTTTGCCACTAATCCTAAGCGCCAGCCTATCTCCGCAGAAGCCATGACATTGGGATTGAATTGTATCTTTCCCTGTTGTGCGTTGAACTCGGCGTTTTCATAAAAACCATGCTCGGGCATGTTGGTAAACTTGTCTATAAAACCGAGTGTATTCGTGTAGTCGCCCACTGTTCGTACTGTTGCCTTTACGTTGGTGGCGCAATTTACGCTTAAATCAAATTTTGCACCGGCTAAGAAATAAAACCGCCCGAATTCGCCGCCGGCCATCAGAGGTACTTGAATGCTTGTGTTCGTATAGACATCTTTTCTCTCGTTGGTGGAGATGATAAATTCCAAAGGATCTCCTTGGGTGTCTATTGCGTCAAAAGTCGATTCTCCTCCGCTCAAATTAAAGGCGGAATGAGCGATGTTGGCTGATAAACCGACGGTGAACAAGAAGTGGTTGGCATTCAGTTCGTAACCGACACCTAATCCTCCGCCGATACCCATACTCCTGTTGGTCGGCATATTGTCTAATTTGCTCAAGAGTGATGCCTCTCCCACGTTCCCCCACAGCGAAACATAATTCTTCACTTGAGCCGTGGCTACCATACTGCAACACAACAATAAGCCGATGCCTGTGTATAATCTCCTTTTCATGATGCCTTCTTGTTTTCTTCCTTGCATGTTTGCAAAACTTGCACTACCTTTGCGCAAAGTTTCAGTGTACAAAAATACTACAAAAGATTGACGCAAGCAAATAAATAGAAGAAACTCTGCATTTTTGCTCATTTTTTACACTTTTTGCTGCAGCAATCATTCTAAAATGAACGTTTATGAAATTCAAAAGAACACTTGTAACCTCGGCTCTTCCCTATGCTAACGGACCCGTGCATATTGGGCATCTTGCGGGAGTCTATGTTCCTGCCGACATCTATGTACGCTACTTGCGTCTCAAGGGGGAAGATGTTATGTTCATCGGAGGAAGCGATGAACACGGAGTCCCCATTACGATTAAAGCACGTCGCGAAGGCGTGACGCCGCAGGACATCGTGGATCGCTACCATACGCTGATTAAGAAATCATTCGAAGAGTTCGGTATCTCGTTCGATATATATTCCCGTACAACATCTGCACAGCATTGCAAGACGGCGTCTGCATTCTTCAAGACCCTTTACGATAAGGGCGAATTCATTACCAAAACGTCAATGCAGTACTACGACGAGGAGGCGAAAACTTTTCTTGCCGATCGCTATATTGTGGGGGAATGTCCTCATTGTCACGCTCAAGGCGCCTATGGCGACCAATGCGAAAAGTGCGGTTCGTCTTTGTCGCCGGATGAGTTGATCAATCCTAAATCCGCTATTTCGGGTAGTCCTCTCGTAAAACGCGAAACGAAGCATTGGTATCTGCCTCTTGATAAGCATGAAGCATGGTTGCGTAAGTGGATTCTGGAGGGGCATAAGGAATGGCGTCCAAATGTCTATGGACAATGCAAGTCTTGGCTCGACCAGGGACTTCAGCCGCGTGCTGTCAGCCGTGACTTGGATTGGGGTATCCCGTTGCCTGTTGAAGGGGCGGAAGGGAAAGTGCTGTATGTCTGGTTCGATGCACCAATCGGGTATATTTCCAATACACAGGAACTCTGTGAGGCGGAACCTGAACGCTTCGGTGATTGGAAAACGTGGTGGAAATCCGAAGATACGCGTCTTGTCCACTTCATCGGGAAAGACAATATCGTCTTCCATTGCATTGTCTTCCCTGCAATGCTTAAGGCGGAAGGCTCTTTCATATTGCCCGACAATGTGCCGTCCAATGAGTTCTTGAATTTGGAGGGAGACAAGATCTCCACATCCCGCAATTGGGCTGTATGGTTGCATGAGTACTTGCGCGATTTCCCCGGAAAGCAGGATGTTTTGCGCTATGTTCTTACCGCCAATGCGCCGGAGACGAAAGACAATGATTTCACTTGGAGCGATTTCCAGGCACGCAACAACAACGAGTTGGTCGCTATCTTTGGTAATTTCATCAACCGTGCAATGGTGCTGACGCATAAGTATTTTGCTGGGAAAGTACCTGCTGCGGCCGAATTTGATGAATACGACCTGCAGACTGTTCGTGAGTTTAGCGATGTGAAGCGGCGATTGGAGGATAACTTGGATCAGTTCCGTTTCCGCGAAGCGCAAAAAGAGGCTATGAATCTCGCGCGGATAGGGAATAAGTATCTGGCTGACACGGAGCCGTGGAAGTTGGCAAAAACCGATATGAACAGAGTGGGGACTATCCTTAATCTCAGTTTGCAGATTGCAGCAAACTTGAGTATTGCGTTCGAACCGTTCCTTCCGTTCTCGTCGGCCAAACTGCGTACGATGCTTAATTTGGATGAAGTGCTCTGGAATAGATTGGGCGATACCGGACTCTTGGAGGTGGGCCACCGGTTGAATGAACCCCAATTGCTGTTCGAGAAGATAGAAGATGATGCCATACAGGCGCAATTGGACCGGTTGGCACGGATCAAAAAGGAAAATCAGTTGAAGTTATTCCAGCCTGAAGCGGTAAAAAAAGCGGCAACTATTGACGATTTCGATAAGATGGACATTCGTGTGGGAACAGTGCTGGAGTGTCAGAAAGTGAAAAAATCTGATAAACTGCTTCAGTTCCGCATCGATGACGGAATGGGTGGACGGACCATCTTGTCGGGTATTGCTCATAGTTATCCCGATCCGCAGGTTTTGGTAGGCAAACAGGTTCTTTTTGTTGCAAACTTCCCTCCGCGGAAAATGATGGGTATGGAGTCGGAAGGTATGATTCTTTCCGCTGTGAATGCAGATGGGAAATTGGTAGTAACGGCACCTTCTGCCCCCGTGGTAAATGGAGTTTGTGTCGGGTAGTGTAAGAAAATAAGTAAATGCTTGCGCATTTCAAAAACTTGTTGTACCTTTGCAGCCGCTTCTCCTGAAGGAGCGTGGTCGCTTCTGTGCAGAAGCGGGAGATGGCGGGATAGCTCAGCTGGTTAGAGCGCATGATTCATAATCATGAGGTCCCCGGTTCAATCCCGGGTCCCGCTACAAAGAGTTCGGTGTTATGCCGGACTCTTTTGTTGCATTCTTGGACACATCGATTTGTGAATGTGGCTTGAAAGTATTACCTTTACACGCTCAATTATACGATACCGAATCTGCTTTTTATGCAATCTGTTTGGGAAATACATGAGTTGTCCTATGCGGAAAAACAAACTGCGAAGGAGTTGGCCGGCGAACTGAATATTAGTTTGGTCTCGGCGTCTGTCCTCGTTCGGAGAGGTTTGCTCACTCCGCAGTCTGCACGTGATTTCATTTCTCCTAAACTGACAGACTTGGCAGATCCGTTCCTTATGAAGGATATGGATAAGGCAGTGCGGCGCCTGTTGGTAGCGATTGATGGAAATGAAAAGATTTTGATTTATGGTGATTACGATGTGGACGGGACGACAGCGGTTGCTCTGGTGTATCGTTTCCTGAGAAAACACTATTCTGCCATTGATTTCTATATTCCTGATAGGTACACGGAGGGGTACGGGGTGTCCTGTAAAGGGGTGGATTACGCGGCGCAAAAGGGATGTTCGCTCATTATTGCATTGGATTGTGGCATCCGCAACAACGAACAGGTCCGGTATGCTGCAGGGAAAAACATCGACTTTATAATCTGTGATCACCATTTGCCAGGGGCGGAGGTGCCTCAGGCTGTCGCTGTTTTGGACCCTAAACGGACGGACTGTGCGTTTCCGTACAAGGAGTTGTCGGGTTGTGGAGTGGGGTTTTGCTTGATGCAGGCATTTGCCCGAGAGAAGAATATCAGCCCTGATGAGTTGCTGCCTTTGCTTGAACTGACAGCCATGAGCATCGCATCTGATATCGTTCCTGTTGTGGGAGAGAACAGAATCCTTGCATACCATGGGCTGAAAATGATAAATACTTGTCCTTCTGTTGGGGTGATGAATTTGTTGCAAATAACTGATTTGCAGCAAGGGAAAGTGACGATGTCAGATTTGGTCTATCGCATCGGACCGCGCTTGAATGCTTGCGGAAGAATAGAGTCGGGTAGAGAGGCCGTACAACTCTTGATTACGCAAGACGAACGGGAGGCGAGCCAAATAAGCAAGGCTATCAATGAACATAATCAGACCAGAAAGGATTTGGACCAGACAACAACCGGTGAGGCATTGCGGCTTTTGGAAGAAGATTCCGAAAACTTGCAAAGACGAACCAATGTGGTCTGTGGGAAGGGTTGGCATAAGGGTGTGATAGGTATTGTGGCTTCAAGACTGACTGAAAAGTACTACCGCCCTACAATAGTACTGACTGAGTGTGATGGAGTAGTGTCCGGATCTGCCCGGTCTGTTGCCGGATTTGATATATACACAGCCATTGACTCTTGTCGCGATTTGCTGGATAACTTCGGAGGACATATGTTTGCGGCGGGTTTGTCTATGAAAGCGGAAAATTACCCTGCATTCAGGGAAAGGTTTGAACGGTATGTGCGAGAGCATATTTTGCCTGAACAGTTGTTGCATACCATTCAGGCGGAATGTGAATTGTCTTTTGCCGATATCACAAGTCAATTCTTCAATATATTGCAGCATTTGGAACCTTTTGGACCGGGAAATCCGAAGCCACTCTTTGTGACACAGGGAATATCCAATTACCGCTACACTAGGGCAGTTGGAAAATCAGCGGAGCATTTGCGGTTGGATGTGACGGACGATGGGCAGCATGCAATGGCGGGAATCGCCTTTGGTAAAGGCGAATTGGCGAATCGTCTCCTTTCTGGAGACAAGATGGATATCTGCTATAGTGTAGAGAAAAATGTGTACAAGGGTACCACATCGTTGCAAATAATGGTGCAAGACGTACATTTCCCTGCAGACAAAGAGAAAATTATATATACAAACAACCGTCATAATTAACACGCCATGTTTTCAGAAAGAGATCAGCAATCGCCTAAGCAGCGGAGAGGAAGTATAGAAGTTATCTGTGGGAGTATGTTTTCAGGTAAAACGGAAGAACTTATCCGGAGGATGAAACGTGCTCAGTTTGCTAAGCAGAAGGTGGAAATATTCAAACCTGCTTTGGATGTGCGCTATTCGGATGTGGACGTCGTTTCGCACGATAGAAACACCATTCCGTCCACTCCGGTCGATTCTTCTGGCAATATCCTTCTTCTGGCAACGGATGTAGAGGTGGTGGGTATTGATGAAGCGCAGTTCTTTGATGAGGGCATCGTGGATGTGTGTGTGCAGTTGGCAAATTCTGGCGTCCGTGTTATAGTCGCAGGTTTGGATATGGACTTTCTGGGACATCCTTTCGGTGCAATGCCGGCGCTGATGGCGATTGCAGAAGATGTTTATAAGGTGCATGCTATATGTGTCCGTTGTGGAGACCTTGCATATGTCTCTCACCGGTTGGTGAATAGTACCAAGCAGATTTTACTCGGTGAAACGGCGGAATATGAGCCGATTTGCCGGCATTGCTATGAACAATTGAAGATTTCGGAATCACAGCCGGCAGAGTAGTTCTTCTCGTCGCGGTTATATGTTTGCCAACTTTATTCTCCCGCTTGCCATTGAGGGTACATTCATCTATAATATACCCGATGAAATGGTTGAATTGTCTCATGTGGGAATGCGTGCGTTGTTGCCGGTAGGCAACAAAATATTTACGGGTATTATGCAATCTGCATTGTCTGAGACCCCGACAGAACTGACGGGAGTGAAGATAAAGGATATCATTTGCTTTTTGGATAGAGAGCCTGTTCTTACAGAGCCGCAATTGAATCTTTGGCAATGGTTGTCCGGTTATTATCTTTGTTCTGTAGGGGAAGTCATGAAAGCCGCTTTGCCTGCAATATTCAAATTGGAGAGTGAGACACGAATATCTCTGAATAAGGAGGTGATTATGCCAGCGGATAGGTTGTCTGTATCGCAGCGTAATATATTGGACCTGCTCGCAGATGGCAAACCGAGAGAGGTGAAGGAATTGGGGAAAATTATAGGGATAAAATCTGTTGCCCATGCTCTTAAACGCTTGATAGATGAGGGATGTGTGCAAGTGGAAGAAAATGTCAGAGAACGTCTTGTTCGAAACCCCGGGGTGTTCTATTCTTTGTCTGCTGATTTATTGGATGAAACCGGATTGCAACAGACTTTCAGGCTACTAAAGAATGCTCCGAAACAATGTGAAATACTGAGACATTTTTGTCAAGAACGGTGTGGTGATGTGCTTGTTGCATCAGAAAAGCCGGTCAGCAGGAAAGTATTGCTTCAACAAGATGGTTTCTCCGAGTCTGCATTGAAGAGTCTTTTGGAGAAGAAGATTCTGAAGGAAGAACGATTGCTGGTGGATGAATCTATAGGATTGACCGGGTCGCTTCAGGAGAAAAACGGGCTTAATCCGTTTCAGCAGGAAGCACTTTCTCAAATAAAAGAACAATGGCAAACTAAGAATGTTGTATTGCTCTATGGAGTGACTGCAAGTGGGAAGACGGAGGTCTACATCCATTTGATTGAGAATATGCTGGCAATGGGAAGACAAGTGCTCTATCTTGTCCCGGAAATAGCACTCACGGCTCAATTGAGCGAAAGGTTGTTTTCTGTGTTTGGTAAACAATTAGGGGTGTACCATTCTCGTCTTTCTGAAAGAGAACGTGGAGAAATATACCATCGCCTGCAGCATGGGGAAATCAAACTGTTGTTAGGGGTCCGCTCAGCCCTGTTTCTTGCTTTCAACGACTTGGGGCTTATCGTTATGGACGAAGAGCACGATTCTTCTTATAAGCAGCAAGAGCCTTCACCTCGTTATCATGCACGTACGGTTGCTTTTTACTTGGCTCATTTATATGGGGCAAAAGTCTTGTTGGGGTCAGCCACTCCTTCCGTCGAAAGTTATTATAATGCCCTGCATGGGAAGATAGGTCTGGTAAAGTTGATGCATCGTCATAATAATGCCTCTTTACCGCATATATGCCTTATGGATCTCAAGGAGAACTATCGTCGGAAGGAGATGAATGGGCACTTCTCATGGCCGTTGGTAGAAAAGATAAAAGAAGAAACGGAAAGGCATAAGCAGGTTATCATCTTCCAAAACAGGAGAGGATATGCTTCACAGATTGAGTGTAAACAATGTGGCTGTGTGCCGAAGTGTGTGAATTGTGATGTAACGCTCACGGTGCACCGGAATCTGGGACAACTTGTTTGCCATTATTGCGGATACACCACTCCCGTTCCTGTCCGGTGTCCCTCGTGTGGTGCAAGTCCTCTTCTGACAAAGGGATTTGGAACGGAACAGATTGAAGATGAAGTACAGACTCTTTTCCCTGAGGCAAAAGTTGTGCGGATGGACTTGGATACTACACGCAGGAAAGATGCATATCAACAGATACTTGATGCTTTTGCCAACCATGAGGCGGATATATTGATTGGAACGCAGATGGTTAGTAAAGGGTTGCATTTTCCGGATGTTAGTTTGGTCGCAGTCCTTAATGCGGATAACTTGATGAATCAACCGTCTTTTCGGGCCTATGAGTATGCTTTTCAACAGTTGGAACAGGTGAGTGGACGTGCGGGACGGCAGGGGTGTGAAGGAAAAGTCTATATTCAAACCTATCAAATGGATAATCCTGTTCTTCAACAGGTGATTACGCATGATTATGAAACATTCTATCGGCAACAGATTGAAGAAAGACGGTTGTTTAAGTATCCTCCCTTTTATCGTCTGTTGGAAGTGTATATTCGTCATAGAGACGTCAGGCAGGTTGAGGTGGTGGCATCTTTGCTGCAAAAGCAGTTGTTCCAAGTGTTTGGACGGCGTTGTTCGTCTGTGATTACTCCTGTGATTGGTAAACTGTATAATCAATACGAGCGTCGAATCATTCTGAAGATAGAAGTCAGTGGCTCCTTTGCCAAGGCAAAAGAACTTTTGCTGCAGTGTATAAAGGTGGTGCGTGAAATGCCGGATGCCAAGGCAGCAACTGTTTTTACAGATGTAGAACCTTTGTAATAGTATTGAAAATGAAATCTGTAAGAGGAAAGGCTAACAACATTCATCCCGTGTGGAAAATATTTATGTTGGTGTTGCTGATGTTGCTATCGTCGTTTTTTGTTGTTATTTTCTATGGGCTTGTGTGTGGTACAAGGCAAGATCTGGCTGCTTTAAAATTCCTGCAAACTCTGCAGACGGTCTGCGTGTTTGTTCTTCCCTGCTTGCTTTGTGCATATTTGTGGGATGTGCATCCGATGCACTATTTGCAAATGGATAGACTACCCTCGGTGGTTGTTGCCTGCTTCACCGTTCTCACTATGCTGCTTGCTTTGCCTGGAATCAATCTGTTGAGTTGGTGTAATCAGCAGATTCAATTGCCTGGTTTCCTCGCTGGTGTGGAGCAGTGGATGCAAACGCAAGAGAATAATGCCGCCGTACTCACAGAGCGGTTCATCAAGGCTGATACGGTTGGCGTATTGTTTGCTAATCTTTTCATTATGGCACTTCTTCCTGCTGTAGGTGAAGAACTTTGCTTTCGTGGTGTAATACAGAAACTGTTCCAACCGGCTGTGCTTTCTCGTGGTGGGAAACAGATTTCAAAAACAGCAATCCATTTGTCGGTTTGGGTATCGGCGATCCTGTTCTCGGCGATGCATCTCCAATTTTATGGATTTGTTCCCCGTATGCTTTTAGGGGCTTTCTTTGGATATTTGCTCGTTTGGTCCGGAAGCCTTTGGCTGCCTGTGTTGGCACATTTCATGAACAATGCAATGGCGGTATTGCTGTATAATTGCTACTATATGCGTGGAATTTCTACCGATGAAATCGACATGTTTGGAGCCGGACCGACTTTATGGGTCGGTTGCGTTAGTATTGCCGTGACGTTGTTCTGTATATGGGGGGTGTACCGTCTCTGTCATGGCAGAAAACTGTGGTAACCTCCTTTATAGGGTCTCAAGATGTACATCTCGGAATCCCAGAAAATAGAGTATTCCGTCCAAACCTATTGTGGAAATGGATTGTTGGGCGTTGGCTTTCACTTTGGGTTTTGCATGGAAAGCGATGCCTAAGCCTGCGATGTTCAGCATGGGTAAGTCGTTTGCGCCGTCGCCTACGGCAATCACTTGTGCCAGATCTATTTTTTCCACTTGTGCGATCAGGTTGAGCAGTTCTGCTTTTCTCTTCCCGTCAACGATGTCGCCTGTATAACGTCCTGTAAGTTTCCCGTCAACTATCTCTAAGTTGTTTGCATAGACATAGTCCACGCCGAATCGTTCTTGCAGATACTTGCCGAAATACGTAAAACCACCCGATAGAATGGCTATTTTCATGCCGCATTTCTTCAGTACGGACATCACGCGGTCTGCGCCTTCCATGATTGGGAGATGCTCGGCAATGTCCTTCATTACCGATTCGTCTAATCCTTTCAATAGGGATACACGGCGTGTGAAACTCTCCTTGAAGTCTATTTCGCCGCGCATGGCAGATTCTGTGATGGCTCTCACTTCCGCTCCTACCCCCGCTCTGTCTGCCAATTCATCGATTACTTCCGTCTTTATCAGGGTGGAATCCATGTCAAAACAGATCAATCGTCTGTTGCGACGGTATATATCATCGCGTTGGAAAGAAATGTCAATCCCTTCTTTGGCGGATATTTCCAGAAATTCCGCTGCGAGAGCGTGTTTGTCTTGGACGTCGCCTCTTACTGAGAATTCCACACAGGAGCGTGGATGTTCTGTCGTGGGAGGGTTCAGAGGAGGTCTTCCTGTCAAACGGGTGATGGAGTCTATGTTCAGATTCCTGTCTGCAACGGCCTTCGTTACAAGAGATATCTGTTTTGCCGTGATTTCTTGTCCCAACAGCGTGACAACATGACGGGGCTTGCCGTGTCGCATAACCCATGCTGAATATTCTTCATCGGAAATCGGGGTAAATCGGACTTGCATCCCTAATTCCGTACAGCGGAACAGAATCTCCTTGAGCATATCTCCCGAGTGGAGGGTATTCTCTATTTTGAACATCAGCCCTAACGACAGTTGGTGATGTAGGTTGGCTTGCCCGATATCCAGAATAACGGCATTGTATTTCCCCAGTATCTGTGTGATTGACGATGTGACGCCGGGGTGATCTTCTCCTGAAATGGTGATGAGAATGATTTCGTGCTGTTTCATAAGGTCTGATTGCTGAATTCTTTGTGCAAATATACAACAAAAAAGACATACTCCAATCCGTCAGAGTAATTACTTTGTATAAACTCTTTTCCTATTACCTTTTGTATTGTCCGTATCTGCTTGTCAATCCCTGAATGGCGAGTCTGATGTTTCTGTATTCTCCGGAAACAATAAACAGATTTATACGATTCCTCATCGAGACCTAACCGACCCCTCAACGGGAGATCGGCTCGGCTGTCACTCTGTCTCTTTGGATTATAGGATATATCCCGAACCTTTCTTGTCGGTTAAACCTCGTACGCTCTTTTTGTGCGGATTTGTATAAGTATGGGGAAAATGCTACCTTTGCAACCATAAACATTATTTCATAACGATGAAAACGATATTCATAACAGGAGGCGCAGGCTTCATTGGTTCACATGTGGTACGGCGCTTTGTTCAACGTTATCCCGATTATAGAATCGTAAACATTGATGTCCTTACTTATGCGGGTAATCTTGAAAACCTGAAGGATGTGGACGCTTTGCCCAACTATATTTTCGAGAAAGCCGATATTACGGATGAGCAGCGGATCAATCAGTTGTTTTCTCAATATAACCCCGATGGAATCATTCATCTGGCTGCTGAAAGTCATGTCGACAGAAGTATCGCCGACCCGTTTGCTTTTGTGCGTACAAATGTGTTTGGTACGTGTAATCTTCTTTTGGCGGCAAAAAATGCTTGGAAAAATGATTACAGGGGAAAACGCTTCTATCATATCTCTACCGATGAGGTGTATGGCGCATTGCAGAAAGGCGACGCTTCTTTTACGGAGACAACCCGTTATCAGCCGCATTCACCGTATTCTGCGGCAAAGGCATCCTCCGATCACTTTGTCCGCGCTTTCCATGATACCTATGGTCTCCCTGTGGTGATTTCCAATTGCTCTAACAATTATGGCTCACACCAGTTCCCTGAGAAACTGATACCATTGGTGATAAACAACATCCAGCACAATCGGGCTATTCCTGTTTACGGTACGGGAGAGAATGTGCGTGATTGGCTTTTTGTTGAGGATCATGCAGCCGCAATTGATTTGATTTTCCATGAAGGGAAAGATGGAGAAACATATAACATTGGTGGTAATAACGAAAAAACCAATATAGAACTTGTTCGCCGCTTGTGTAAGATTATGGATGACAGATTGGGACGTCCTGCCGGTACTTCGGAAAATCTGATTACGTTTGTAACCGATCGTGCAGGACACGACCTCCGCTACGCTATCAATTCTTCCAAACTACAGCAGGAATTGGGGTGGCAACCTTGTGTGACTTTCGAGGAGGGATTGGCTCGGACTGTGGATTGGTATCTTGCTAATCAGGAATGGTTGGACCATGTGACGTCTGGCGACTATCAGTCCTATTATGAACGTATGTATGGGGGAAATAAAGGATAGTGCTTCAGGAATACTTATGGATAAGATAGCCGAAAAATACGATTTGGATGACTTCAGGGAAGCCTTGTCTGTGCTTCGGGCTGGCGGTGTGATACTTTATCCTACCGACACGGTCTGGGGAATAGGGTGCGATGCCACCAATCCGAAGGCGGTGGAGCGTATCTATTCTATTAAGCAGCGTTCCGATTCCAAGGCAATGTTGTGCCTTTTGGATGCGCCGGGCAAATTGCAGGGATATGTCGAAGATATTCCTTCGATTGCTTGGGATTTGATGGACTGTGCTACACGTCCTCTGACGATTGTTTATCCGAAAGGGCGTAATCTGGCGCATAATCTTTTGGCGGCGGATGGCAGCATCGGTATCCGTATTACGAACGAATTGTTCTCCAGAAAACTCTGTGAAGCATTGCATGCACCGCTTGTTTCCACTTCTGCTAATGTCAGCGGGGAGCCGGCTGCAAGAAATTTTGGAGAAATAACACAACAGGTTCTCGGTTCTGTGGATTATGTGGTGCGCTATAGACGGAACGATTTGAGTGAACCCTTGCCTTCGTCCGTTATTAAAATTGGAGAGGGGAATGTTTTCCATATCATTAGAGCCTGAGATAGTTTGCCTTTTCTCTGTATGATGTCCCCAAAAGCAATATATCGGAAACAACAACTGAAATATGTTCTGGTTGATTTGTTGTCTGCAGAGTGTGTTTGGCTTCTCTTCTTGTTGTTCCGCTGGCTGGTGTATGAAGGACGTATCTTTGGCGTTGATACGGTGCTTATACCCGCCTTTAATTTCTATCAGCCCTTGTTGCTCTATCCTTTTGGATGTGTCGTCTTGTACTACCTCTCAGGATTCTATCTCCGCCCGCAGCCGCAGCATAAACGTATTGCGCAAGTCGTGGGGAATACGCTCGTCTGTGCATTCATAATCAGTATCGTGGCGTTCTTTTGCATCATAATCAATGACAAAATCAACGATTACACCGACTATTATTTGTCTCTGGTGGTGCTTTTTTCTCTCCAGTTTGTAGTGTCTGTGTCCCTGCGTTTGTGCGTAAGACTGAGCGATTACATTGAGTTGAAAAAAGGAGCATTGCAAACGCGTACCCTGATTGTCGGGGAAGACGGAATGGCGCACCGGATTGCTCGGGATCTTCATAGTGATGAAGACATTTCTTTCCTCGCGTTGTCTGACTTGGATAGGCTGTCCGATACGATACTCTCGGAAAAGATTCAGCGTGTGATAATAGCCGTTGATAGCGACGTCTCCAAGGAACTCTTGTATCAATTGATTAACAGGATATACCCTCTTCAGGTCGAGATTAGTTTCACACCGAGTGTCTATGATATGCTGATTGGGGCGGCGCGCATCACCGATCTTGCCGGTACTCCGTTGGTTACGATCACCGATCCCTCTATGAGCGATTGGCAAATTTGTATTAAGCGTGCTGCGGATGTGGTTGTCTCTTTGTTCTGTCTTGTAGTGCTGTCGCCGCTCTGTCTGCTGATTGCTGTTTTGGTCAAAACCACTTCTTCTGGTCCTGTCATTTACAAGCAGGAACGCATCGGATTGTATGGACGTCCGTTCATGATATGGAAGTTCCGCACAATGAAGAATAATGCTGAGATGCAACTGCCTCGGTTGACATCTCCTGACGATGATCGTGTCACGCCTGTCGGGCATTGGTTGAGAAAATATCGGCTGGATGAGTTGCCGCAGTTCTGGAATGTTTTGCGTGGGGATATGTCTGTTGTCGGACCTCGTCCTGAGCGTTCTTACTACATTCAGCAGATCATGCAGCAGGCGCCATACTATTGTCTTCTTTATAAGATTCGTCCGGGGCTTACCTCATGGGGACCTATACGTGTAGGCTATACCGACACCATCGCGAAAATGATTGACCGCCTCAACTTCGATATGGTGTATATGGAGAACATGTCGTTGCTCTTGGACCTGAAGATTTTGTTCTATACAATCCGTGTAATTGTAGATGGTGAGGGACAGTAAACTATATAACAGAATGATCCAATGGAGAGAGGATCACATTCAGGAGCGGCATTTTATATTGCTGCTAAGTTTCTTCGTGGGCTTTTTCTCTTCTGTTGCGGCACTTGTTCTGAAGACGCTGATACATTTTTTCCAGCATTTCATCGAAAGTAATATCATTGCCACGGGGCATACTTTCTGGTATCTTGTGTGTCCTACGATAGGCATCGCCCTTTCGGCACTCTTCGTTAAGTATGTGGTGCGCGACGATATTTCGCACGGTATCACCAAGATTCTTTATGCCATTTCCCAACGTAAATCCATCATCAAGCCGCACAATATGTGGAGTAGTATTGTCGGTAGTTCCATCACGATAGGTTTTGGTGGGTCTGTCGGTGCGGAGGCTCCTATTGTTCTTACGGGAGCCGCTATAGGTTCCAATCTTGCCAAGTTCTTCCGTCTTGACCAGAAGACGATGATGTTGATGATCGCCTGTGGGGCGGCTGGTGCCATTGGTGGCATTTTCAAGGCTCCCATAGCGGGTCTTGTCTTCACGTTGGAGGTCTTGATGATTGATCTCACCATGGCGTCCGTCTCTCCTTTAATCATTGCCAGCACAACGGCTACGGCGTTCACATATATCTTTTCGGGGATGGAGCCGATGTTCCCGTTGACGGTTATCGAACCTTTTGCGGTGGAACGTATTCCTTTTTTCCTTTTGCTGGGCGTCGTTTGTGGAATGGTCTCCCTCTATTTTACGAGAGGTATGAACTACTTGGAGGGGAAGTTCAAGAACATCCGTCAGACCTCTTTGAAAGTTGTCCTCGGAGGCTGTACGTTAGGTCTGCTCGTATTCCTTTTCCCCCCTCTCTATGGTGAAGGATATGATACCATAACCGAACTCCTTAACGGAAAATATGCGGAAACTATTTTGCAAAGCCCCTTTGAGGCTGTTGGGAAATATGAATGGGGATTGCTGTGCTATCTTGCACTCATCATCTTTTTCAAGATAGCGGCATCTGTGGCAACCAACGGAGGTGGTGGCGTGGGAGGAATCTTTGCTCCTTCTCTTTTCATCGGCAGTATTACGGGATTTATTGTGGCACATCTCCTCAATTTGTCGGGGATGAATGTATCGGAAGCCAATTTCGCTTTGGCAGGCATGGCGGGTCTCATGTCTGGAGTCATGCATGCTCCTCTCACGGGTATTTTCCTTATTGCAGAACTTACAGGGGGCTACCATCTGCTTATGCCCTTGATGATTGTCTCTGTCTTGTCTTATCTTACGATAATGCTCTTTGAGCCCCATTCTCTCTATGCGATGCGTTTGGCGCAAAAGGGCGAGTTGCTGACACATAACAAAGATCGTTCGGTACTGACCTTGCTGAAGATGGATGTGGTCTTGGAAACGGATTTTACGCTACTTCCGCCCGATATGACTTTGGGAGGGTTGGTTAAAGTAATCTCCCACAGCAATAGAAATACGTTCCCCGTTGTTAATTCCGAAGGGAAACTGATGGGTGTCCTTTTGTTGGATGAAGTGCGTAATATCATGTTTCAACCGCGCTTGTACAATCGTTTTACGGTAGGGCAACTTATGACCTCTCCTCCTGCTGTCCTGGAATATGGCATGCCGATGGAAAAGGTGATGGAAGTCTTTGAAGATACGGGGGCATGGAATCTTCCTGTGGTGGACTCAGAGAAGCACTATATGGGCTTTGTCAGCAAATCCAAGATATTCAATTCCTACCGCCATGTACTTGTTCATTTCTCCGATGAATAGGTGCGTTTGCCTGACTGTTTTGGGGGCTTGTCTTTTTTGACTACCTTTGCAGTGAATAACCATTTATACATAATCAAATATGGAAACAAATAAAATTACTATCATCGACTTTGTGGAGCGTTATACGCACCGATTCTCCGAGCATACGTTCCTCAGAGAAAAAGTGGATGGAGAGTGGAGAGAAACAACATTTGCACAAACGCGTGAAGAGGCTTATCGTATAGGTGCCGGGCTCATGGCTTTGGGATTGCAGAAAGGCGATCGTGTGGCTCTGTTGTCAGAGGGAAGAAATATGTGGGTAATTGGCGAGTTGGGAATTTTGTATGCAGGGGGCGTCAATGTTCCTTTGAGCATAAAGTTGGAGGAAAGCAATGATCTTTTGTTCCGTTTGCAGCATTCCGATGCCCGTTTTGCAATTGTCTCGGCAGGGCAGTTGTCCAAGATTCGGCATATTGTCAACGAGTTGCCTGGCTTGGAAAAAATCATAGTGCTTGATCCGGTGGAGTTGCAGGACAAGGAACTGGGTTTGCATATGTTGCAGCAGATGGGTGATGATTTTCTGAAGGAACATGGTGATTTGTTTAAGGAGCGGTATCAAAGCGTGGGACCGGATGATTATGCCAACATCAGTTATACTTCCGGAACTACTGCCGACCCGAAGGGAATCTTGCTGACACATAGAAACTATACGGCAAACGTGGAGCAGGCACATTCTGTAATCAGTATCGATGTGGACGATGTCATGCTTATTATCCTTCCCTTGGATCACTGCTTTGCTCATGTGGCAGGATTCTATACAATGATGTCCTATGGCGGAAGTATTGCTACGGTACCGGTTGGTAAAACGGCGTTGGCTACGTTGAAGAATATCCCTGTCGCCATACAGGAAATCAAACCTATGGTTATGTTGTCCGTTCCGGCATTGGCGCGGAATTTCAAGAAGAATATCGAAACGGGAATACAAAAGAAAGGGGCAACCGTGGAGAAACTCTACAATTTTGCTCTCAATATGGCAATTTCTTACAACAAGGAATACTACAATCGTGGAGGTTTTTGCCAAGCATGGAAACGGCCGTTCTTGGCATTGTTCGATAAACTCATCTTCAAGCAGGTTCGTCAGGGACTTGGCGGTCGTATGAAGTTCTTTGTCGGAGGTGGTGCTTTGCTCGATATTGAGTTGCAGCGCTATTTCAACGCAATAGGAATACCCATGTTCCAAGGTTACGGGCTTTCCGAGGCGACGCCTATCATTTGTGCCAATGCACCGGGACACTGCATTTTTGGTTCATCGGGTCGTGTGGTCAAGCCGTTGGATATCAAGATTTGCGATTCCGAGGGAAAAGAGGTCGCTTCGGGAGAGAAAGGCGAAATCGTTATTCGGGGCGAGAATGTCATGGCTGGCTATTGGAAGAACCCTGCCGCTACAGCCGATACCATCGTGGATGGTTGGCTGCATACGGGTGATATGGGATACATTACGGCTCAGCATCCCGACTATCTCTATGTGACGGGCCGCTTCAAATCTCTTCTTATCTCTTCCGATGGAGAGAAATATAGTCCGGAAGGATTCGAAGATTCGCTTACCGACGGCTCAAAATACATTGAGCAGGTTATTCTTCACAACAACCAGGATCCTTACACTATAGTTCTCATTGTGCCCAATAAGGACGCTCTGAAGGCCTATGTTAAGAGTGCGGGAAAAGACACTGCTACGGAAGAAGGCAAGCATCTGATGTTGCAGAAAATCCAGGATGAAGTGGATGCTTATCGGCGTGGTGGCGTTCATGAAGGAATGTTCCCTGAACGTTGGTTGCCTGCGGCAATTGTTGTCCTTCCTGAGCCTTTCACTGAGCAGAATCACATGGTCAATAGCACTATGAAGATTGTTCGGGGCAAGGTGGAGACATTCTATCAGGATCGTATTGATTATGCCTACACTGCGGAAGGAAAGTCACTTTTTAATGAAAAAAATATGGAGTCAATCTAAAGCGTAATAATATCGTTGTTTATTGGATGCCCCTTCTGTCAATATGGAGACAGAGGGGGCATTTGTTTCCCATGGAGATGGTTCCGATTTGTCTTTTCTGCACAAAATATCTTCTTTTCGGGCAAGAATGTAAATGAGTGAAACTTATACAGAGGTGCTGATAAGGAAGTAAATGATTTGTCAAGGATTACTTGCTGCTTTGTCATTTTTCTCCGAAACTCCGTAAGTTTCAAACAGAGACCATACGAACCCTCATCGAGACCTCAAGCCGACCTGGACGGGAGGTCAAATTGGTAAAATACTTCCTTGGCATGGGTACGATGAACTCAATATCTGGAACTCGTAAACTCAATCAACCAATAGAACCTTCTGCTTGGATTCATTCCGTAGGCTCTTGTAAAAACAAAAACGGCATCACTCTCTCGAGTAATGCCGTTTTGTTTAAGGCGGTGGAGTTATTCTGCAACAACTTCCTCAGCAACCTCTTCTGCTACGGTGTCAACGACAACTGTGTCTTCAGCAGCAACTTCTGCCTCAGCAGCACAACTGTCTGCTTTCTCGCAGCACTCTTTGTTCTCGCAGCAAGTACCTTCAGCCTTTTCTGCTTTCTTGCAGCAACCCATTGCTAAGCAAGCGATTGCAGCCACAAATAAAATCTTTTTCATCTTAGTATTAATACAATGATTAAAAATAACGCTGCAAAAGTACTGCCTTTTTCTGAATATACAAAGGACAATGGAATTTTTTGACGATTTTCTATCCGCTTTTTCCTTATTTTTTCTTGCATCGGCGGTAATTGGTTTGTAAACGGCGCTTCTTGACGATTCTGAAAACTACAAAACCTACGATACCGCCAAACACAACCAATATGAAGATTACTTTTCCCATGGAAAGATTATCTCCTTTTACGCGGTTCCACATACGGACCAGTTCCTCGTTCATGTCACCCGCATCGTGCATTAAGGCACACTTGTCCACTACGCTGTTGTCTGGATACATTACTTGGTTCACATATACTTTTGTAGCATCTTCGCCAAAGAAATAACTCAAGTCCGCACTTTCTTTCCATTCAGTGGAATCATTGGCCCATTCCAGAATTTCCGGAGTTCCTATAACGGATACATAGCCGATAAACTCCATGTTTTTGATGGCATTTTCCGGAATGCACAAATAGTTGATAAACCACGATGCCGCTTTCGGATTCTTCGCATATACGGGAATACACCAGCCGTCAAACCACACGTTCGAACCTTCTTGGGGAACGATGTATTCAAGTGTGACTCCCACCTCCTTGGCTTCGTCAATCGCCCACTGCGCATCACCGCTCCACGAAAGGTTCATCCACGTATTTCCTTTGGTCATCTCCTCTTTCCCGAAATCTACTTCCCAGCCAGCCACATTCTCTTTTGCCTGCAGCAGTACTTCCTCCACGCGTGCAATGCGCTCGGGGGTAATTTCTCTTACCAATTCGTCGCGAGTCACTTCTCCTGCTGCTATCTCGTCTCTGTAAGCATACAGAACAACCACCGAATAAACATCTCGGAAAGCGTCTTTCATATATATCTTTCCCTTGAATTTCGGATTAAGCATGGCGCTCCATGAATTCAGATCTTCGCGTTCCACCCATTGTGGGTTGTAAATGAAACCAGTCGTCCCCCACATATAACCTGTTGCATAGTCCGATACGGTTTTTGTCTGACTCATCTGCTGGAATTTGTCCACTACAAAAGGGGCGACATTGTTGAAATACTGCAATGAATCCGGAATCTCGGCTTTCTGTATCTTTTGCAATAAGTTCAGTTTGAGCATTCTTTCTATGATGTATTCCGAAGGACAAATGACATCATAATCTTCGTGTCCCACCTCTATCTCGGTAAGCATGGACTCGTTGATGTCGAAAGTCTGGTAAATGATTTCCACTTCCTCCCCGGTCATCTGCTTGTACCAACTGGGGAACGATTTCAAAACATCATCGTCAATATAGTCTGCCCAGTTATAAACTTTTAGGGTATGTGCTCTGTCTATGGCAGACACGGGGAAACAAACCGTACACGCAAACAGTACGGCAAACAACTTTTGTAAGTTCTTTTTCATTCTTTTATACTATTATTTTTTGGTTTCTTTGGCTTGTTTGTCGGCTCTCCAGTTCACGATGATGAGTAGGGCAAGCATCGTAATAAAGATAAGCGAGAACAGAGGTCTTAGTTCCGGTGTCAATCCTCCTTTGCGGGCATCGGCATAGATAAACGTCGAGAGCGTATTCAGTCCTCCGCTTCCTTTGGTAAAGAATGTCACTCCGAAGTCGTCTATCGAAAGAGTGATGGAAAGAATGAACCCGCTTATCATACCCGGCCACAATTCGGGAATGAGAATCTTGCGTAACGCTTGGAATGGTGTTGCGCCCAGGTCAAGAGCCGCCTCGTAGAGGTTTGGATTCATTTTGGTAAGTCTTGGCATAACCGAGAGCACCACATAGGGGGTACAGAACACCACGTGAGCGATGATTACCGTGGTCAGACCGCGACTGATACCCAGGAATACAAACAGGAGAAACAGCGATATACCGGTCAGTATGTCGGGATTTATCATGGGGATACTGTTGATAAACTGGACAATCTTCCGGTCTCGTTGCCGCATGTTGTAGATGCCTATGGCTGCCAAAGTGCCAAGCAGGGTGGCAATTGTTGCTGAAATAAGGGCAATGATTACGGTGTAGAAAATAGCATGGTATAGGTTCGGATCTACATGCACTTGTGCCACATGATCATACCCCGTGAAGAGATTCTCGTAGAGAGCAAACGTAAAGCCCGTCCAGTTGCCGAATACTTTGCTTTTCGTGAACGAAAATACAATAATCAGTACAATAGGTGCATACAGGACAAGCAGTATCATCCATAGATATGCCTGCGAAAAGAAACGGCTCCAGGAAAACGAATGGCTCTTTTTCATAGAAGACCTCCTTTCTGTGCATCGGTTTCTTCGTCGTTGTTTCCGAAGAAACTGGTCAAGGCTATGATGATAAGCATGATGAGCGACAAGGCTGCTCCGTAGTTCCACATGCTCAGTCCGCCTTCGCCGAAAGCCCGTTGTATGAGCGAACCGAACAAGGTGATCTTGTTCCGGGTCAGGAGTTCCGAAATCGCAAAAGTGCTGACAGTTGGCATGAACACCATGATGACACCGCTGTATATACCAGGGACGGACAACGGAAGAATCACTTTTTGGAAAATCTCTCTGCGGTTGGCACCTAAGTCCGAGGCGGCCTCAATCAGCGAACGGTCCATCTTCTGCAATGTGTTGTATATCGGATAGATCATGAAAGGCAGGAAGTCATAACACATACCGAATAGCAAGGCGCCTTCTCCTAAAGGAAGGGAAAACATGTTGAAGAGTTCCACGGTCGCAATGGTGCGGAGCAGGAAGTTTATCCACATCGGCAATATGAAGAGCATTGCCATCACCTTGGGAGTCGAAAACTCTTCGGCTGCCATGATATAGGCTGCAGGATAACCTATCACAAGGCATATGAAAGTCGTAATCAGGGCAATTGCCAGCGAGTAAATGAATGTGTTTACGGCTTCTGAGGTCGAAAAGAACTGCGTAAAATTACGCAGTGTGAAGTTCCCCTGCGGATCTTGGAAAGCGTAGAATAGAATCAACAGCAGGGGCAATACCACAAACAATACCAGAAACAGTATATATGGCCATGCCCACGAACGGCGGCTGCCAAACAAACTGGATAGTTTCATGCCTTTCCCTTTCTTATTTGGATATGTTCCGGAGCAATCTCTATTCCCACTCTGTCCCCGTCATCCCAGACATCATTGGTGTCAACATACAGGTCATCGCCTTCGTCCGTGCGGATAGTTAAGTGATAGTGGTCACCTTTGTACAAGATGAAATGCACTTCTCCTGAAAGAGTTCCGTCCTCTTCGTAGTCTTGCAGGTTGATCTTGTCGAAATCCACAGTCACTTCCACTGGTTGTCCAACCTCGAATTGCCGCGCCGTTTCTTCTCCTATTTCCCATTCTTCACCAAGGAAAAGCACTTTGTTGTCCGCTGCTATTTCACCTTCAAAGCGATTGGTAAGACGCTCCTTCTTCATCACCTGTATATCTTCAGGTTTCACAAGCATACCCACTTGTGTTCCTGCTTCAAAGGCATGGTAGTCCTGAACCATAAACTCGTAACCGTTATCCGTATTTACGAGCATCTCGTAGTGCACTCCTTTGAAGATACAACTCTCCACTTTCCCGTAGAAATGGGTGAAGTTCCCTTTGGGGATACGGTCGTCGGGGTCGTAATCTGCCTGTTGCTCGGCAATGGTTGTCTTGGAAGAATCGTTCCAAATGTATATGTCTTCAGGGCGGATAACCACATCCACGGGAGTGTTTTCGCCAAAACCTTCGTCTATACAATCGAATTCCAAATCGCAGAAGCGGACACGTCTGTCGTGTATCATCGTAGCATTCAGGATATTGCTTTCTCCGATAAAGTCTGCTACAAAGGCATTCTGAGGCTCGTTATATACGTCTGTTGGTACGCCTATTTGCTGTATCTTGCCCTCGTTCATTACGACTACTCTGTCCGATAGCGTCAAGGCTTCCTCTTGGTCATGGGTCACATAGATGAATGTGATACCCAGTCGTTTGTGCATTTCCTTGAGTTCAATCTGCATATCTTTGCGCATCTTCAAATCCAAGGCGGCCAAAGGTTCGTCCAACAGGAGAACCTCGGGCTGGTTCACAATTGCTCTGGCAATGGCAACGCGTTGTTGTTGTCCGCCCGACAGACTGTTCACATCGCGCGCTTCATAATCTGTCATGCCCACTGTCTTCAGAGCGGTGCGCACACGTTTCGCAATGACGGCTTTGTTCAGACGACGCAATTTTAAGCCGAAAGCAACATTGTCAAATACGTTGAGATGGGGGAAAAGAGCGTATTTTTGAAATACTGTATTTACTGGACGCTTGTGCGGTGGTGTTTTGGTCACGTCCTGCCCGTTCAGAAGAATATCACCGCTCGTGGCTACCTGAAAACCTGCTATACAGCGCAACAGGGTGGTCTTGCCACAGCCGGAAGGCCCGAGAATTGTTACAAACTCGCCTTTCTCTACCGAAAGGCTTACATCGTCCAAGGCGAACTTACCGTCTTCGAATTGTTTAGACACATGGTTCACCTCAATAATGTAATTTGGTTTTTGCATTATCGTCAAATCTACTATGGAACACAAAAGGTAAATCTCATAAATACGCTGTTTGTAAACGCGCCACAAAGGTACAAACTGTTTTCCGTTTCTGCAAACCCCTCTTGTTTACTCGCGCTGTCATACTCTCCGTTTGTTGCGGTACATGTCTCAATGAGTTCTGATACAGGTATTGTATTCTTTCGTTAGTCAAAACAAATTGCCCGCGTATTCTTCGTGATATGCGGAAAAATACGTGGGCAATTAACCACAGGGTTTATCTGTCAAGTGCTTTTCAAATCATCTTGTTGCCTAAGACATCATAAAGTGTTTCGCCCTTCTGGATAACAATATGCCCGTTGACTATTCGTTTCATCGGTATATTATCGGTCTCCGTTTGGTCAAGCGCGGTGGTATTCTTCACCAGACATGACACGGGAACATAAATAGTTGCCGCCCCTTTGGAACTCATTGCCAAATAGGCTTCATACACTCCCTCTGCATCCTGTAGCAGCGCAATCGCCGCTTTCCCTCCCTCTGCAGGCAGTTCGATGGTGGTGGCAGGCTGTGTGGTAGTAGCACTTGCCAATACAAAACTGTTGGGATTCGAGCCCCCTAATGCTATTTTGATAGGTTCCGTCAGGTTTTGTCCCGTGATGTTAAACCCTACACCGCCGGCGACACCGGGTTTGGTCTGGAAGACAATCTGGCTATGGTCACAGGTGATGATTGGCAGATCGGGGTTACCCCATGTTACATCGTCCACATAATAGGTTACAGCACCATTGATACCGCTCGGACCGACATAACGGAACGCCATGTAGAAGACATCGGCGATGTTCTCTAATCCTGTCAGATTGACATGGATATCCACCCATTTCCCTTTCTCGTCTGCAGTAGCAGGGATACCCGCGTCGATTTTCTCCATGTGTACATCCGTCGGGTTGGTGGCATCAATGTAATAGAGTTCCAAGGCGGTGGTCATATCGTCAAACAGATAGTCTCCGCGTACGCGGAAAGTAAAGACTTGGTTGACAGCGTTTTTGTAATCCAATGCAGGTGTTACAAGCCATATCCCCCACTCGCTGTCGTCAGTCTGTCCGCTGACAAAAGCAGTCGCTTTGGCACAATCCATTTGTTCGCCATTGAGATTGTCTATGCCTTGCCACGGACGTTTGCCCGTCACCACCACATTCTGCCAATTCGTCAAACGAAGTTGCTCGTTATGTCCCATGTTGTCAAAACGCTCTATAAGCACACGTTGTGGATTTTTGTTGTCAAAGACAAACTCCGTATCGAAGTCATCCGGTTCCTCCTCTCCTGCGGTAGCCGTGCCCTTGAGAGCAATACGTTTGGCTGTGCCGCCTTCTGTCTGATAATAAACCGTAGCAGTATATTCTCCTGCTTTGAGAGGATGGAAGGTGATGACCGACCTGCCGTCCTGTACATTCTTTGGCATCAATGTGTTGTTGATAGTGAATGCTCCTGGATTCTGATTGTTTAACAGAGAGATTTCTACATTGTTGGTGCAGTTGACGGCATTGACCGTTATCGTTGCAGTCATGGTTTCTCCCGCACTGCATTTGAATTCTCCGAGAGTGGTAGGAGTGATAGTAATCTCCGGTTTGAGGGTCGGGTCGCTTGCCGAACCTGATACGGAGAGTGTCTGGTTGAGGGTAGGAACCTCTGAAGACTCGATAATCAGCATGGCTCTGTGTTGTCCTGCCGCCGTAGGGTGATAAGTCAGTTTGACTACTTCCTCGGCAGCCGCTGCTTGCTGTTTGTCCAACGAGAACATCGCACTGCCCGCTCCTGCCAGATAGACTGACACGGGTTGGGTTAGGTGTCCTTGACGGATTGTTATATCTGCGACTGGTTTGGTCTCTCCTACATTGGCTGTTACCTTGGGCAATGTGGTGGGCACCACTGTCAGCCATGGTTCTGTTGCCTCGGTGCGCTCTAAACGCCAGTCGTCCAACAGAAGTAAGGTCTTCCGGGCGTATGCCATACTCACTACCAACTTTGTAGCACCGACAGGCTTGGAGGTCGTTACGGTTATAGTCTGCCAACCGCTTTCTGTACTCAGAGTCTGTGTCAGTACCTCCTCATCATGATTAAGCACACCGTCTTTCGGGTGTTCCCATACACAATTGAGCCAAACGGGTCTCTCTGCCGTATAACTGAGCAGTTTGTAATGAAATGTGAGTTCAAAGACTTGCCCGTCTGCCTCGTCTGACATGGTTGTCACTTCTTGGGTGATATTGCCTGCTGTATTAGCCTCTGTAAAACGCAGGGCTTGTCTCCCTTCAAGGACATCGGATGTCTCAACAGTGGTAATGGCTTTGCATTGCCACGAATCCCATTGATAACCGAACATGCCATTGGATGTAGCGGACTCAAAGTCGCCGTTGCTGAGCAGGTTGTCTGCAGCCGTGGACGATATGCACATTGCACTGCAAAGAAGCAAGGGTAATAGTATTTTCTTCATAACTGCTGTATGTTATAGATTTGTTGTAATGATAGCATACCCCAAGAGTATTGTTTGGATATTCCTGGGGTATGATAGTCTGATTAGCGGACCACCTTGTAGATGGTGTTGCCTCTGCGGACAATGTTTACTCCTGGTTGGAGGGTGGAGACGCGTATGCCCGATATGGTGTAGATTTCTGTTTCTCCCTCAACGGTTGTATTCTCTATTGCCGTAGGCGGTCCTGCAATTGCTTCAATATCTTGGTCTGTGCGGAGTTGTAGATAATAAGAACCGAAACTGGTGTTCCAGATGCCTGTGATGTTGGCTTTGGCAGGTTTCTCTGTCCCTGCCAGAACTGCTGCATTCACTTTGATTGTCTCATCCCCTTGTGTACAGTCGGTCTGTGCAGTGGCAAATTCTCCGGATTCAAAAGTAACGCCCTCTATCTTTAGAAGACGATAGAGATAGTCTTCCTTGTTGGCATTCAGTTCTGCCAAAGTTACAACTGTTGGGGTGGGATATCCCGAGCCGTCCACCTCAAAGTACTTCGCGTAGTAGGTGTTATACTCATAAATCGCTGATATATATGTAACTTTTTCCCCTATGACCAAGGGCGTCTCCAGATAATCCAAATATGCGAGATCCAATCGCATAGCCCCTGTCGCGTCTTCTATATAAGCAATACCTGCTTTCACAAATGTAACGATAGCCGTACCGCTGAACGTAAGACCCGTTTCTCCGTAGGTGGAGGTTTGCAAAGCATCTTTCCATGCCGCTATGGTAGGATACTTCGGTGTCGGAGCGGTTACTGTCCATGCGTATGCAATTTCTTTTTTGGTCTCTCCTTGTACGACGGATATGGTGGTTCGGTTTTCACCATTGGTTGCCGCTGTATTCCTGATAATAATGGTATCACCCGTCTCAGACATCACTTTGTCTCTGTCCAAAGTGGCACCTCTGGTAATCGTGATGTCCTCATGTACACACGTTGTAGTGATAGCCTCGTCGCTGAGGTTCGCACCTTTCACTACAAACGTATCTGCAAACGCTTCGTTCTGAACATGATAATCTGAAGTGGCACTCGCCTTTTCTATCGACAATGTCGCAACGGGTTTCGGGTCATCGCCTCCGCCGGTCTCAAAGAGATCTGCCCATGCAGTGGCAACACGCACGGCATCAATGGTCATTGCCGCCATGGTCTTGGAAGCGGTTGTACCTTGACGCAGTTCCAAGCCTTGCAAGCCGTTCGTTGTGCTGGCATCGCCTTGGGAAACCAATGCGCTGATAGTCGCTTGCGGTTCTGTTGTAGCATCTGTAGCAGGATTTACCCACAAAGTGACGATGTCATTTGTTGCTCCGTTCACAAATTCATATTTGATAACCATAAGATAAGTCTCACCCACATTCAATTCCTCTGTTGCCTCGCTCGGAGTGGCATTATTCTTGCTCACACCAAACTTGAACTTGGTGTTGTCTGAACCTTTCATAACAAAGGCACGACCGTATTCAGTAGCACTTACACCATCTTGCCAACCCGAATAGTTCTTCCCTGTAAAACCCATAAAATAAGTATCGGCACCGGTCGCATCTGTTACTTTGACCAGCATGGCAGCATAAATAGTTCCTGACAAAAAGGCGTTTTCTGCCGTAGCGAAAGCAATCTGCAAATCTTCGCCCAATTTCGTTTTCTTCAACGCAACGGCTTTGCCTGTAGCAGCATCCTGATAGCCCGTATATGTCAGAACCTCGTCAACAACTTGAATAGGATCAGCCGAGTTGGCTCCATATTTAATCCATCCCAATCCTGTGGGGTCGATCGTTTTGCCTTGACCGTATAGGTTGCCTGTAGCGTAGTCGAAGTTCTCTGTCAGTAGGGTGGTAGCCCGTGAAATGCTGGGCACTGATACCATGGCTGCAATTAGCAGCACGAGAAGTAATTTTTGTTTCATAAGATATACGTTTTTTTGTTTGTACCTGCGGTATTTCGCCGCATTATACTGAAATACATTGCAAAGGTGACAAAAATAATCTGTATGTACAAATTTTGCACGGTATATTTTGTAGTTTGTGTGCATTGTGATAACCTGAATGTGGAAAAATAGTACAAATTATCATTTCTGCATATTGCATTTTGCTTCTCGTTTTATACCGGTTCATTTGGTTTTGCGGGAATTTGAGCACACCTCAAGCACCCCTCGACGGGACCTGCACCTTGGCGTAAGTCCCGTCAGTGGATGTTTCGTTGGTTCCCGCCAACCTTCTTGCAAGGGAGAACAGAAAGACCCTCCTTGTTCTCTGTATGGAATAAGGAGGGTCTTTCTGTTTTTTCAATAAATCCTTTCGGAATACTGGATTCTTTGCAGTCTGTTTCTTGGGAAAGGCTGTGCAGTGCTTGTTGTTCCTATCGTTTGATGCCCAACTTGACTGGACGGATCATATTTTCGGGGGATAGTATGGTGTCCAGTTCTTCCTTGGTCAATATGTTGTGTTCCAACACCAGGTCATACACCGGTTTCCCCGTCTGCAGCGCCTCTTTCGCTATCTTTGTCGAGTTCTTGTATCCGATTACGGGATTCAGTGCCGTGACGATACCGATGGAGTCTTTTACATATTGTTGGCATCTCGCCTTGTTTGCTTCTATGCCTTCGATGCAGTATTTGCGTAATACATCAAAACCGTTCATCATCAGTTGTATTGATTCAAAACAACATTGTGCCATAACGGGTTCCATGGCATTAAGTTCCATCTGTGCGGCTTCGTTTCCTATCGTGACGCAGGTGTCGTTGCCTATCACTTTGAATGCAATCTGTGTCATCACTTCCGGCATCACAGGGTTTACCTTGCCCGGCATAATCGAGGAACCCGGTTGGCGGGCGGGCAGGTCTATTTCGTGCAATCCGCAGCGTGGACCGGAGCCCAAAAGACGGAGATCATTGCAGATCTTGCTGATTTTTGTGGCAAGTCGTTTCAGGCAGGATGAATAACCTACCATGCACGATGTGTCTGAGGTGGCTGCCACCAGATTGGGTGCTAATTGCACTTTCCAGCCTGTTACATCGCAAAGGGCTTTCACGCACAATCCTGCGTACTCTGGCTCCGAACATATTCCTGTGCCGATGGCTGTTGCGCCCATGTTTACGGTCAGAAATTCTTCTGCTGCGCCGTCCAATCGGGCAACTTCTTCCTCTAATATCTGGGCAAAGGCACCGAATGTCTGACCAAGAGTCATCGGCACTGCATCTTCCAATTGGGTTCGGCCCATTTTCAGAATATCTGCAAAGGCTGTCTCTTTTGCCCTGAAAGCGGCAATGAGTTCCTGCAGGTGTTTTCTGAATTCCAAATGGGTCGTGTATAGTCCCAAATGGATGGCGGTAGGATAGGCATCGTTGGTCGATTGCGAGCAGTTTACGTGGTCGTTCGGAGAGCAGTATTGATACTCGCCCGCCTGGTGTCCCATAAGTTGCAAGGCTCTGTTGGCAATCACCTCATTGGCGTTCATGTTTGTGCTGGTTCCCGCGCCGCCTTGTATCATGTCCACGGGGAATTGGTCAAGGTGTTTGCCGTCTTCTATCTCTTGGCACGCCTGCTTTATGGCGGCAAACTGTTCGTCAGTGAGTAAACCTAATGTGTGGTTCGCTATGGCGGCTGCATGCTTTGTCAAGGCTAAGCCGCGGACAAAAGCGGGGAAATCAAATAGATGATACCGGCTGATGGGGAAGTTTTCAATGGCACGCATCGTTTGTATGCCATACAGCACGTCCATGGGTAATTGCTTTTCACCAAGGAGGTCCGACTCAATGCGATGTTCTTGCATAATAACACGGTTATGGATTGTTTCTGACCGCAAAGATACTTCTTTTATTCATAATGCCCAACAGCCCCTCCTGTTATTTTGGCAATCTGTCAGAAAAGTACTACCTTTGCTCCTCGAAATAAATAACGATACTTATATGTCATTGAGATGTGGTATAGTGGGGCTGCCTAATGTCGGCAAGTCAACTCTTTTCAATTGCCTGAGCAATGCGAAGGCGCAAGCCGCAAACTTTCCTTTCTGCACAATAGAACCTAATGTCGGTATGATCACTGTGCCCGACGAACGTCTTCAGCGTTTGGCGGAATTGTGCCATCCGGAGCGTGTCATCCCTACAACGATCGAAATAGTGGATATCGCAGGTCTCGTGCAAGGCGCTAGTCGCGGCGAAGGTCTGGGTAATAAGTTTTTGGCGAATATACGCGAAACGGATGCTATTCTGCACGTTCTTCGTTGTTTCGACGATCCCAATGTGGTGCATGTCGATGGTAGCGTCAATCCTGTGCGGGATAAGGAAATCATTGATACCGAACTCCAACTGAAGGACCTCGAAACGGTCGAAAGTCGTATCCAGAAGACCGAAAAACAGGCAAAGTCGGGCGGAGACAAGCAGGCTAAAATAGCATTGGAAGTACTTCTTCGCTACCAGGCGGCTCTTCGGGAAGGAAAAAATGCGCGTTCCGTTCCGTTGGAAACAAAAGAAGAAGAGGCTGTGGCGCGCGAGATGTTCCTGCTTACCAATAAGCCGGTGTTGTATGTCTGCAATGTGGATGAGGAATCTGCCGTTAGCGGAAACCGCTATGTAGAGCAAGTCAAAGAGGCTGTCAGGGACGAACATGCGGAACTGCTGGTTCTTGCGGCAAAGACGGAAAGCGAAATCGCTGAACTTGATACCTACGAAGAACGGCAGATGTTCCTCGAAGAAATAGGCTTGCAGGAGTCGGGGGTGAATCGTTTGATTAAGGCGGCGTATGCTTTGCTGGGATTGCGCACGTTCCTCACTGCCGGTAGCGATGAGGTTCGTGCTTGGACATTCCATGAAGGGAGCAAGGCTCCTCAGTGTGCAGGGGTCATTCACACCGATTTCGAACGGGGTTTCATTCGTGCCGAAGTGATTAAGTACGATGATTTCGTCTCGCTTGGAAGTGAGGCGGCATGTCGGGAAGCGGGAAAATTGTCTGTCGAAGGCAAAGATTATGTCGTGCAGGATGGCGACATCATGCACTTCCGGTTCAATGTCTAATAACTGAACAAAAAAGTATAGTATGTTTGATGTCATTTTCTCAAACCCATGGTTGTTGGCGCTCTCCCTTGTTGTGGGTTTGGTTTTGCTTGTTAAGGGCGCCGATTGGTTGGTGGATGGTGCTTCTGCCATTGCCAAACGTTTTCATATCTCGGATATCGTCATCGGTCTCACGGTCGTTGCATTTGGTACTTCCATGCCCGAGTTCGTGGTCAATATGGTGGCTGTTGCCAACGGAACAACCGACCTTGCTATAACCAATATCCTGGGAAGCAGCATCATCAATGTCTTTGTGATCCTCGGAATATCGGCACTGATATGTCCTATCGCCAGTCAGAAACACTGCCGTGATTTTGATATCCCCATGAGCATCATTGCAGGTCTTCTCGTCCTTGCTTTTGCTACGGTGACCATGTCTGGTGAAGTCAAAGGACTGCAGCGCTGGGAAGGTGCTGTCCTGCTCTTCTTCTTTATTGTCTTCATGGTGTCCAATGTGCGCCATGCAAAGACGGGCGTTTGTGAAACGGAATCGGAAAATGTGGTGGTGATGAAAGTCTGGAAAGCCGTTCTTCTGGTTGTCGTGGGCTTGGTCGGTTTGGTGGTAGGAGGCGAACTGATTGTACGCAGTACGGTTTCTATCGCTACACGCTTGGGAGTAAGCGAAGCGATCATTGGTCTTACCATTGTGGCATTGGGAACCTCATTGCCCGAACTTGCCACATCGGTCATTGCCGCTATGAAGAAGAATGTGGATATTGCCTTGGGTAATGTCATCGGTAGCAATATCTTCAACGTATTCTTTATCCTTGGTGCCAGTGCGGTGATTCGTCCCCTTCCTGCCTACAAAGGTTTGTCCTTGGACGCTCTCATGGCGGCATTGGGCTGTGCTATGGTCTGGTTGTTTATCAAGACAAACGCCAAGCGGGAACTCAAATGGTGGCACGGGGCTTGCATGCTGCTTGTGTATGCAGGCTATCTGGCTTACCGGTTGATGACAATGTAGTGCGGTTCACTTCCCTGCGCTCCTTGTCAAAGAACCAACCCCACTTGTTGAAATAACGGCACATGTTCACGATGTGTACCCATAGAAGGCTCATGCTGTGGTATGAGCCTTTTTTGTGATTGTGCACAATGGTTACTTCCGGATAGTATAGTGTCACGTAGTGGCGGTGTATTGTGCGTGTGAGGTCAATATCTTCCGGATACATGAAGTATCTCTCGTCAAATAGTCCCGCCTTTTGGGCGGCTTCCGTACGGAGCAGCATAAAGCAACCGCTCAGGTAGGGTATATTCATGGGCCGGTTATAGCCTGAACTGCGCAGTTCATAACGTGCATTGCGCTTTCTGTTCCAACGCTGTGGAAGAAATCTTCTGCCGAACACATCAAGGGGCGTAGGCAGTAGTTTGCAAAGATATTGTATCTCTCCGTTGGGATATGTCACTCTCGGCATGAGTTGCCCCACGTCAGGTCGGGTCTCCATGAAAGCACATAATTGGTCTATGTCTTCGGCTTTCACTATAATATCGGCGTTCATCACCAAGTGGTAACGTATTCCGTCATGCACACTTTCTCGTAACGCTGCATTATGCCCGCGTCCGTATCCTGCATTCTTTCCTGAGAAAATATACTGCACTTTCCCGTCTGTCCGCTGTTCCGATATCCATGCTTCTGCCCTTTCCTCCGAATTATCTACAAGATACAATCGGTGAAGGCATTCCGCCTTGAGTAGTTCGCTTACCAATGGCAACACCTCATTCTCCCAATCCGGGTGATATAGTACGATGGAAACGTTGAGCATCGCTTATTTTCTGTACTTGAGAAAACCGTTCACTGCCCAATGGACTAAGTAGTACAGGCTGCGGACCAGTCCTAATTTCTCCACTCTGTAATAGACCAGAAACTGAGGCTTGATCATCTTTTTCTTGTTGGCTGTGGCGCCGTTTATGGTAAGTCGGTAACTGGCTAATACTTTTTGATTGCCGTAAGCATACTTCGTCTGCTTTAGCAGTGACAGCCATAGCACATAGTCATCACGCAAACTGTGCAGTTCTTCATGAAAATATACATCCCGGAATGTGCTGCGGTCAATCATGGTTGTCAGGCATGGCAGGCTGCAAGTCTTGAGCAGATCCCGATAACTCATTTGCGCAGGAACAATCAACGGACGGAGCACTTCTTTCCCGTTGCCGTCCACTCTGCGGCACGATGCTGCCACAATAGAGGCATTTTTCTCTTTCATGAACCGGATTTGTTCTTCCAGAAATGTGGAGCCCCAATAGTCGTCAGCGTCGAGAAATACCATGTATCTGCCTTTTGCCTCCCGAATACCGTGATTCCTCGCCGAGGCACTTCCTCCGTTCGGTTGTGAAAATACATGGATACGGTGGTCTTTCCGGGCATATTCCAAGGCAATTTCCTCGCTCTTGTCTTTGCTCCCGTCGTTCACAATCAGCATCTCCCATTCGGGATAGGTCTGCGCCAATACGCTCTCTATTGTCTGTCTGACGAACTTTTCACCGTTGTATAACGGCGTAACAATGCTTACTAAGTTATCTTGCATACTGAATACGGAATTTACAAACATAATATATCACGACGATTCTGCTCCATATTTTTCTCCATATCGACCGCTTGCTGCGCCGCCACAGACTAGTAGTTTGCGTCGAAGTGCCGCTGTGTCTGCGATACAAAAGATAGGGTTTTTCTATAAACAGGGTCGTCCCCGTTATTTCGGCAACTAATCCTAACCATATGTCGTGTCCTATTTCTTGCGTCTTCGGGAAAGGCAGTGCATAGTTCAACAGCGTACGTCGGAATGCCATGCACGAACCGTAATAGGTGTTGTTTAGTGCGTTTTTCAGCACACCGCGTCCAGAATGGTACAACGAAAAGAAGTTTTCGTTGACGATATTCAGGTTTTCATCGGTTATTTTGCTGTTCGTGCAGACCAAATCCACTGTTTTTAATGCCTCTATGCACGCGTCATATTTCCCATCCAGCCACACGTCATCCTGATCGCTTAGAAAGATTGTTTCTCCTTGCGCATGACGTAGTGCATTCTCAAAATTTCCCTTTACGGAATGGCTGCGGTTGCCTAACACAATGATACGCTTGTCTCGAAGTGATGCTATGATATCCAATGTTCGGTCTGTTGACCCGTCATCCGACACAATCACCTCATCGTCAGCCCGGAGTTGTGCCAGTATGGAGCGCAATTGTGCTTCAATAAACTTCTCTCCGTTATATGTTGCTATGCATACCGAGTTCATTTCCTACAGATGTTCTGCGCAAAAACAGCGTATTTTCCAATAAGCAAACGATGCAATATTCGGGAAAATCTCGGGATGATAAGCCCTGTAATGCTCTTTTGCCTCTTGGTATCGTTGGGAAAAACTGCGCCACAAATCATATTTTACGGCTCCCAATGCATTGTCTCCGTGTTGCCTGTAATGCAAGGTGGCTTCGTCTATGGGAACCAATTGCCCTCCTTTTTTCTTTATGCTCACCGCAATCGCTGAATCGTGCATCAATGCCTTTTCGCTAAATGGCCAAGACGCCTTCCTGGCAGCCTGGTTGAGTAAGAGGGTACATCCCGTGACGCTGTTGCAGATTGCTAAGTATTCTGCCTTTTGGTTCAGGATGTGCGGCTTGATCTGTGCGTAATCCCAAAAGGATTTCGAAATCTCTTGCAACTGCTCGTCCGCTACGATTAAGTCCGTATGCACCCCGATCGGTGTACTCTCTCCGTATTCTTTTTCGGCACGTTGTATTGTTTCTGTGCTGATTCTCAGTTTATTTGGTAACCATACGTCGTCTTGGTCGGCGAAAGCAATGTAACCTTCGGTGCCGTAATGCTGCAAAAGATATTCAAAGGATCGTATTACGCCTGCGTTTCGTCCGTCGGCTACCACCCGTATCCTGTCGTCCTTTGCTGCATATTGTTGCAGCAGTTTCACTGTATCATCCGTTGAGCCGTCGTCGCGAACAACCAGACGCCATTCTTGCATATCCTGCCCTGTAATGGAGTCCAATTGTTCTTTCAGGTATTTCTCCCCGTTATATGTTGACATCAGTATGGTTACGCTCATTGCTGTCCTCGTTTTATCATTTCTTTGTAGTCGTAGTCCCAATATAGTTCCGCTTGCGCCATCTGTCTCTTTTGTAATTCTTTTTCCGAATGTTTACAACGCTCCACAACCAACGATATCGAATCTGTCGGGGAACGTAGTTGTTTGTTTTTCTGTGGAATATCAATCATTAGAACCACAGAATACATCACCAATATCGTCGCATATATTTGTTTCGTCAGTACGTCTTTCTTTTCCGACGATTGTATGGTGTTGGCTATGTAAACAATCAAAAAAGGTAGGAAGAACGAACGTAGGCGGTTTAGTAAAAACCAATAGGGGTAAAGGCAAACCAATAGTGCCACACCGCACCATACGATCCAATGACGTCGGGTATCTCCTTCTTTGGGAATTGAGTAGTAAGCCAGACAGAATATAGAGGATAGATAGACGATCAATATCTTCTGGAAAGGAACTCCTATCATTAGATGGTGCTTCGCTGAAGTCAGTTGAGTGGCAGATAGAGGCAACATCTCTACCATTTTTAGCAGCAGGGGATGTAATGGGATAAAAAGCAGACCTATGATCAGAACTGCCAGTAATATATATTCTTTCGTCGATACCCGTACTTTGCCGACTAGATACAAAAGACCGAATAATACCAAGACAATGATGGCCGACTTGTGCATTGAAGCCGAGAGTATTGCCATCAAAACCGCCCAACCGTATTGCCTTCTTTCCGATAGCAAAATGAATAGATAGAAGAACGATACTGCAAGGCACTGACGGAATTCCATCAGTATGAGGTTATAGTCCAGACATACCAACATCAGCAGTGCCAATGTCCTGTGACCTTGTATTCTCTTGAATAACTGGAATATGACTGCAAAGTAGAAAATGGATATAATGGCAGTCATGCTCCAGAAACTGATGCCGCACGTGTGCAATATACTGCAAAAAATGGTAAATCCTGGTTCGGATGGCGATTCGTTCAGGTGGGATAGTACATACCGGGGTGATTGTAATCCGCTGTAGAAAGGAATGTAAAATTGAATATCAGGACCGATGGCATATTTGATTGTACACCAAATGACCACTGCCGCAAACGTGAGGTAATATATCTGCTGCTGTAAAGACGCATGCAGGGACGCTGATGATTCTGCAATCATTCCGATGAAGGCTATCAATACAAGGACAACTATGTAACTCATGGTGCGCGTCTAAATAGTCCGCAAAGATAATTTTTTTTTAGGCTATTTCCAAATCATTCTTACCTGCCTGTTGTAAATAAACTTTCGAACGGTTTGCATACTCGTGCAAAACATCGTACCTTTGCACCGCGAAATAAAAGACGAATACAAGCAAACGTTTTGTAATCCTCATCGGAGGCATATAAAGCCGGATAAGATGACTGGGTAAAACCATCGAATCTTGTTCGGCTTTTTGTGTGCGGAGGATATACAAATACAAAAACAAATAAGTATGACAAACAACCAAATTGATTTCGGCTCAGGCAAGGTAAGTACACTCTTCCGACAGGTGTTTGTGCCGACTTTGTTCGGTATGATTAGTCTCTCGGCTGTCACGATGATTGACGGTATCTTCGTCGGGCATGGTGTGGGCAGTGACGGTATCGCAGCCGTGAATATCTGCATCCCGCTGCTGATGGTTCTGCAAGGCACAGGGTTGATGATAGGCGCGGGCTGCTCGGTGCTGGCATCCATCGACCTCTCGCAGGGGCGTGTACGCATGGCGCGTGCCCGCCTGACGCAGGCTATGGTCTTCGTCACCATCATCGCAGTCATCGCCATCCTTGCGATAATGCTCTTCCCGACACGCATGGCGTATATCTTGGGCTCGTCGGAGCACCTCTTGCCGCTGGTCAAAGACTACCTGATATGGTTCGCCCCCTCGCTGCTGTTCCAGATGTGGACGGAAGTCTCGCTGTTCTCCATACGTTTGGACGGTGCCCCGCGCCTCGCCATGTGGTGCAGCATCACGAGTGCCGTGCTCAATGCGATGCTGGACTGGCTGTTCATCTTCCCGCTCGGCATGGGCGTCATGGGAGCCGCCTTGGCGACCTCGATATGCTGTTTCGTCGGGGCAATGATAGCCGTGGTGTATATGCTTTTCCATGCCCACAAGATGCGCCTGCACCCGCTACACCTGCGCCGCAGAGGGCTGTCCTTCTTCGGACACGACATAGCCGAACAATGCAAGGTGGGCTTCTCCACGCTGCTCAACCAGATGACCATGGCAATGCTGTTCTTTGTTGGTAATCATGTATTTATGCGCTATCTCGGCGACGACGGCGTGGGCGCATTCGGCATCAGTTGCTACTATATGCCTTTCGTCTTTATGATTGGCAACGCCATCGCCCAGTCGGCGCAACCTATTATCAGTTACAACTTCGGCTTGGGACAAACCACGCGTGTCCGCGAGGCATTGCGTGTATCATTGGAGACCGCCGTCGTATGCGGCATACTGCCGACACTGCTGTTTATGTTTTTCCCGCAATGGCTTGTGGCGCTGTTCCTCGACACCACAACGCCCGCCGCACAGATGGCAATAGAGGGCTTCCCGTACTACTGCACGGGCTTCGTGTTCTTCGTGTTGCACCTCGCCGCCATTGGTTACTACCAAAGCGTGGAGCGCGTCATACCCGCCACCGCCTTTGCTCTCCTGCGCGGGGTGGTGTTTTTTGGTCCTGTGCTTTCTCTTCTTGCCGGAATTGCTTGGAATTAAGGGTATTTGGTTGGCGTTGCCGCTGTCGGAAATCCTCACTGCGTGCGTTGTGTTGCTTGCTGGGAAATGTTCTTGTATGTGTCGTCCTTTTGCTGCCGGTTCACGTTAGTCTTTCGTGGATAATTGGTCTTTCCCGTTTTCTCAGACAGCCGCTTTGTTGTAGTTTTTGATGGATTGTTGGCAGGCAACTGTTTCTTGCTTTGTATGCAAAAATCGTAAAGTTTTGCAGAAATGAACAACGGCATCTCAAGCCGGCCTCATCGACACCTGGAGCACCTTTCTGCAGGCAACAGGAAACCGGTCGGAGATATCCCTGAAACTTCTGGAATAATTGGAATAATCATAGTGACGGTTCCTCGTAGGCTATGGGGTCTCTCTGCTTGAATTTCTCTTCTGGGAAGCCTCGTAAAGTTTTCCTTTTTCCCGCACTTGCAAGTGTGATATTTCTTGTGTAACTTTGCAACGTATATATTTGGGTGTTGTTTTCGCTTGTGTGAGGCGGAACGGAACCATGGAAAAAAGTAAAAAGAAAAAACTATGCTGAATATTGTTTTGTGTGGTGCCCCTGGAAGTGGAAAGGGGACTCAGAGTCAGTTTATTGTGGACAAGTACGGATTGGACCATCTCTCTACGGGAGATCTTCTCCGCAAGGAAATAGCAGAAAAAAGCGAGATAGGTAAAAAGGTGGAGACAATCATTTCGCATGGCGATTTGGTTCCCGATTCCATTATAATGGAACTGATTGCCAACTATTTGGATGCAATGCCGAAGTCTGCAAAGGGAGTTATCTTCGATGGTTTCCCTCGTACTGTTCATCAGGCGGAAGAACTTGAGAAGTTGCTGGCGGAACGTGGCGAACGTGTCACGGTGATAGACCTTTTTGTCGAGGAGGAAGAACTGATCAACCGGTTGCTCAATCGAGGCAAGACTTCCGGACGTGTCGACGATAATTTGGATACCATCAAAAAGCGTTTGGAAGTCTTCCATAGTCAAACCAAGCCGGTGTGTGCCTACTATCGCGATCTCGGCAAATATAATGCAGTCGATGGTATGGGGACGATGGAGCAGATTTTTGCTAAGATTGACGGCATTCTGTCGAATATATAATTCCCTTTTCTGCTTGATAATGCTGCTATGGCACAGTCCAATTTTATAGATTACGTAAAGATTTACTGCCGTTCGGGAAAGGGCGGGGCGGGGGCCCTGCACTTCCATCGTGCCAAATACGTGCCTAAGGGCGGACCTGACGGAGGAGACGGAGGGCGTGGAGGACACGTTATCCTGCGGGGAAATCGTAATCTGTGGACTTTGCTCCATTTGAAATATCAGCGCCATATCATGGCTACTGATGGAACAAGTGGTGGAGAAAGCCGTAGTTTCGGCAGGAATGGGGAGGATAAGTACATTGATGTACCTTGCGGAACGGTCGTTTACGATGGCAATACGGGAGAATTTCTTTGCGAGATAAAAGAGGATAAGGAAGAAATAATCCTCCTCAAAGGCGGGCGTGGCGGATTGGGCAATTGGCATTTCCGTACAGCCACCAATCAGGCGCCGCGCTATGCGCAGCCGGGCGAACCCTGCGAGGAACGGAATATCATTCTGCAACTGAAAGTGTTGGCGGATGTCGGTTTGGTCGGCTTCCCGAATGCGGGAAAATCCACGCTCCTGTCCGTTGTGTCTGCGGCGAAACCCGAAATAGCCGACTATCCTTTCACTACGCTGGTACCAAATCTCGGAATAGTATCTTATAGGGATAACCAGTCGTTTTGTATGGCTGATATCCCGGGTATCATCGAGGGGGCTGCGGAAGGAAAAGGTCTGGGCTTGCGTTTCCTTCGTCATATAGAGCGTAATGCGGTGCTGCTGTTTATGGTGCCGGCTGATACTCAGGACGTCAAGCGGGAGTACAATATCCTGTTGGAGGAGTTGCGCAAGTATAACCCGGAACTTCTGCGAAAGCAACGCGTGTTGGCTGTTTCCAAGTGCGATATGTTGGATGAGGTCCTGATGGAGCAGATGCGCTCGGAATTGCCTGCGGATATACCCTCGGTATTCATTTCGTCGGTGTCGGGTTTGGGAATCGAACAACTCAAGGATATCCTTTGGACGGAACTCAATAAAGAAAGTAACAAGGTGATTGAGATTTCGCATAGTCCTATTGATGTGAAAATCATGGAACAAGAGGAAAAATCTTCCGATGAAGACGACACGCCCGAAACAATCTATCTTAATGAAGTGGATGAAGATTGGGATCTCGGTAAATACAAGGGAATAGGTTGGGATGATGTGGATTGATTCTTGATATGGTATGGCTGACAAAATGAAATACGATGATGCCTTGAAACAATTGGAAACGATTGTGGAGAATCTTGAAAAGGGACAGGCTCTGTCTATGGGGGAATTCAGGAAGCAGGCTGCGGAGGCAAAGAAGTTGTTGGACTATTGCCAGAAACAGTTGACCGACTTTGAAGACGGAATCAGTCGGATAATCTCCAATGGATAAACGCTTTTCCCGCTTGTAAATACGAAAATCCTGCACAGCATAACCTCAAAAACAATTGATACATGAAACACAAATCTACTCTCTTTACCCTGTTCTTTCTGTTCTGTACAACCGTTCTTCTGTTTGCGTCTAACCCTAAAGAGGAGTTCCGTGCCTCGTGGGTGGCTACGGTTTGGGGAATCGATTGGCCGCATGCACAGGGAAATATATCTGCACAGAAGGCAGAGATGGATCTTATCTTGGACCGTGCCAAGGCTGCCAATATGACCGCCGTCATGCTCCAGGTACGTAGTTATTCCGATGCTTTGTACCGTTCCACGGTGGGCGAACCATGGAGTTCCGTTCTTACGGGAACACGTGGCAAAGATCCGGGCTACGACCCTCTTGCCTATGCCGTTGAGCAAGCGCATGCAAGAGGACTCGAACTCCATGCATGGGTCAACCCGTATCGTCTCGGAAATAACAGCCTTCGCTCAAGCCGGATTCAGGATAGTTGGATTTTGCTTTCTGGGACCAAGCAGATTCTTGATCCGGGAAATCCTGCCGTACGCAAGTATGTCTTGTCGGTGATAGAAGATATTATCGACCATTATGACATTGACGGTATCATATTCGACGACTATTTCTATAATGGAATTAAGACGGATTATTCCTCTACGCAAGCACCCAACGAAACGCCGATGACAACGGCGAATAATCCCCATAATTTGTCATTGGGCGATTGGCGTCGTGAGAATGTGAACCTGTTTGTTAAGTCGGTTATGCAGAGTGTCCTTTCCAAGAAACCGTACCTCCGTTTTGGTATAGGTCCCGCTGGTGTTTGGAGTACGTCCGCTCACAATGTGTACAACGAGGAATACACCTCCTATGACTATATATCGGCTTGCCCTGGTTCTTGGGATGTCTATTCCGACTTGTTCTGCGACGGAGCCGCATGGTTGAAACGTGGGTATATCGACTATATCTCGCCGCAACTCTATTGGCCTATGCTCTCAACGTCGAATGGTTACTATGCTTCCAGTTCTTTCAGCAAGTTGTGCCCTTGGTGGGCTAATCTCGCCTTCCGCTACAACCGTCATTTCTATGTGAGTCAGGATGTGGCGAACAATAATACTGCTACTAGTACGACCGCCCGATTCAATTCTCCCGATGAAATCAAGGCGCAGATGAATGAAATGCGGAGCAATGGAAAAGTGAAGGGGAATATATTCTACAACACAAAGTATCTCTTCAATATCGGTGGCTGCAATAGTTACTTCTCGTCTTCCGAGAGTTACCATACTTTCTTGGCGAACGATTGGTATTCCACCAAGTCCGTTGTGCCGGCTATGGATTGGCGTGAGGCACCCGGATTGGAAAAGCCTTCCGATATATCATTGGTTGGCACCGGTTTGATGTGGACGCATGCATCTTCACCGCGTTTTACGGTATACGCTTATCCTAAAGGTATGGATAGGACATCTGCTTTGGAAGATCCTGCCAATCTGTTGGGCGTTGCTTACACAACAAGTTTCAATGTTGGCGACGTGGAAGACTTGGCGAATACTACTTTTGCTGTTTGTCCTTACGACCGGTATGGCAACGAATACGAACCGATAGTGTATAACGAAGGGGAGAGTTCTCTGACAACGGGTACGGTTGCAATGACGCCATTATGGTCAAAGACTGTCTCGGAAGCGGCATACTTGACCACAGGAGCCGCCAATCGCAGTATGGCGTACTATAATGGTCGATTGTATATTCCTGACAAGAATGTAGGCACTTTTGCTATAGTCGATGCCGAAACGGGCGCATTGGAGACTACCCGCTCCATAGGAACTTCTGCCTTTTGGCAGCACAACCTGCGTATCACCGATGATGGGGAATTGCTTATGGGGAATACGGCAGCGGGTAGCACATCGTTGCAAATGAAGATGGGTGCTGTTGCATCCGATGGTTATGAAGACCTCGGGGTCGTCGCTATCGCGGGACGTTGCGACTATTTCTATCCTTATGGCACATGGAATGACAAGGGCTTTGCATTGGCATTGAGTAATACGGGGCACTTGGTGAAAATTCCCTTTGCAGATGCCCTGTTGCAGACGGCTGTCGCTGTCGATAACAACGATTTGCCAAGCGGCACCTCCGCTAAGGCTGTACCTTGCGATGCAAACAGTTTCTATGCCTCTGTGGCAGGGCAGTTGCCTACACGCCACTTGATTGCAACGGGCGAAAAGATGGAAGAGTTTCCTGCTGGTACTTCTGCTGTTGCGGTGAATGCTTCTGGCGTGGGCACGTTCACTCTCCTCGGACATCGCTATTTGTTGCTTCCTTCCGATGTGAACGGTGGTTTTGAGGTCTATGAGACAACCTACGGATTGGGTTTGGCAAAGAGGGTTATATCTGCGACATCGGGTCTTGGTAATGCCGCAAATGCATCCTATACTGTTGATTTCTGTACAGCGGTGAATGGCAATGATGCTTATATCTATGTGTTGGCACCCGATAATGGTCTTGCTGCCTATAAGTTCACGTTCACACCTGTTGCCGACGGTGTGCAGGAAACGCTTGACAACTTGTTGCTTCGTTCCACACCGCAAGGATTGGCACTCTCGTTCGGAGGTACACAGGTGGTGGAAGTCTATGGAATCAACGGTATGCTCATCTGCAGGGAAACGGCTACCGGTTCTTTCACATGTGCTTTGTCGCATGGTGCTTACATCGTCAGGGTGGGTGAACAGGTTAGGAAGTTTATACACTGAACATAACAATAATCAAACAATACCTTAAATTCAAATCAGTATGAGAAAGATCTTATTTACACTCTTGGCATTTGCCACGTTGTCGGCAAATGCTCAATTGCTTGAAGTGACTTCGGTTGACAAATTGCAACTGCCGTCAAGTCCGGCGTATGCCAAGGTCGCCGGCATTAGTCCCGATGGAACCTATGTCCTGCTCACTAGCACAAGCAATGTAGGCCTGCAGAAATTCAATTTGGCAACAGGCAAAGTGGAAACCGTTTCCACAGCCGAAGGTGCCGGTTACAATGTTGCTGTTTCTGCCGATGGAAACGATATTGTGTATCGCGAAACCACAATGGGAAAAGACAAACTGAAACGCTCGGCGCTTGTCCGGAAAAATATGGCAACCAATAAAACAACCACTTTGGTTAAGCCTACGCGTAACCTCAATGGATATACCATCAAAGACAATTCCATTCTTACGGTGGAAAAACGTCAACTGAGAGTGCAGGCTCTGAATGGCAAACAGCCTGTTCAGAAAACGCTTCCCGTTGTTTCCGTGCAAGACCGTCAACTGATGATAACAATTGATGGTGAAACGCGTGTGCTTTCGCCGAATGGACAAGGTAAGAGTTACATTTGGCCGTCTGTTTCACCCGATGGAACCAAGGTTTGTTACTATGTTGCAGGCAATGGCGCGTGGGTGGCTGACATTGATGGAAGCAATCCTCATTTTATCGCTCGCGACTGTCGTGCCGCAAAGTGGTACAACAACGAGATTATTATCGGCATGGCCGACCAGGACGATGGCTACGTGCAGACTGCATCGGATATTGTGGCATACAATCTCAAGGGAGAGCACCAGGTCCTTACTTCCGGTTTGATAGCCATGTATCCTTATGTCGCTGCCAACGGAAGCAGGATAGTATTCTCCACTGACGAGGGAGACACTTATCTTATTCGTATTAACCGGAAATAATGAATACTATGAAACGATATCTTTTAGTGGTGCTTACCACCTTGTTGGCTCTGTCTTTTGCCAACGCTACCGACCTCACCGGTAAACGTATCTATATCAATCCGGGACACGGCTCCTTCGGTCCCAACGACCGTCCGTGTGCCACTATCCCCTATCCCGCATTGTCTTCCACAGGCATGCCGGATACATGTGGCTTCTATGAATCCAACACCGATCTTTGGAAGTGTCTCTATCTCGGCAAGAAACTGGAGGCGGCAGGTGCCACCGTTCTTTATTCCCGTACGGAATGTGGTCCTTGGCCCTATGCGAAGGTGGATGGTCAATACCCCGATTACACGTATGACAACTATAAATCATTGTCCGATTATACCGCATACAACCGCAACTTGAGTGAGATTTGCGAAGAAGTGGATGCCAACAATATCGACTATTTTATCTCCGTACACTCTAATGCGGCTACTGACGGTACTACCACCAACTACCCGTTGGTTATCTATCGTGGCTATGATGATAAAACCACAACCACCGAAGATGGTGCAAATGTATATGTAGAGGGTAGCCGTGAGAAAGCCGAGGCGATTTGGGCACACCGTTTTGGTATTATGGCAAGCGGCATTGATCCCTATTCATACTATTCAATGACCAACATGAACGTACGTGGTGATTTGAGTTTCTACAAGAATGGTAGTACACGTACAGATAAGACCCACCCCGGCGTAACATACAAAGGCTACCTTGGAGTGTTGAAGCATGGTGCAAGCGGCTATTTGGTAGAAGGCTATTTCCATACCTATCAGCCTGCACGCCACCGTGCCTTGAACCATGACTATTGTCATCAGGAAGGGTTGGCGTACTATCGCGGTATCGTCGATTACTATGGTGCCGACAAAGAGACGGTTGGCTACATCATGGGTACGGTGAAGGACCTTCATCGCAAGATGAACAACCCCTTGTTCAACTATGCACCCAAGACCAACGACCAGTGGATACCTTGCAATGGCGCAGAGGTTACATTGCTCAAGGGTGGCGTAGAGGTTGCCAAATACAACGTGGACACGCTGTACAACGGTATCTTCGTATTCGAGAACCTCACCCCGGGCGATGACTACACATTGGACGCTACTTGCAAAGGCTACTACCCCTTGACTGATGACCAAAAGGTACGTTTCTCGGTAAAAGCCAATGAGACCACCTATCAGATGATTTACCTGTCCGACACCTCGTATGTACCGCCCACGGTAACCTACTACAACTACCCCGAACCCGAACAACCTGCTTACTTGCAGTTGGCAGGCACCTATGAGATGAAGCAGTCTTTCGTCGGCAAGAAGTTGGCAGGTGCCTTGGACGGGAAGACTGTTCGCCGTGCATTGTACCGTGACGGCAAGATGTATATCTTGGCGGTGGACGAAGCCAAAGAGCCGGTCTTGCTTGAGGTGGATGCAGAGACGCAGACAGTATTGAATACGTTGCCTACCGACTTCTGCTCCGTGGTATCGGCAGACGGATTGAAACTGAGCGACATCACCTTCACCGCCGACGGCTACTTGGTTGGCTGCAACTTAGAGGCCGTTACGTTTACCCCTGCTAATACGTGGAATATCTACAAGTGGGAGTCCGATGCAGCGGGTTGGAAAGGCGCGTTGTGGTTCAACAATACGAACAACGAGGCCGCAGGCAACTACTACAATGCTATGGTCGGTTCCACGTTGGCATACTCCGGGACAACGGAAGATGGTATGATTGCCTCCACTACTTATACCACAGGTAGTGATACACATGGCGTACGTTTTGTTATCTATACTGTTTACGAGAACAACTACGCCGGTGCATTGCGCAACCAACCTGTGGGCATTACCTTGGCTGAATATGGTCATGATGTACAAATGGTTGTTTCGCCGCGTGATGACAAGAGTTTCATCTTCTCATCGCCCAACAAGAATGCTATTGAGTGGCAGGTGGTGAATACCACAAAGTCAGAACCTAAGATAATGGGTACACTGCCTTTCCACACCAATGTGGCTAACTACTTCAAGTACGCTCACCATGATGTAATGGTTACCCCTGCAGAAGACGCTGACGGCAAGAACATTGGCGTAGCCCTCTACGACATCACCGATGGTCTCAGCAGGGCTGCCCTCATCAAGACCACCAACACCACCTTGGATGCCGCAGACGCTACCTACACCATGGCGGCAGGAGTCGTTAAAGACGCTGACATCACCCTGTATCTGGTGCGTGACAGCCTCATCAGCAAGTTTACCACCGCAGGTGTGGACCAACCTGCTACAGCAGCCATTATGGCTTACAACCTCAATGTAGTAGAGAGTGGCAATAACTATGTATTCACTTTCAACGCCAACTCGGACGCAGTAAGTGCAAACCTTGTCTTCTATGCGGCAGATAATACTGAAGTCGGCACTATCGAGTTAGCACATGTAGTGAAGGGAACCAATACCTTCACCATTGCCAAGAGCGAACTCCCGGGTGAGGTAGGCGCCACTATGACTTGGGCCGTAGAGTTGCAAGGTCAGGCTATCAGCAACATCGGCAAACTCTACGAGGACAAGTCGCTGATTGCTACGAGCACTTCACGTCTCTTCAATGCCGTGAACAACAACCCCGAATCCGACAAGTTCGGCTATATCTATGTTTTCCACCGTGCAGGTTCTTCAACGTCTTCCCTGAAGGTAAATAGCGGTTTGTTTGCATATGACGAGGACTACAACAAACTGAACACAGAGAAATACAATGGCGGTGAGACCTTCGGCAATCCGACACGTATCAGCCTTGACGATGAGGGATACCTTTATATCGCAGACTGGTCGGACAACCACTCCGGTATCTTTGTGGCTAATACTGCAGACTTGAGCCAGCCGTTCACACAGTTCTTCCAAGGAACACGCGCAGCAAGTAGCGGTATATTTACCAACAACGGTGCGGCTGTAGGTTCCAGTACTCCGGGCTGCCACATCTTTGGTCACGGTGTTGACACTAAACTGCTTGTTTACAATGAGGACGCTTCCGGTACGCTGCCTGCTAATGGTGCGGTCGTTTACAATATCGGTCAAACAGACGGTTCTATCCTGCGTACATGGGGAGAGGCTCCGTCGGCGGCATACACGCTGACAGGACAAGGTAATACAGAAGGCAATGTTTGGGGCACGTCACATGGTTTCTTTGTCAGCCAAAGCCGCACGGAAGGCAACAACAACGGCTCTGCCACATCGTTGAAGTTCTACGATTTCAATGGCGAGGCACAGTTCTCGTCTGCAAGCGATGAGTACAAAGATATTATTACAGGTTCCAACGGTAGCGGTTACGCGGTATCGGCAGACGAGAGCATGCTCGTGCTGCAAGGCGGTAGCAACCAGTTCTATGTCTTCGACATCACATGGGAAGGCGACAAGCCCGTCCTCACACTCCGCTATGAGTACAAGCACGGCGTATCTGTCTTCCGTCAGATGAACTTCGACTATGCAGGCAACCTCGTTTGCACAGGCGACAATGGTATGTACATCTTCTCTCTGCCAAAAACTGACAACACCACCATCATCCCTGCCCGCAAAGCATTGAAGGTATCCAAGAACGGCACGGGTACTATGATAGAAGAAATGGTGGATCCTGCTCAATTGGATTTGAACGCACCTATGTATGATGTTCTTGGCCGTCAGGTGGATGAAACATACAGAGGTATTGTTATCCAGAAAGGCAAGAAGTTCTTCCGCCGGTAAGGTGCGAATGAGAATACATGATTGAGAGATAAAGGGAAAATCCTTATCATCCTCAATCGGAGAGGAATCGGGATGTGTACGGAAAAGAGTATACATCCCGATTCCGTTGTGCCAACAGCCATGACAAACTATCAGAAACATTGTGTACCGGAAGTGTATCAATGGTCCGTGGTAATTTTGACATGGCTGAACCAATACAGACAATGCTGTTGAGAGAGAAGCATTTGCGGCAATGGCAGGAAATGGTTATATTTGCGTGGTAAAACAATGAAACGAAAGTAACAATTATGCAATGGGAACAACTCTTAACCTCCATCCGCTTCGGGCAGGAGGAATGGTATGATCCGTCGGTCGGGCATGATGCCCGCACCGAATTCCAGAGGGATTTTGACCGCCTTATTTTTTCCGCCCCTTTCAGACGTTTGCAGAACAAGACACAGGTGTTCCCTCTTCCCGGTTCCATCTTTGTCCATAACCGTCTAACACACAGTTTGGAGGTCTCTTGTGTGGGAAGGTCGCTGGGCAATAACGTGACCAAAGCATTAAAAGGAAGATATCCTTTCCTTGATGCGCATTGGGACTCGGTAGGTTCCATTGTTTCGGCAGCATGTCTGGCTCATGACATGGGTAACCCTCCTTTCGGTCATTCCGGCGAACAGGCAATAGGTACGTATTTTTCGGAAGGGGAAGGGCAAATATGGAAGAATGTATTGTCTGCAAACCAGTGGGCGGACTGCACCCATTTTGAAGGCAATGCCAATGTGTTCAGACTGCTTACCCACCAATTCCAAGGCCGCAGAAGAGGCGGATTTGTCCTTACATACAGTACGCTTGCCTCCATTGTGAAATATCCTTATCTTTCGACTCTTTCGCCAAAAGGAAAGTTCGGTTTCTTTGACTCGGACAAAGAGAATTACCGGACTATTGCTTCCAAGTTGGGTATCCCTGCTACAGGTGGCAAGGAGGGGATGTATGCACGTTTTCCGCTGGTTTATCTTGTGGAAGCGGCAGACGATATCTGCTATCAGATTATGGATATAGAGGATGCAAAGAAACTGAAGATACTGACAACAGAAGAAACAAAAGAACTCCTTTTGGGATTTTTCGAGTCTTCCAGAAAGGATAAAATCCTGAAAACTCTGGCACTTGTGGACGATACGAATGAACAGATTGCTTATTTGCGCTCGTGTGTGATAGGCTGCCTGGTGGATAGTTGTACGCAAACCTTCGTAGACAACGAAGATGCAATCATGCAAGGCCGTTTCACGGGTTCTCTCATCAAACAAGTAGAAGCACCAATCAGAGAGGCTTATACCCGTTGTGCGGAAGTGGCAAAGGCTAAAATCTACCGTTCCCAGGAAGTGTTGGATGTGGAATTAGCCGGTTATAAGATTATATCCACCTTGATGAGCGAACTGGTGGAGGCCGCATTCAATCCGAACAAAGCCTATTCACGGCAATTGCTACAACGTATTCCGACACAATATGCCGTTTATGCGGAAGATCCTTACTTGAAGTTGCAGGCAATGTTAGATTACGTTTCCGGTATGACGGATGTGTATGCACTGACCTTGTACCAAAAGATAACAGGCATGAGTCTGCCGACTTTATAAATACTGAAAATGCAGAGAATAACAATAGAAACACTCGATGAAACCGAGTGTTTCTATTGTTTACAAGTGTTACATGAAAGGCAAACAACAAAAGGATGTCCTGTAACAATCGCCGTCTAATCGACTCTTTGGAGTACGACAGCGCTGCGGGCGGGTATGTATAATTTGAGCCAGCCCTTGTTGCCGGTCTTATAGAGAGGATCGTATTGCGTGAAGTGTTCCATCTTGTCATTGGACAGCCCGAAGCCGGCAAACTCTTTGGCATCGGTATTGAGCAGAACCCTGTATTTCCCTTCCGGCGCCAAAATGCCGTAGTCGGAGAACGATTTCTCTCCGTTCCAATTGAAAACAAAGATCAGATTTCCCCGTTGATAGGCAATGATTTGGTCACCTTCGTTATCGCAAAGCGTGTAGATCCACGGCAAGTGTTTGCCATTTTTGTCGGAGACAGTGTGCAGATGTTCTCTCAACAGATGTACCATTGCCGCATCGAATGCATTCAAGTCGTGATAATAGAAGTCTGGATTGTCGACAAGACTCCATTGGCGTCGTGCGTACTTGTAACTCCATCCGTTCCCTTCCCGCGGGAAGTCGATCCACTCGGGATGTCCAAACTCGTTTCCCATGAAGTTGAGATAGCCGCCATTGATAGTGGATGCGGTTATGAGACGAATCATCTTGTGCAATGCTATTCCACGGTCCACCATATAGGTGTTGGAACCGTGCTGCATGTGCCAATACATTTCGGCGTCTATAAGACGGAAAATGATGGTCTTATCGCCTACCAGTGCCTGATCGTGGCTTTCTGCATAAGAAATGGTCTTTTCGTCTTGCCGCCGGTTGGTCATTTCGTAGAGGATATGCCCGACTTTCCAATCTTCGTCTTTGACCTCTTTGATGTATTTGATCCAAAAGTCGGGAATACCCATTGCCAAGCGATAGTCGAACCCCATTCCTCCTTCTTTGACGGG